>DATKWE010000274.1:0-3020 GCA_035529735.1 Desulfobacterales bacterium | reverse complement strand
GTCGCACAGCAAGGCCGAAATCATGCCCAATCCCAAGCCGCAGATGATGGCATCCGTGTTCAAGGGGATCGTCGCTGAATATTCCGACAGGGTTTCTTTTATGACCGCACGATCGGATTTGAATGCAACATGAAATATTTTGCCCAAGAGATTGGCGTTCAGGGCTTTCATTTCCGATGAGAATGCCTGTATCCTGGAATGGATTTCTTTTATGGGGGTGGCTTCTGATTGAAATACAGGATCGTTACTGGTTTCGTGTCGTTCGATCAACGCGTTAATGCTGCCCCCGTGAAACTTGTCTGCTGTCGCCTGGAAGCCGCTAAAATTTTTGGTGGCTTCAAGTTGATGTGCGCTGATTTTCTGAGTGTACTGATCGATAAAATTGGGGATTTGAACTCCCAATAGGATGCCCGCGGTAAACACCAATCGAATTGTGTATTCTTTGAGAAGCCGCATACGATGCCTCATTTAAGAATTTTCCCTAAATGAGCGTAAACCAAAGGGAAAGAAGGAATCCTGGGTATTGGCTCAGTCAGGGGTGTAGATTTTTTTCTGTCAACCATCACTCTTTAAACTCTAACTTTAAAAAGCCGTCCTCGACCTTGATGTTTTCAATCCCTTCTGAAAAAGTTTTCCAGAAACCGGTGCGATCCCCAAATTCTTCAACCAGATCGATATTCTTTATTCCCCCCAGCCAGGCATTGGGCATGGGCAGGCCCATGATGGTAATCCCTTTCAGGATGACCACGGGCTTGCCCTCATTGTATGAAAGAACCACACCGGCTTTGACACGGAGGATTTTGCCGCCAAGTATGGGAAAATCGTCATCAAGGGGCAGCAGAAGCTTTGCACTGACCAGATCGTCCGACAAATCGATGGCCAGTTTTCTTGCAAGATCCGTGTTCTTTGCAAGGAGTGCATTGAGCTCCTTCTCCATGAAAACGATTTCCCTTTTAAGGCCTTTTTCACTGTAAGGTTCCGGTTCGAGGGTGGCATTCGGCGCAGATCGGTCTGTTTTGGATGACGTATTGGGGCTATGGTTTTTAGGTGAAGTAACACCGGCCCCTATTGAATCAAGGTTTTCTAATTTGGCAGTCAAGACTTTCTCTTCATGAGGACTCAGGGTCACGGGCTTGAACTCGGACGGGAAAAGGAAGGTTTTGAGCACCAAGACGGTCACAGCAGCGGTAATAATGGCGCCAATGATCAATAATCCAAAAACATGCAAACACCCAAATCGCTTTTGGGTTATTTTTTCGGCAAAGGTATGGTTATTTTCCCCCATGGTCTCCGTTCCTATGATACAGAATTTTATTAAATATACTTGGGCGTCTTGCGCGGCAATCGGATGAAATCTCGAAGGCGATTGCTCCGATTGAATCACTCAATACACCAATTTTTCCTTTAATACAATATAATCCAATTATTTTTAGAAAGATTAGATGGTTATCGCGAATATCCGCAAAATTCCAATACCTCCAACTCAATCAAAAATGCCGGTTTTCATACCCTATGGGTAGCTTTAATGTAAACGTTGCAGTGGTAATAAGGGGTTGAAAACAAGAATGCTCGGAAAGATTGAAAAAAAAAGAGGGAACACTTGTTCGATGGGATTCGGACCGGAGCATGATAGATTTTTTTTCAAAATAAAAAGGGCATTCCAGAATAACTCCATGAAATGCCCTCGTTTAACTTAAAAACAATCTATGCCTCGGTAACATTTACGGCAGACGGACCTTTGGGTCCCTGCTCAATGTCAAAGGTAACCCGATCGCCTTCATTAAGGGTTTTAAACCCGGCTGCATTGATTCCTGAATGATGAACAAATACATCCGGCCCATCTTCCTGCTCGATGAAGCCGTAGCCTTTGCTGCTGTTAAACCACTTTACAATTCCATTGGCCATAATGACATCCTCCTTTCAAAAATTTCTCATAGTTCCAAACTGGAGGTTGCCAATTTGACAAATGGATCTTTCCTTCAGAACGAAACTGGCCGCCAATTAAGGTCGGTCCTTTATTGATTGTAAAGACAATAACATCTTTTTGAAAAAAATCAAGGGGATTTTATAAATACCGGCCATATCGTAAAGCTACCCTCGACCCCTACTAAAGGACGGGCTCGAGAGGCCCATGCCGATCCAAAATAGACTCTTGTATTGATAAATTGCCGTTATTGATATATCATATAAAAAACAGATAATTAAAGGATATTGTCACCGCCGTGCTTGTTGCTGGAATTTAAGGCTCAAAAGCCGTCATGAAACTAAAGGAAATGAAAATGGTCAAGAAAGTTCGGTTTTTTTCTGAAAATTATGAAATAGAAGGGCTCCTCAACAAAAAGGATGAAAAAAAGGGCGTGGTCGTGACCCATCCACATCCCCTTTACGGAGGAGACATGTATAATCTGGTGGTTGAAACCATCGTGCATGTCTATAGTATTAAGGGATATTCAACATTAAAGTTCAATTTCAGAGGGGTTGGAAGAAGTCAGGGAAAATATGACGATGGCGACGGTGAACAAAAGGACGTACTGGGCGCCCTCTCATTCCTTGGGGATATGGGAATGGAACAAATAGATCTGGCCGGCTATTCGTTCGGCGCTTGGGTGAATGCACATGCCGTTCAGGAAGATGTTTCGGTGAAAAATATGGTCATGGTTTCACCGCCGGTGGGATTTATGGATTTTTCCACCATAGGCCCCATGGATTGTCTCAAGTTTGTTGTCACCGGAAGCCGGGATGATATTGCACCTGCGGATGCTGTAGAAAAAATGCGTTCCGTATGGAATCCCAATGCCCGCTTTGAAGTCATCGACGGCGCGGATCATTTTTATGGCGGCTACCTGAATCAACTTGAATCGATATTGTTTTCTATTTAAGTAACTACTCAGGTGGATAGACTGAAGGTTGAAGGCTTTTAGGGACAAATCATGCGCGATCACACAAAACTTAGGGCATTTGAGCTGGCTGACGAGGTAGCAGTATTGGTTTATCGGGTGACCGCAGGGTTTCCGAGAGAA
>DATKWE010000273.1:0-6631 GCA_035529735.1 Desulfobacterales bacterium | reverse complement strand
ATGACTTCATCCAGGGCCTTGTCTATACCGAGACCGGGTCGATAAGGACGATGGGAGGACATGGCCTCTATTACGTCTGCAACCGATAGAATTTTTGATTCCAAAAGAATTTCTTCACCGGCAAGTCCTTGTGGATATCCTGATCCGTTCATCCTTTCGTGATGCTGTAAAACAATTTGGGCAACCGGCCATGGAAATTCTATGCCTTTAAGGATTTCATATCCGATTTGGCAGTGCTGTTTAATGATGTTATATTCGTCCTGTGTTATTTTACCGGGCTTGCTTAGAATTTCTGCAGGCACAGAAATTTTTCCGATATCATGCAGCAACCCTGCGATACGGAGTCCTTCAACAAGGTTTTCTGAAAGGTCCATGTTTTCTGCTATGGAACACGCCAGCTTGGTTGCGCGCTGTTGGTGACCGGACGTGTATGGGTCCCTGATCTCAGACGCAGATGCCAGCGCGACGACCGTTTGGTCCTGGGCTCTTCGCAATTTTTCGAAACTTTGTTTAAGTTCTGCATCCGCTTGATTTCTTTCAGCAAAGAGAATGCGCTCTTTGAGGACCCGTTTCAACCTGAGCATCAATTCTCTGGGGTTGATCGGTTTTTGAAAAAAGTCGCTTGCGCCGCCTTCAATCACTTTCTCATACGTAAAATCTTCTGCAAAGCCGGTCATAACGATGACGTCAGAATCATGTTTGTCTTTTACTTTCATGGTTAATTCAATGCCATCGAGGCCTGGCATTCTGATATCGGTTATGATGACATCCACATTTTTTTTACCCGCATCCAGGATTTTTAAAGCGTCTACCCCGCTTTCAGCGATGGTGCATTCATAGCCGGCGTTCTCCACATTCTGCTTGATCATATCCCGGATGAGTTCATCATCCTCAACAACCAAAATATGGAAGTTTTCACCACTGCTTTTATGGAAATTTTTCATGTGTTCTCCTAGCGTGAAGCCACTTTTCCGGGTTATTCGGGTTCTGCATGCCCCGAAGATGTGCCGGTGATTTCAAATTGCACACTATTTCCGGTTCAAAACCTCTCGGATCTTCAGTGCAATCTCTTTCACACGGACCGGCTTACTGATGAGTGCACCGATCCCGAGACGCTTGGTATGATTTTCCGTTATTTTTTCATTGAATCCGGTACATAAAATTATCGGAATATCCGGGCGGATGCGCATCAAATTTTGGACCAACTCTATTCCCGTCATTTTGGGCATGGTCTGGTCGGTGATAACCAGATCGAACTTTTCGGGTTCCCTGCGGAATTCCTCGAGGGTCTCGATGCTGCTTATCTTTGGAAAAACGCGATATCCGAGTCTCTCCAGCATCAAATGCATCATTTCAAGCACATCTTCTTCATCATCAACCAGCAAAATCGTTTCATTACCCGATGGTATATGGGTTTCGGTGGATACATGCGACACTGTCTCGGATTTCGTATGAGGCAGCGGCAGGTAAACGCTCACGGTCGTTCCCTGACCCGGTTCACTGTCAACGTCGATAGTCCCGTTATAACTTTGGACGATTTCATATACCATGCCAAGACCCGTCCGGATGCCTTCATCTTGGTTGTTGATACGATAGTTCGGATCGAAAATATGCTTTATCTGATCCGTTTCAAAGCCATGGCCCGTATCTTTAACCGCCAGGTGCAGGTAGGATTCAGGGCTCAGATCCACATTGGAGGATACATCGCTGGAATCTATATTCACCTCCGAGAGGGTTACCTCCAGTACACCGCCTTTTTCTTCCATGGCCTGGTATGCATTGGTGCTAAGGTTCATTAAGATCTGCTGTATTTCCGACGGATCGGCCGCTACAGGGCCACAGGCGTTGTCTATCGCCTGGCGGATTTCTATGGTTGCCGGCAACGATGCTCTCAACAGCTTGAGCGTTTCTTTTATAATATATTGAATTTTTAGAATATTCCTCACTTGGCCGCCTTTTCTGCTGAAATTGACAATCTGCTGAATAAGGGCCTTAGCCCGATCGGCTGCTTTTAAGACGGATTCCAGATTTTTTCGAGTTTTGCTGTTTTCGGGGACATCGTACATGCTCATCTCGGTGTAGCCGATTATGGGGAAAAGAATATTATTGAATTCATGCGCAATACCTCCCGCCAAAGTTCCAATGGCCTCCATCTTCTGTGCTTGTTGAAGCTGCTTTTTAAGTTGGGTCTTTTCTTTTTCCAATGCATCGACGCGTAATACCATACGGATCTGCGCATTTAAATCAGCACGGTTAATCGGTTTATTCAGAAAAACGTCAGCGCCGGCTTCCAATCCCTTAACATAACTATTGGAATCCGATTGGGCCTCCATCATCATCATAACCGGGATTTGTTGGGTGTTTTTGTCAGATTTCAGACGCTTACAAAACGAATGCCGTTCCATTTCCGGTGCGTCAATGCCCAGAAGAATGGCAACAGGGGATTCGGTCTTTGCGCGTTCTAACCCCTCCAAACCGGATCGGACGGCAATCACCCGGCAATCCGGGATTACGTCTTTTAATAAGGTCGTAATATTATTTAAATCGTCCGTTTTATCGTCGATCACCAATATGTTTTTAGTCATTATCATTCTACCTTCCCAATAGCGCATCCTGCAGGTACAAATCAAGGTATGCCAACGCTTGTGATTCGATCCCTTAAAAAACCCCCTTTTTGGCAAACGATTTTATCTGGTTTTCGGTATAACCGAGTTCCTGAAGAATAGAGACCGTGCTTTCTCCAAAATCGACCGGCGGTGTTCGAATGGCGCCAGCGGTTTCACTCAACTTAATCGGGATACCGAGAGTTTTGCATTCTACCCCGTCTTTTTGTCGGATATCAACAACCATTTCCCTTTCTCTGAAATAGGGATCTTCCAGCACTTCTTTGAGATTCTGTATTCGTCCCCAGCAAACATCAAGGTCGGCAAGTTCAGTTTCCCATTGGGCAAGCGTCTTTTTCTTGAAAGTGGTCCGCATGAAATCGAGAATCTCTTCCCTGCATTTTTCATCATGCTGGAGAGCGGCATACTCCGGAACACCCAAATATTCACAAAGTTGTTTCCAGAAACGGTGCTCCACAGCACCGATGGATATATGGCGGCCATCGGCTGTTTCATAGGTGTTATAAAAAGCGAAACGGTGAGAAAACAGCGAGTCACCGCGCCTTGGGACATCTCCTGTGCGTTGATGAAAAAACAGCGCCAGCGGCAGAAGGCTTGCCATTCCATCTGTCATAGCAATATCGATATGCTGACCTTTTCCGGTCCTTTCCCTGGCCCATAGCGCCAGAAGGACGCCGATCGCGGCGTTCATTCCCCCTCCTGCAATGTCTGCAATCTGGACTCCGGGGATGGATGGCGGCCGGTCCGGTTCTCCCATAAGATCGAGAACACCCGAATAGCCAAGGAAGTTCACGTCGTGGCCGGCTCGATTCTTATGCGGTCCGATCTGGCCATAACCTGTAATGGAACAGTAAATGATTTTGGGATTGATGGAACGAACCGTATCATAGTCAACACCCAGCCTGTGAACAACCCCTGGTCGAAACCCTTCGAGTAAAATATCTGTTTTATCGACCAGCCGGTAAAAGATCTCTTTGCCTTCCGGGGTCTTGAGATTTAGAGACATGTGCTCTTTGTTTCGATTGATGGAGGCAATGAAAAGGTCGTCTGCCATAAAACGTTTATCCTCCACCGAGATCACACGTGCGCCATGGTCAGCCAGGATCATGGTGCAAAAAGGGCCGGGCAACAGACGTGAAAGATCCAAAACCGTTATTCCGGATAAGGCGCCATCATTTGACATGTTTTTCCTATTCACTGCTTTCTCTTATTTTAAGCCTTCAGCTGAAACGAGTTCTCCAACAAAGCTTCCAACAACGACTTTGCTCTTTAATTTAACGGGAATTCGCCGGTGATCCGCTGTGACCCATACCTGGATTTTAGCATCCTTACTTTTCTCAAACACACCGCCGACATGTTCGATTTCGGGTTCTATTAAATAGGTATCATAGGTTCCGCTTGCCAGTTTAAGTGTTTCTCTTTGGATAACAGCTGCCTTGCCAATGATACATTTCTTTCCATCCGTTACCGGACGTTCAATGGCTGATTTTTTCTGAAGATCAAAAAGACGGACAAAATAAAAGGCGGATAATGGATCAAATGATCCGGGTAATATATCAATCGGCGGACGCGTCTCCTTCAATGTGGAATATACGGCCTTGTTATTTCTCCAATCGAAATTCACGACAATATCTCTATTTGTTCTTCCTTCCTGCTGCTTTTTTTTGTAAAGGATCGAATGGGTCATCTCAATGTCTGTATAGGCATCAATTTTGTCTCGAACCTTATAAAAATTATCGATAAAGGAATTCGATTTTGCCGTCAGCAAAAAATGGTATGCTTTGACACCATCTATGGTTTCTATGGGAAGTACCTCAAGAACGCATTCTCCGGCTGGTATAAACGTCCATTTAAGCTGAAACGTCAGTTTTTCACCCGGATAAAACGGAAAATCATTCTCACCGGCTTCAATATTAACGCTCAAACTAAACATCGTTATGGCAGTTATCAAAACGAATGTAACCCACAACCGGACATTCAGTCTGGCGTAGTAACTCCGTGAAGAGTTCCCTCTCATCAAATCACCTCATGCGATTTTCGATCCATCAGGATGATAAAAAATTATAATAAGTGAGCAAACTCAGTATTAATAACATTAAAGAGTTCTTTGCCAATTGAAACACCTAAATCTATAAACTGGGGACCGTATTTTTTTCCGGTGCGTGTTCGGAATGTGCGCTTTATTTTGGCAAGCTTTTCCATTCCTTCAGGATAAAGATCCATAAACTCGACAACAGAAATGTTAAAGTATGATACCATGGCCCACACCGTATCTGTAAAGTTGTCAGGCCCCCAACGGAATTTATCGGCATCATAGAGACAGTCGGAAACAAGCGCACCTTCAATGGTATCTGCTTTTACAGTGGGCTTGAAGGCTTCATGATTGCGAATCGCCCGGCAGATATCGTCAACCTCGCTGGGATCGAGAGGATAGGGTTTCAGAACTTTCCTTGCATGGTCAGATCCTTTAATGGCATGATTTTCTTGCCTGCGTTTGATGTCGTGGAGGAGACCGGCGCACTGGACAACGGAGACTCTGCGGTTTATTCGGTTGTCGGTTTGTTCGGCAAGTTTGTTTTCGATGATCATCAAAGCGCCTGCATCGATGGCCACCTTGATAGCATGCTCAAGGCCATGCCCAAAATTATCTTCTAAGTGTTTTGCAACAAATTCGAGCAATTCTGCGGTAAAAGAATTGGTTTCAAAATACTGACGGGACAATTCATTTGCAAAAGAATGATCTTGGTAAAAGTCGGGAGATGGATAGCGAGAAACGATCTGGCGGGCTCGTTTACGAAAACGAGCATATATAATTTCCATATTTTCCGATCGATTGAAAAATTATATCAATTTGGTTTTATGAACTGCAACAGCGAGTGAATTCCCCGCAAGCGTGTCGAAGATCTCGTTAAGCGGGATTGTAGCGCAGCGGAAATCCCGCCTTGCAGGGCTGCAGGGAGCTTCAAAAAACAAATTTCATCTGAATTTTATACTCCGGGTTAAAACGGATGGTGCGATTGTAAGACAGTTTAGGTCGTTGAATCATTATCCTCCATATTAGGGCAAAGAAAAAAGGTTCCCGCAAACCTTCCACCGGCTGTCTTCCTTGATGACGTTGAAGGTTTCGTCAACCTCATGGGTTGCACCGATGTTAAATAGTTGCGCCACAATCGGATAAGCATGATTGATGGCAACTCTTGTTTTGCCGGTTATCCGAATTTTGGCGGTGGCATCATTTTTTGAAAGGGTCTCGGTTTCTATATGGTAGAGTTTGTTTTTCATGAAATTTATATCAAACCCTCGTTCGTTTGCCTCTTTTGCTGCGAGGTATAGATATTGATCGACAATATCGACATCGTCAGTTGTCAGCTGGTTTTTGCAGATTCTATCCGCCATCGATCGATCAAGCTGGAAATATCCTTTGCTAAATTCTACAACAGCTTTATTCGGCGTATCTCTTAGGTCTGCCAGTGAAAAGAGCAACTGCACCAGGAATCCAACAATTAGAACCAGAATTATGCCTACACTCCTGCTCAATTGTATCATCTATTCTTCCTCCTTTTAAACGTTCATCATGAAAATATTTGTATAAAAGGTCTGTTTAAATGCGGTTTGATAGCATAGAATAAATTTTGAAACAAGGACAAATTCGTCAGTCCGCATTTTGTCAATAATCCGGTACTTTTTCTTTGACACACAACCCGGTATTTTTTATACTTCTGACCCAATCGGCACATGTTCTAATGCTACTTTGGTCGTTTTATTACAAATACTGTATTTTTTTCGGGGTTTGAGCTTCCAATGAATTATGAAGGTTCAAAAGGACAATTGAATCAGAAACGGCGTCTCTCAGAAAAAACAAGTTCGCTGGGTCTGTGCCTTGGGGCCTCCACCATATCCCTGGTTCATCTGGATTGCGATCCGATCGAGGATACGGGGAACCCCACAAGGGTTATGGGTCCCCCCCGGGTCGTAAAATATTCACGCCACCCCCACGAAGGCGATCC
>DATKWE010000272.1:0-6760 GCA_035529735.1 Desulfobacterales bacterium | reverse complement strand
GTCCTTTTTCTCCTATGCTGGAGAACAGGGAATACAGGGTGGGTACCACCAGCAGTGTTAGAAAAGTAGCGACCATAAGGCCAAAAATTACCACAATGGCCATGGATCGCCACCACTGGCTCGACTCACTCACCCAGGAAATCGCCAGATTACGGAAGTCGAAGGAAACACCGGTAACCATGGGGATAAGGCCCAGAATAGTGGTAACGGCGGTGAGCAGTACCGGCCTAAGCCGGGTGGCGCCGGCTTTAATCACCGCATCTTTGAGGGCCAGCCCCCGTTCCCGCAACCGGTTGATGTAGTCGATGAGAACGATGGCGTTGTTCACCACCACCCCGGCAAGGGATATAACCCCGACGCCGGTCATAATGATGCCAAACGGCTGCTTAAACAGCGCAAGCCCCAGAAAGGCGCCGCCCAGGGAAAGAATTACCGAGGTCATAATAATAAAGGGCTGGGACACCGAGTTGAACTGACTGACAAGGAGTAAAAAGATAAGGAAACAGGCAATCACAAATGCCTTGCTTAAAAAATCCTCGGACTCTTGCTGAAACTCGTTTTCACCCGTGAACTCGATGGTATAGCCGGGTGGCAGGGGATATTGTTTCAAAAGCGCTTCAGCCTGGGCCCGGGCCACCGGACCGGGGATTTTGGTTTCGTCCACATTGGCCTTAACCGTCACCACCCGCTTGTTGTTGATCCGGACGATGTCGCCGATACTGCCGCTGTATTCCACCGTGGCCAGGGTCGACAAAGGAACCATCTCGCCATTGGGTGTGGGAATCATCAACTCTCGGAGCACGTCGGTTACCCGACGGTCTGCCTCGGGCAGTTGCACGGTGATGTCATAATCTTCATCACCCTCACGAAACGACGAGACATCCAGGCCGTTGTATGCTGTTTTCAGCGCAAAACCGATCATGTCGGTGGTGAGGCCGAACAGTGCCGCCTTCTGTCGGTCTACGACCACCTTGACCGAGGGGGTGCCCTCGACAAAGTCATCGCGGATGTCTTTGACGTGGGGGACCCGGGAAATGATGGCCCGAATTTTTTTGGCCGTGTTCCCCAGAATTTGGAGATCATCGCCGGCAATTTCGATATTGATCGGTGCGCCGGTCGGCGGCCCCTCTTCCTGCATGGCCACGGTAATTCGGCCGCCGGGAATATTTTTAACCCGTTCGCGAATGACATCGACGGTGTCTGACGACGATGTCTTGCGTTCCTCCATGTCCAGGAACCGAATCCCTACATGGTTGGGTGCATTGGGGTCAAAAATCGAACTCTTGGAAGAAGTTACCACCTTGACATAGATGTTCTCGATGTTGCCGAGATCGCTGGGACCTGAAAAAATGTCGCCATTGGCTTTTTCATGGGTCTTGGGCAACAGGGTCTGCTGATACCAGCTACCGTTCCCGGCAGTCGGGCCGAACAGGTCTTCTTCTGAAATACCGGCCACCGCCATTTCGATACGCCTAATGATCCGGTCAATATAGTCGATATCCGCGCCCTCCGGGACATCTACGTTGACGTACATGGACTTTGGCTGGATGTCCGGAAAAAATTCCACCGGTTTTTCAATGCCCACCGCCAGCAGCCAGGCTTGGAAAAACAGAATCAGAATGGCAAAGGCAAATCCCACCACAATAAACGGTCGACGCAGCGCAAAGATAAGCACTGCCGAATAGGATGTAAGCAGCCTGCCTTTGATCTCAACGGGTTTTTCACCGGCGGCCTCGATCTCTTCGGCACTTAACACATCCTTCCGGTGGCTGTCCTTTTTGGTCTTCATAAAAAACGAAGCCAATGCCGGATTAATCACCATGGCCACAAACAGACTGGAAGAGAGCGTGACGATCAGGGTTAGCGGCAGATAGCTCATAAATTCCCCCATGATTCCGGGCCAGAAGAGCATGGGCGAAAAGGCGGCCAACGTCGTCAGGGTGGAACCGATCACCGGATAGGCAACCTCGGACGTCGCCCGTTTGGCCGCCTCGATCCGCGATACGCCCTGCTCCATATAACGGTAAATATTCTCAATGATCACAATTGCGTTGTCAACCAGCATCCCCAAGGCCAGGGTCAAGGAAAAGAGCACCACCATATTCAGCGTAATTCCCATGATATAAAGCACTGTAAAAGACAGCAGCATGGAAAAAGGGATGGCCAGGCTGACCAGAAATGCGTTTCGCAACCCCAGGGCAAAAAAGAGAACGATCACCACCAGGATAAGACCCGAAAGGATGTTGTTTTCAAGATCGGCGACCATAAACTTGATGTCTTTTGCCTTGTCCATGACCTTGACGATCTCGGTACCACTGGGCCAGACGGGTTGTTGTTTTGCGATCAGCAGGTCGATTTGGTCGCTGATTTTGATGATGTTTTCACCGGAGCGTTTCTTGACTGCGATATTCACTGCAGAGTGGCCGTCCAATCGGGATCTGCTGGTCTCTTCCTTGAAACCATCCACGACCCGGGCGAGGTCCTTCAGGTAAACCGGTTGGCCGTTATGGGTGCCCATGATCAGATTATAAATCTCAGAAGGCGTTCGAAATTCGCCAGGCACCCGCAGCTGAAAGCGGCCGTCGCCCATTCGGATGGCGCCGCCGGAGGTGTTCTGGTTTTCGCTGTACAGAATCTGCTGAAAGGTGGGGATAGACATCCCGTAATAGGCTAGTTTCTCAGGAAAAACCTCCACCCTGATTTCCCGCTCCAGGCCACCGGTCACTTCTGCCTCGAGCACGCCGGGAATGGCCTCGATATCGTCCTTGAGATCGTCGGCAATCTCCTTGAGTTTGGCCAATCCACAGCTACCGCTCATGGAAAAGACCACGATGGGGAGCTCGGAAAAATTCACTTCAAAGACCGAGGGGTCATTTTCCAGGTCCGTGGGCAGTTCGCCGTTAGCCTCGTCCACCTTGTCTTTGACATCTTGTAAGGCTTTATCTATGTCCGTGCCGGTAACGAACTCGATATTAATAGAGGAAAGCCCCTCACTACTCACGGACTGGATTTTTTTGACACCGTCCAACCCTTTGAGTTTTTTCTCGATCTCAATAGTTACTGCGGTCTCCATATCCGTGGGAGAGACCCCCCGGTAGTCCGTGGTAACAAAGACGTTGGGGATGGTGACATCCGGGTCGGACTCCCTGGGCAAGACGTTGTAGCAATAAACTCCGAAGACGAAAATAATCACGGCGAGCACCATCACGGTGATTCTCTTGTTGACGGCAGTATCGGAAACGATCATAGCAGTGTTCCCTCTTTGTCGGAAAGGATTCGGACGATGTTCACCCGCTGTCCGTCCTCTACGTTGCGGTGGCCTTCGACGATGACCCGATCTCCCGGTACAAGCCCTTCTTTAATCTGGACTCGCCAATCTTCAAGGATTCCCAATTTCACGGGCTGTCGCTTGGCCACACCACCTCCCTCCACATAGACAAACTGTTCGCCGTTGCGAGTGATCACCGTATAAAGCGGTACGCTTATGCTGGCCTCTTCTACTTTTTTTACGATCTCCGCCCGAACGAACATCCCCGGCAAAAGCATGCCGTCAGGGTTGGCAATGGCCAGTTCCAGATTATAGAGACGGGCGGTGTTGTCCGGTGAAGCGGCAAGAACATGCTTGCGGGCTTCTACGATACGGTTGTTCAAGGCCTGGACCGTGAGTTTGACGGTGTCGATGTTTCGCACCGTGGCCACATCCGACTCGGGTATGCCGATTACCGCCTTAACCGTATCAATTTTGAGGATCCTGGCAATAGGATCGGCAACGCTTAAAAGCAGGCCTTTCTTGGCGTCCAACCGCCGGATCACACCGGACATCGGTGCAGTGATATTGCAGCGAGAAAGCCTCAATTCCGCATTCTTCATTTCAGCCTGGGCGGTCTGAACCTGGGTTTCAATATTTTCAAGTTCAGCTTTAGGAATCAGTCGTTTTTCAAACAACGTCCGGAATCGTTGCAGGTTCGCGAAAGCCAACCGGTATGAGGCTTTGGCAGCGTCGAGAGCGATCTGGAAATCGGCCGGATCGATACGGGCAAGGACCTCGCCCTGAGCCACCTGATCGCCTTCCACAGCCCGCACTTCGATCACCTCGCCGTTGATTTTGGCAAGCAGTTCCAGATCGGTCCACGGCTCAATAATACCCGGAAGATTGATCCGGTCCCGTATGATTCTGGGCTGAACATCCAAAAGCACCACGTTGGTAGCCGGCCGCTCGTTGGACAGAGCTTCAGCCTGTGCCTCGGCGATCCTCGTCTTCTTCGCATTGATCACCGAAAAAAGGCTGATGATTAAAACGACGGTCACGCTCAACAGAATTAGGGGCAGGGCGTTCCAGATTTTTTTTACAATCCTACCTCGTTCGGTTTGGGGCTCTATATCTTTTGTGTGCATAGTATTTACCTCTTTTTCATATCTTGTTGTCCATCCCCGGCAGCAAGTCCTTCCATTGCCTGCCTCAGAAGCTTTCGAAGGGCTTGTTCAATTTCCTGTTCGCTTTGAAACCGGCGTTCATACCATGCGGACAGAACAAGGATGTAAAAGGCATAAAAATGACCCGAAATATAAAGAAGCTCCAGGTCGTCGCGCAGCTCTCCCCGTGATATCGCCCGAGTAAGGATTTCACCCAGGGCGCTGAGATACCGTTCGGAGAGGTCGTTGGATTTCTCCATAGTCAGTTCCTTGGGAAAAATCATTTCTCTGGCGAGGATGCGACCAAAATTGTAGTTTTTTGTAACGTACCGAAACTGCCCCATAAACAACGTCAAAAGTTGTTCCTGTAGCGAGGCGTCAGGATCTCTTTTTTGGGCAAGATCGGCAAAAACAAAATCAACCTGATCCTCGCAAAAGGCCAAAAAGATCTCGTTTTTGGTATGAAAGTAGCCGTAAATAGTGCTTTTGCCGACACCGGCTTCCTTGGCCAGTTCATCAACGCTTGTTTTTTCAAAGCCTTTTTCCGAGAAGAGCTTGATGGCTGCGTCTAAAATGGCTTGGCGTGTTTTTTTCTTTTTTGTTTCTCTGAGACCGCTCATGATTTCTCCTTTCAGCGAAAGTCGACCATGGTCGTAAATTTAATCGCAATCGCGGCTTTTGTCAATAAAAAAACCGACCGCAGTCGGATTTTTGCGCCAGACACGAAACCCTGGCCCAAAAGTCCGACTGGATTGGGGTATTCCCCTATAAAAATAAGGCCTTTGCCCTATGGACAAATTTTCCTGAATATGAAAGTATTTTAACTACATTCGACGTCTGCCCTGAATCAACGCATATACTGAAACATGGTTTTCTGCTGGCCTCATTTACGATTATTTTCTCATCCCCGAATTTAAACGGGTATCGATCCGTCACTTCAAACAATTACAAAGGAGTTCATTAACACTCCGACATCGATCAAATTCCATTAAGGTGGTTATTCCATGAGGAAATGCCTCAAAATGTGCCGGCCTTGCTCTTAACAGGACCGTACATGTTCTGTTTTGAGCAGGATCATCTCAACAAATTAAAAAGGTCAATCTTGAAAATAGATTTACGACTCCGTGATGATGGTTACGGTATCAAGCCATTTCTAATCATCGGGTTCGTGGCGACCCGCAGTGAAAGGAGGGAGCTATGTATATCCAGCAGGCAGATCTTTTTTGGGGTATGAAACGGGATTTCGTAAAGGAACTTATGAATATCGCTGAAAAAGAATCTTATAAAAAAGGACATTTTATTTTTCACAAAGGAGATCCTGCGACTTACTTTTATATTTTAATCAAAGGACGTGTCAAACTGAGCATTGGTGACGCGGGGGGGGTGACGTACACCGTCGATCATGCTGGCGAGGCTTTCGGGTGGTCCAGTCTCATTGATCGGGATGTCTATTCTGCATCGGGAGAATGTTTGGAAGAGACAATACTTCAGAAATTTGACAAGAACAAGGTACATTCGATTCTGGATAAAGACCCGGTCAATGGGCTCATCTTCTTTAAACGCTTTGCAGGAACAATCGGAAACCGTTTGCTTTGGAGCTATAATATGCTCACAGCATCTTCTCAAGCGAGAATTTCCCCTTCTTCGGGAACGGAACAGATTCAAAAATCCGAAGCCGTTGTATGAAAATGTAAATCTGAACTGCAACAGCGAGCGCTAACCCCACAACTTGCTGAGGGGTTAGCGAGCGAATCAAAAAATTGATAGAATTCCTTACAGTCGCTGCGAAGCACTGCCGCAAGGCAGAACATTCTCTGCAGCTTGCTGCAAGGAGTTTCAATTCCACTCAGATTGTCGGAGCAAAGCCAAGATCCCCTCTCAACAGAGCTGAGGGGATGTAAGCCTTTTGTTAAAAGGGTCAAAATGATTTCAATCTGAGGCTTTGAAACCAATTTTAGTTCATTTTTCATTAAGCCCGTGGGCATCTAAGAAACTTCCATTTTTTGATGGGTCCGGATTTCTCAAATACTGGAACCTGGTTGTTTCCGTACCGTTGATTACAGCATGTATCGCCATCGGAAAAAATTCAGTCTTCGGGTTAATTTTATATATAATCGCTTGTATCTTGCTTGCAATCGTCCTATTCAATTTTTACTGCACCCATTGTCCCCATTACATTCAGAGCGCCAAAACTTTAAAGTGTATGTTTTTTTGGGGGATCCCTAAATTTTTTATGCCGGAACCCGGTGCTTTAAGCTTCCTTGACAAGGCTGTGTCCCTGTTTACGATGCTCATTATTATACTGCTTCCCCTTTACTGGTTGTTGTTAGCGCCGGACTTGCTGATA
>DATKWE010000271.1:0-31175 GCA_035529735.1 Desulfobacterales bacterium | reverse complement strand
TCCTATAAGTTCATTCACTCCATCGGAAAGATTTATAAAAAGAAAGGGAAGGTTGATCGGGCGGCGCTTGAAGAAATCAGCATCAATATATGGGATCGATGCGTTTTGTGTACACGTTGCTACTGCCCCCTTGGAATCGACATTCCTAGCATGATCGCTCTTGCCCGGAGAATTTGCCGGTCTCAAGGTGTTTTCCCAAGATACGATTAAGCGATCAAATCTGATGATTCATTTATTATGATTTTCAATACCCCGCCCCCTGAAACAATTAATTCAGCTATCCATTTCGTTTACGATCGATCAAGGTATAAATTTTTGGGGAAGCGGCGGGTCATCCGTCAACCCTCTCCCCGGCTGAATCATCACCGTTGATGTTCCATGGGCCAGAATTTTCCCATCTTCATTTGTCACCTCGGCCTCTGCATATCCAAGGGTTTTACCCAGTTTGATCTGTCGGCCCTTTGCAACGAGCTTCCCGGACACTGCCGGTGCAAGGTAATTTAACTTGATATCCACTGTGGTTACCCCGGCATTTTGATCTTCAACGTCATAATAAACCGACCAAAAGGCAGCTGCATCGATTATGGATGCAAAAACCCCGCCGTGCACCAGGCCGAAGGGCTGTAAATGTTTTTGGTTAATATCAATTTCCAGATGAGAATATCCGATGCCCACGTCAAGAATTTTCATGGAAAGCAATGAAAAGTAGGGCGAATTGTTCACGAGAAGGTTCACTCTTTCAACATACTCTGAATTAAGTCTTTTCATACCACCTCATTTCTAGATTATAATCGAAAACCGTCTTTTACTAAGGCGTTCATTAATTATTCGACATGGAGCAAACGCCCTTCATTGGCGCGCACCCCATGGGTATCATTCCCACCATAAAAAGTGTTCGATGTGGAACCGGTAGTGTTTGCATGGATTCTGAGCCGGAAAAATTATGCAAGATTTAAGATGCCGTTTCATCGTCAATGGCAATGTCTCCCTGATAGCGGGTTACGCCATGGGGAATTTTGGCTGCTGAAAAATTAAACGGTTTGGTAAACAAGGGATCATCATAGATTTGCCCCAGGAAATCATCGCGAAAATTTGGATGGGCAATACTGGCGATGGCCAAGGCTTTGTTGCCCAGCGTCAATCCGCGCAGATCGGCAATTCCGTATTCGGTCACCAGCACAACACCGTCATAGGCCGAGGCGGTCAGGCTGATTCCCGGTGGATGCATTAAGCTGATTTTGGATGCACCTTTGTTGGTCAGGCTTTTCATTGCAATAATCGGCGTACCGATGGAAGAATCGATAATGGCGCGAATAAAATCGGGCTGTCCGCCGACGCCGCTGTAGTACCGCCGGGGATCAATGAAATCGGCCCAGACATTGCCGAAAAGATCCACACCGATGGCGGTGTTTACGGATACGAAGGGATGATTGAGACGAATGGTATGGGCCGCGTTGGTATAAGACGATGGCCGCATCTGCACGCCGGAGCGCATGTGGACATAGTCATATAAGTCCCGGGAACCCATAATCAGACTGGTCGTGCTGTAACCCTTATTGATCTTCTTTTTTCGATTGGTAACGATTCCTGATTTTTGCAAAAGCATCAAACCGTCACCGTAAAGCTCGGTCTGGATCCCCAGATCCTTCGGGTTTGCCTCTTTTATGGTGCCCACCACTGCATCGGGTATTTTTCCGATGCCCACTTGGAGCGTAACCCCGTTCCGGATGAAGTGCTCGGTGATCAATGCGCCGATTCGGCGCTCTTCCGGTGACAGGTGCTCGAAAGCCGGTGCTGGAAAGTCGTACACAGGCTTTACACCTTCTTCGACAAGGTAATCGATGGACTGGGCGTCTACAAGGCTCTGCCCGTGGGTAAACGGCATGCTGGCGTCTACCTCGGCAATAACGATCTTGGCGTAATCGATGGCGGTATGCAGCGCTTCCACCGACAGCCCCAAGCTGTATTCACCGGTGCCCGGGTGCCGGCTTACTTTCATGATGACCACATCGGGTTCATATTTCTGCCCGTGGTTGATCAGACCGTCTAAATTAGCAAGGGTGCAGGGGAGATAAAAGGCCCGTCCCTGGTTGGCTGCCTCACGTACAGGCCCGCTGGAAAAAATTGAATACGTCATGATGCGGTCCTGAAGACCTTCCTCCACATAGGGTACCGGCCCCTGCAACAGTATGTGAACCATTTTTAAGAACGGCAACCTCTGTGAGCCTGATTTTACCGCGTCGGTCAGCGCCTCGATCGAGGCAGTGGGCGTGGCTGCATTTGATCCGATATAACAGGTAATCGCATCCCGGCCTTTGAAGCCGGCGCCAATGACGCCGGCGATGTCGTCAAGCTGGATCGTTTTGGGAGAAAAATTCATAAATGACCTCATTAAGTGCCGTTGCCCGGATGGGGCATCCTCGACTTTCGCTCAATTAGAGAATACTTTCAGGGTGTGGTTTTGTTAGGGGCCGAGCCTTTTTTCAGCTTTTTTTCCAGTTCAGCAAAAAGGTCCTTTTGCTTTTTTGCCTGTTCAGCCCGAAACAATTCTACTTTTTGGGTCATATCTTTTCTTGAACTCTGAAATTTTTTGACGGCGTCTTCGAGACTGTCCGCCTTTTTGTCCTTGGAGATTTCTTCTATTTTTAAATGGTTTTTTAAAAAAAAGCGGGTCCCGAAGACGCCTTCAACGATTTCGATGATCCCTTTATCTTTTAGTTTTTTGCAGATAAAGTTGCCTTGCTCCAAAGAAAAAGACAGAGTCTGGCAAATCTCATCGATGGAGGGGGGTGTTGAATTCTTGTGGGTGAGAATCCTTATGGCTGCAGCCACGAGATGTGCATTGGAATAAAAGTCAGAGTTTTGCATAACACGCGTAAAGATCCGGGTCAAAAGAACCCGTATTTTCTTTTCCCCTAAAAAGGGTTATGATTACAGAGAACCCAGCGCCTTGTGTGTAGAAAATTTAACTGCAATAAAGATATCGGATGTCCTTTCCTTGACATTGAATTATTAGAAGAGTAACATTTATTTTCAAATTGTCAACCCGGAAAAATGGGTTTGTATGGCTGAAATTTACATGCAATTTAAAGTCATTACAGAAATATTCAACATTTTTTACAGGAGAGAAACATGACAGAAATAATTGATGTAAAAGCAAGGGAAATACTCGATTCAAGAGGCAATCCTACCGTTGAAGCCGACGTCTATGTTTCCTGCGGTGCCGTTGGCCGTGCTGCAGTCCCATCCGGCGCTTCCACAGGAAAACGTGAAGCCTTGGAGCTTCGCGACAAGCGATCCAAGCGGTTTGGCGGCAAAGGCGTTGTCACGGCTGTTAAAAACGTGATCGATAAGATTGCACCGGCTGTTTTCGGAATGGATGCCGCGGATCAAGTCGCATTGGACAACGCCATGATTAAACTGGACGGCACATCCAACAAGTCAAAACTGGGGGCCAATGCAATCCTTAGCGTATCGATGGCAGCTGCCAGAGCTGCTGCACAGGCCTATGGATTACCACTTTACAAATATCTGGGCGGCATCAATGCCAGATGTCTTCCCCTTCCCATGATGAATGTTATCAACGGCGGCGCCCATGCCGCCAACAATCTGGACATACAGGAATTTATGATCGTGCCCGTGGGCGCCAAGTCCATCGCCCAGGCCGTTCAGATGGGAGCAGAAACCTTTCACGGCCTGAAAAAGATACTCAAAGACAAAGGTCTTAGCACGGCGGTGGGCGATGAGGGCGGATTTGCACCCGACTTTGAATCTCATGAAGAAGCCATCCAATTCATCATGGATGCGATTGAATCCGCCGGATACAAACCGGGGACCGATATCGGGCTTGCTTTGGATTGCGCTGCCAGCGAGTTTCACAAAAAAGGAACGTATATCCTTCATTCAGAAAATAAAAAACTGACCGCCGAAAAGCTTATCGATTATTATGAGAATCTCATTGATAACTATCCGATCCTAAGTATTGAAGACGGGCTTGCGGAACAGGATTGGAAGGGCTGGGCACTGATGACCGACCGGCTGGAAGGATCCATTCAGATCGTGGGCGATGATATTTTTGTGACCAATCCCAAAATCTTTAAAAAAGGGATCGAAGAAGGCATCGGCAACTCCATCTTGATAAAGCTGAATCAGATCGGGACAGTTACCGAAACCCTCGATACCATTGAGATGGCAAAAAATGCCGGGTACACCACGGTGATATCTCACAGATCGGGTGAAACCGAAGACGACTTTATCTCAGATTTTGTCGTGGGTGTCAACGGCGGCCAGATAAAGACCGGTTCCATGTCCCGCAGTGACCGTATCTCCAAGTATAACCAGCTCATGAGGATTGAAGAAGAACTCGGGGATGGGGCAACGTTTGCAGATGAAATACTTTAGGTTTCTTCTACATCAACACCTTAAAAAGTCGTTGATCATCTTCTTCGGCCTTGCCCTTTTGACTTGTTGCCATGTCCCGGCAAGCGCCTATGTCTTGCCGGGACCTTACATCCTTGAATTAATGACGCAAAATCTCGGCAAAGGCAAACGTCTTTTGGTGACGCAGAAACTGGTGCTGCTCAATGACAACCCGAACAAAAACCCGCTTGAACTCAACGAAACTTTAAAATATATTTTCCCGAAAACGTTTCGTTCGGATATTTTATCAGAAAATATTCAACGAATTCACGTTTTATCAAGGGGCAGGGCCTTGACGGTCATCGACGGAAAGACTTCGGATGAAGCCGAAAGCCGCTATGATCACTACAAAGATCTTCTCCTTTTCAGATCCCGGGAGATGCTTCAAGAGAGGTTGTCCCATCTGGGTGTGGACACAAAGGTTTCAAGTCTAGGGCGCTTTCAGGGCAAACCGGCATATGTTCTGGGTGCCCAATATCCGGATGAAACGGTTCCGCAAGTATGGTTGGACAAGGATACCTTCAGACCGCTTCGCTGGATAATTACGAGCCAAACACAGCAGCGCCTGGAAGCTCGGTATTTACAGTGGCACAAGCTGGAGAACACCTGGTATCCAATGCGTATCGAGTTTATCGCCGATGGGAATTTGGTCCGGGAAATCCATGTGGAAAACATCGAGGTGGACCCGTCTTTTCCAAAAAATCTTTTTGACATCGAAGACCTTAAATCACGCTATCCCCGGGTCGAACCAACAGAATCTGCGGGTCAAGACAAGAAAGAACCGTTGAGCGAAATTCAAGAAACCATCGAGGATTTCAAGAAAATATACAAATGATAATCTGGATCCCAAATCCGAAGCTGAGGCACTGAATGGATCATAAAACAAAATATATATTTGTGACGGGCGGCGTACTTTCATCCCTGGGCAAAGGGCTTGCTTCCGCGGCCATCGGAGCACTGCTTGAAAGCCGCGGGCTTACCGTAACCTTGCAGAAACTCGATCCTTACATTAATGTGGATCCTGGAACCATGAACCCTTTCCAGCATGGAGAGGTCTATGTAACGGATGACGGCGCAGAAACCGATCTGGATCTTGGCCACTATGAAAGATTTACCCACGCCAGATTGGGCCGTGACAACAACTTTACCACCGGGAAAATATACCATTCGGTCATCACCAAGGAGCGGCGGGGAGACTATCTGGGCGGCACGGTTCAGGTGATTCCCCACATCACCGATGAAATTAAAAGAAGTATCAAACTTGTGGCGGGTTCAGTCGATGTCGTCATCGTCGAAATCGGCGGAACGGTCGGAGATATAGAAAGCCTTCCTTTTCTGGAAGCCATCCGGCAATTCAGGACGGATGTCGGCAAGGAAAATGCCCTGTATATCCATCTTACCCTTGTTCCATATATCGCCACAGCAGGAGAAGTTAAGACAAAACCGACCCAGCACAGCGTAAAGGAGCTCCGCAGTATCGGTATTCAGCCAGACATTCTCCTTTGTCGCACAAACCAATACCTGCCCAAAGAAATCAAGGCAAAAATAGCCCTATTTTGCAATGTAACCGTAGATGAGGTAATTACAGCTAAAGACGTGGAATGTATTTATGAAGTTCCACTGGTGTTCCATAAGGAACGCCTTGACGAAAAAATTGTGGAAAAGCTGAACATCTGGACACGAGCGCCCCATCTCGATGACTGGAAGGAAATTGTCCGGCGGCTCAAAGAGCCTAAATTTTCAGTGACCATTGCAATTGTAGGCAAATATGTCGACTTGACTGAATCCTACAAAAGCTTGAATGAAGCGCTCCGTCACGGCGGAATTCCCAATGATTGCCGGGTAAACCTCACGTTTGTCGATTCGGAGAAGATCGAGAAAAACAATTGCAGACAGATGATCGGGGACGTTGACGGCATACTGGTCCCTGGTGGCTTTGGATCCCGCGGTATTGAAGGTAAGATTTGCGCCGCAAAATATGCCAGGGAAGAAAAGATTCCCTATTTTGGCATTTGCCTCGGAATGCAGATTGCTGTCATCGAATTCGCACGCAACGTCGCAGGCATGAACGGCGCCCATAGCCAGGAGTTTGATAAAAACACACCGTATCCGGTGATATATCTGATGACGGAATGGTATGACGATAAGACCGGAACCGTTCAGAGACGGGATATCACTTCAGACAAAGGGGGAACCATGCGCCTGGGTGCTTACCCCTGCAATATTAAAGAAGGTACGCTTGCCTATAATGCATACGGCATTTCAAACATTTCAGAACGTCACCGTCACAGATATGAATTCAACAATGCGTATATAGACAGACTCGGGGTCGGCGGACTGGTTGTCAGCGGAACGTCACCGGATGGCGAGCTGGTTGAAATGGTCGAGTTCAAAGACCATCCCTGGTTTCTCGGCTGTCAGTTCCATCCGGAGTTCAAATCGCGGCCCATGGACCCCCATCCCCTGTTCAGAGAGTTCATCCGGGCATCGTTGGCGTATTCAAACATCCCCTCTTGATTGGATCGATATGGGGCATGAAGCCTTCGCCCGGTCTGCTCACCCGTCAGGTCGCCAAATCCCGATTCATGCTCCCCTGGCGATACCCTTCCAGATCCACAGCCACATGGAAGAATCCGATTTTCCTCAATTTTTCTACAATGGCGGATCGCATTTCTCGATCGAGGAACCTTTCGACATCTCCGGTATCGACTTCTATCCGAGCGACGTTCCCATGCATTCGAACGCGACAGCCCGTAAAACCGTAGCCCCATAAAACCTGTTCAGCCTGTTCCACCATTTCAAGGTCTTTCAGGGTTATGGGGGTTCCATATGGAATTCTTGTGGCAAGGCATGCCATTGGCGGCTTGTTCCAGGTGTTTAGGTTCATCTGCTTTGAAAGCCGGCGAATATCGTTCTTGGTGAGTCCTGCATCCACCAGCGGCGCCGTTATGCCCATCTCACGGGCAGCTGCAAACCCGGGACGGAAGTCATCAAAATCATCGACGTTCGCCCCATGGGCGATGTGTTCAATCCCTCTGTCGCCGGCAATTTTTAATAAATCCTCGCAGAGATATTTCTTGCAGAAGTAACATCGATCCTTTGTGTTGGATCTAAATTCGATCCGGCTCATTTCCCTCGATGGTATGATGATATGCTCGACGCCCAGTTGTCGTGCGAACCCTGTTGCCGATTGTCTTTCCCATTGTGGATGAACCGGTGAACTTGCGGTAACGGCAACCAGATTCTTTTTCAACGCTTCATATGCCACGGCCAGCAGAAAAGAACTGTCAACGCCACCTGAATATGCGATGACCAAAGAACCATATTCTTCTAAAATCGAAAACAGATGATCTCTTTTTTTTGTTACGGGGTTCTTATTCATGATAAAAAAATGTTTACAAAACTTATGTATTCATATATACACATTTTTCTTAATATAAATTGTTGTTTACTATATACACTGTCACCCACAAATTCAAAGAGGTTTTTTTATGGGGAAAAACAGCTTGCTTAAATCGACCTCCAAAGCCAAGAAAAAGTCAACCGCTAAAAAAAAAGCGGCCGCTAAAGCGAAAGCAGCTCCAAAGGCCAAAGTAAGTCCCAAAACCAAAGCGCTTCCGAAGGCCAAAAAGGCACCCGCAGCTAAAACTAAAGAAACCGCCCCTAAAACAACCCAGAAGAAGGTTTCTGTGAAAGATCTCATCATGAAAAAGTTCGACGTTTGGAAACCTGAAACCCTCTATACCGTGAGCCCGGATGAAACCGATTCAAAGGATTTGGCTGCACCGCCTTTTTTCTCAGGCTCAGAAGAAGAAACCCGTCGGATCAAGGAATTGCTGCTGAAAAAATTTGATCTGGCGGAAATCAAGGCCGCCGCTGAAAAGGCCGCCGCTGAAAAGACCGCTGCTGAACCTGAGGTGTCGGTATCATACCAACCCCCCGATAGTGGCGACACCATAACCGATGATCCCATGGAAAAAGCCATGAAATATCTGGTGGCTGCTTTCGCTGTTCTTATCGCACTGGTTATCGGAACCAGCATGATGAACAAAAATAAATTTTACATTCATGCAACAGACGGTGCGCTTGAAATCTGGCAGGGAAGATTCGCCCCCATGGGCGAGGCATGTTTGATCTCGCTCCCCGGTATTCAACCGCCTGAAACAATCAAAGATATTTATTCCAAAGCAGAAGCCTTCCCCCTTATTTTCAATTACTATATGGAAAAGGCAGATACCCTTTTGACCGTTCCGGGGTTGCCGGATTTTGACGGCATTAAAACGTATTTGAACAAGGCGCTGGCGTATGCCACAACACCTGCCGCCAACGAAGCTGTTTTTAGCCGCTTAAACAACATCGAGCTGATGATTCTTCTATACAAGGCGGATGTATCAGCCAGCAAACCCACCCTTTCCGATCTTAATCAAGCAAAAGGATTTCTTTCCGAAGCGGCAAGACTGGGCATCGATGACCTTAAAGTCAATTTGATACATCAAAAAATGGATGCCGTGGATCAACAGATTGCGGCCCTGAAGGCAAAACAGGCGGCGGAAAAATCTTCGGCAAAGCCCGCCAAATAGATTGTTTATCATTCATCACGATTAAACAAAGCGGATAACGGTTTATAAAAAACGGTTATCCGCTTTTTCTTTTCTCCAAAACTCCGCATGCCATCTCTTTACGATTCTGATATTCCAAATGTGGAGAGAAGTGGCGCTGGGTTCTTTCTATTTCCGCCCACGCCTTTTCACTTGACTCAAAAACCTGAATCTCTTATGTTTATGTTTCAAGAATAATTATCCTTTAAAAACATTTAGTTAGCTCAAACAACCCGTTGTTGGAATTCATACAATAAGCGACTGTTATCATGACCATTAGACGCGTCCTTATTTTCGCACCCATACTTCTCATTGTGGTCTTGTTGCAGTCGTATTTCTGGGTGCCGACCTACGAACAGCAAACAAAGGGCAATCCTGCGCGTCTTGCTGAATACATTGCCGGATCCATCGGTGATGCCAGCCTCCTTAATCCCATTCTTACAGCGGATTCTGCCAGCAGCAACATCCAGGATCTTGTGTTCGAGGGTCTTATTGACCGGGATGAGCAATTGCGTTTCAGGGGACGACTGGCCAAATCCTGGGAGGTTTTTGAAGAAGCTTTTTTTTATGTCAACCCATCCGCATCCATACCCGGTCTGGGCAAGGCAGACCCTCAAACCCTAGCGGGCTTTGTGAGAGACGCACAAAAAAAAAATCATGCAACAGATCCGGAACTTAAAGATTCTCTAAAACGCATCACTGAAATTTCCGTGCTCGCTCCCAGAACCTTTTCGGTGACCCGGCCGTTCAAAGATCCGAATGCCGACACACGGGAAAAGACAGAAATCCGTGTTGCAGCACCCGCTAGAATCAAACTGGTTCTCAACGGCGTCGACCCGAATCTTTTTCAAAACCTGTCACACCTTCTGGGCAAAGATTACTTTGAGTCCTTTCACGGCAAAGACTACTTGAGCGCGCCGTCTCGGCACGGCAAAGAAAAATTGACGGCATACGCCGAGGAACTGTTACCGGCCACTGAACACAACCCGATCCTGCTGTTTCATCTGCGGCCCGGGGTAAAGTTTCATGACGGCCATACGGTCGAAGCCGATGATGTCAAATTTACGTATGAAGCCATCATGAATCCCAAGAATCTTTCGCCTCGCATTTCAGATTACGAGCCGGTCAAAACGGTTCAAGTTGTTGACCCGCTGACCGTTAAAATCGTATACAAGCGGCTCTATTCTCCTGCCATTGGAACCTGGGGCATGGGAATCCTCCCCGAACACCTGCTGAATTCAAAAGCACTTGAAAAAGAAGCCTTGCGTCTGGAAAAAGACCCGAAAACTTTTTCCATGCGCCAGAGTACCTTCAACCGGCGCCCCATCGGATCCGGACCTTTCAAATTCCGTGAGTGGAAGTCGGACCAGTACATTACCCTGGATCGTTTTGACGACTACTGGGAAGGGCCGCCAAATTATCAACGGTATGTCTTTCGGATTATTCCCGATCTTTTGACCCAGGAAATGGAATTTTATGCCGGCACCATCGACAGCTATGGCGTTCAACCGCATCAGGTGAAACGCCTGGAAAAAGATCCTAAATTTCAAAGTTTTGCCGGCACCGCTTTCGGCTATACCTATATCGGTTACAACATGAGACGAAAACCCTTTGATGATCCCCGTGTACGAAGGGCATTGGGAATGGCGATTGATGTCGACAAGATCATCAAATACGTGCTGTATGGTCAGGGCGAACAAATCACGGGCCCTTTTGTCAAACAGACCGATTATTATAACCACAATCTCAATCCGCTTCTCTATGATCCCAAAGGTGCTTTAAAGCTTTTGGCGGCGGCCGGTTGGCAACGGAATAAGGATGGCTGGCTTGAAAAAAACGGCCAACGGTTTAAATTCACGCTCATCACCAACAGCGGCAACGATCTTCGAAAAGCCATACTGGCCATTGCCCAGAATGCATGGAAACAGATCGGCATCGATGTCCGGACCGATCTTTTAGAGTGGTCTGTTTTTATACAGGAACGGGTAAACAAAGCAGATTTTGATGCGTTGATTTTGGGGTGGCAAATGGGAATCGAACCGGATCTATATCAGATATGGCATTCGAGCCAGACAAATCCATACCAGCTCAATTTTGTCAATTTTAAAAACCAAGAAGCCGATGATCTCATCATCAAGATACGGCAGGAATACAATCACAACCGACAGGTGGAATACTCGCACAGGCTTCATGAAATTATTGCAAAAGAACAGCCGTATACATTCCTTTATGTCGGAAAGTGGACCGCCGTTTTAGACAAGCGTATCGTCATAAAAGATGTCGATGATGCTGGAAACATACGGTATGAAAAAATAAAACCCACCCAGACCGGCAATTATACATTCTATTTCAACCAGTGGATAAAGCTTCCAAAGTCACCGAACTTTATGGATGAAGGATAGACCATGTTATCATTTATCGGACGAAGTTTTGTACAAAAAATTATCACCCTCTTTTTTGTCTCCATCGTTTCTTTTTTGATTATTCATCTTGCACCGGGAAAACCGAGCCAGGTCGATCCCATGAATCCAAAATTTACACCCGAAATGGTGGAACGCTTCCGCAAAGAATTCCATCTGGATAAGCCGCTTTATGTCCAGTATGTCTACTTTTATCAGGATCTGTTTACCGGAAAAACCGTATCATGGAAAGACAATCAATCGGTCCTTAAAAAAATTTGGGACCGATTCTTAAACAGCCTCCCCCTTTTTTTCGTAGGCACACTGTTAACCTGGACCCTTTCTTTTCCGATCGGCATCCGGTCGGCCATTTTTAGGGAAGGCGCCTATGACCGCACCGCCACATTCTTGTCTTACCTGCTGATTTCCATACCCGGCTTCTTCTTCGCTTACGTCCTCATAATTTTTGTGGTGACCCGTTTCCATGTACCCGTTATCGGCATGGAAACTTTCGGGATCGGAGACGCTTCCATCCCTTACATATTGATGGACAGGATCTGGCACCTGCTCCTTCCCTCGGTCCTGGGTGCAACCGGAGGCATTGCAGTCCTTTCCAGGTATGTTCGAAGCCAGATGCTGGAAGTGGAAGGTCAGGACTATATTCGAACCGCCCGGGCCAAGGGCCTTCCCCCGGAACAGGTCCACTATAAACATGCGCTCCGAAATGCGCTGTTGCCGTTCGTAACCATGTTCGGCCTGATTTTACCCGGTTTGATCGGGGGCTCGGTCATCATCGAATCCATCTTTTCCTGGCCCGGCATGGGACGAATGGCCTATGAAGCGATTCTGGCCAGGGATTACCCGATTATCCTGACGGTTAATTTTGTTTCAGCCGTATTGGTGCTGGCCGGAACCTTTGTATCGGACCTCCTTTACCTAATTGTCGATCCGAGGATACGCCTGTAATGAATCTCAATGAAACAACTGTTACCAAAGATTTCCATGTGGAGGAACCCCTGGTACCGAAGCGGACAAGGTTGGAGGAATTCTGGCTTCTGTTCGGACAAAACCGGCTTGCCATTATGGGGCTGCTCATTTTTATCCTATTCTTCTGCTGCGCAATCACGGGTCTTTTCCTGACCTCGGGATCCAAGCCCATTTTTGATCCATCTTTGGTCCGCCTCGAGGAAAAGTTGCGACCCCCTTGTTCAAAATCCAATCTCGACTTACTGGAACCCGACCAAGTTCCAACCTTGAATTTCTATCTCATGGGAACCGATGATCTGGGAAGAGATGTTTTTGCGAGAATGCTTCAAGGGGCATGGGTTTCCCTGACCGTCGGTTTTGTTGCCGTCGGAATATCGGTACTCATCGGCATCTTCATGGGCGGAATTGCAGGCTATTTCGGACAACATTACATTAAAATAGACCACATTCTATTGACGTTATTATTGGTTTCAGGAACAGGACTGGTAATTCTCGATGTTATCCTCGTCGGCGCAGCACTTTTATTGCTCGGCGCAGCATACATCGTTTATTCTGTCTTGACCCGGCACAGATCCAAGAAAAAAGAACATTCATCATGGGGGGCAATGTTTCACATCAATGCGGTCTCCGTGGACACCCTTATCATGAGAATCGTGGATATTATGCTCTGCTTTCCGAGCTTTTTTCTGATTTTAACGGTGGTGGCGATTCTCCCTGCAAGCATATACAATATTATGATCGTCATCGGATTGACCAGCTGGATGGGGACGACGAGGTTTGTCCGCGCTGAATTTCTCTCACTGAGGGAACAGGACTTTGTGGCGGCGGCAAAGGCGCTGGGCATCGGCAATTTCAGGATCATCTTTCGGCACATGATGCCCAATGCCGTCGCGCCGGTGCTGGTCTCTGCCACCATCGGTATCGCTTCCGCCATTTTGACAGAGGCCGGCTTGAGCTTTCTTGGATTCGGAGTCCCCCCGCCCCATGCCACCTGGGGCAATATCCTTTCGGACGGCAAAAACTTCATTTTTGATGCGCCCTGGCTGACCTTCATTCCGGGGATCACCATATTGATCGTCGTGCTCTCTTTTAACCTTTTTGGTGAAGGTCTCAGGGATGTACTGAACCCGAAACTCAGGGAAAGACACTGAACAGTCGATGATTGACATATGACGCGTGACAAGCAACCCATGGCAGATGACAACAGACTGATTTCCGTACGAGATTTAAAAGTATATTTTGGCGGCGGCGACGCGTGTGCCCGTGCCGTGGACGGGATCAGTTTCGAGGTCCGGAAAAAAGAGACGGTGTGTATTGTGGGTGAATCCGGATGCGGGAAAACCGTCTCTGCGCTCAGCATCCTCGGCCTCGTTACAACGCCGCCCGGAGAAATCGTAGACGGCCAAATCGTGTTCGCAGGACAAAATCTCTTGGAACTCAACGAAGAAGCGATGCAAAAGATCCGGGGAAACCATATTGCCATGGTTTTTCAAGAACCTCTGACATCGCTGAATCCGGTCTTTACCATTGGAGACCAGATCTCAGAAGCCGTCAGTATCCATAAAAAGATTGGGGCCGAAGCGCTTCATGAAAAATGTATTCGGCTCTTGAAGGACGTGGGAATTTCCGCTCCTGAACAACGACTTGAAGACTATCCCCATCAGCTCAGCGGCGGTCAGAGACAACGGGTTATGATTGCAATGGCGCTGGCGTGTGACCCGGATCTGATTATTGCAGATGAGCCGACCACCGCCCTTGATGTCACGGTGCAGGCTCAGATTCTTGAGCTTTTCGGGTCTATTCAGAAAAACCAATCCATGTCGATTCTGTATATTACCCATGATCTCGGCGTCGTGGCCGCCATCGCCGATCGGGTTTATGTCATGTATGCCGGCATCATTGCGGAGCAGGGAAATACGGAACAAATCTTTCGTAATGCCCGGCATCCGTATACCCAGGGACTCCTTGCATCTCTTCCCAGCCTTTCGAAACGGGGCAAAAGACTTTACAGCATCCCCGGCACGGTACCAAACCCGGCGTATAAGCCCGCAGGGTGCCCCTTTCATCCAAGGTGTCCCCATAAAGCGCCGAGCTGTTATAAAGAATATCCTAAAATGTGCGATTACGGCCAGGGGCATCTGGCCCGCTGTCCGATACTGTTTCAAGACGAACGTCGTCATACATAGATGAAATCAAAAAATAGAAATAATCACATCATTCTTTGCGTTAAAGATTTGAAAAAATATTTTCCCATACGCAGAGGTTTTTTCCAGAAAATCTCCGGGTGGGTGAACGCTGTGGACGGCGTCAGTTTTGAAATCGAACGGGGAAAAACCATGGGCCTGGTGGGTGAAAGCGGCTGTGGAAAAACAACCGTCGCCCGGTTGATTCTGAAACTTCTGGAACTTGATGAAGGAAAAATTATTTTCCAGGGATTCGATATCAGTGGATTTTCCGAAAAAGAGATGAAACCGCACCGAAAAGAGATGCAGATTGTTTTTCAGGACCCGTTCGGATCACTTAATCCCCGAATGACCGTTGGCCAGTCTGTGGAAGAGGGGTTACGGATTCTTGGCCTCAAAAGCCACACGATGCGCAAGGCGCGCCTTGAAAAACTCATGGAAATGGTGGGCATGTCCCCGGACAGCACAGATCGGTATCCCCATGAATTCAGCGGAGGCCAGCGCCAGCGTATCGGCATTGCCAGAGCCTTGAGCGTGGAGCCTTCCCTGATCATATGCGATGAACCCATATCGGCCCTGGACGTCTCGATCCAGGCTCAGATCATTAACCTTTTAAAGGACTTGCAGGATCAGCTGGGGATAAGTTATCTTTTCATCTCCCATGACCTTAATGTTGTGGGCTATCTGTGCAACACCATCGCTGTTATGTACATGGGACAGGTCATGGAGTATGCATCTGCTGAAGATATTTTTGACAACCCGCATCATCCCTATACCCGGTCATTGCTCTCTGCGATTCCCAATTCCGAGCCGGGAAAAAAAATGGAAATTAAGCTTCCGAAAGAGGATGTTCCCGATTCCTCGGCGGCGCTCCGAGGATGTAAATACCGGTCCATATGTTCCATTGAAGCCCCGCGCTGCCGCAAAGAGAAGGTCCTTTTCGAAAAAATTGGGGAAGGACATTTTGTCAGATGCTGGAAAGCAATGAAAAAATAAAGCGCCCCGCCGCAAGAAGGCGGGGTATAAAAACCAGATCACCGGAATGCTTTTGGGCCGCGTTGTTCTATAACGCCAAATGGATACAATTTTTGCTGTCACAAGGAGGATAAATCGTGGAACCTGTATTGCTGGAAAAGGACGGACCCATCGCATGGCTTACATTAAATTGTCCGGAAAAGCGGAATGCACTCTCTCTGGAATTAATGGGCGACATGCTCCATAAACTTAACACTGTCGCACAGGATCAGGATGTCCGTGTGGTGGTCATAAAGGGAAACGGCCCGGCGTTCTGCGCAGGGCATGACCTTGGAGAAATGGTGGGTACAGATTTGGATATTCAGCATTTTAACAATTTGTTTTCGGTATGCGCTGAAATGATGCAAACGCTTCAAAAACTGCCCCAGCCCGTTATTGCTCAGGTTCACGGCATTGCAACAGCAGCAGGGTGTCAGCTGGTTGCGGCCTGCGATCTCGCCATTGCAGAAACCGGTGCTCAATTCGCCACACCGGGGGTCAAAATAGGCCTCTTTTGTTCCACCCCGGCAGTACCACTGGTTCGGATTATCGGAAAACGAAGAGCCATGGAAATGCTGTTGACAGGGCGTTTTATCTCAGCCGAGGAGGCCGAAAGGTTCGGGCTGATCAACAGGATCGTCCCCCCGGAGAACCTCATCGAAAAGACCCGAAGCCTGGCAGTGGAAATCGCTCAATACAGTCGGTACACGCTCGCTTTTGGAAAAGACACTTTTTACAAGCAGGTCGATCTCGATGTGAGATCTGCTTACGATTATGCAACCCGTGCAATTGCCATAAACTGCGTCGATGAAGATGCCCAGGAAGGTATGCTGGCGTTTCTTGAAAAGCGGAAGGCCAAGTGGAAAATTCGGCATGAATAAAGGGAGCAGGTAAACACCGGCTCCCTTGGATATAATAGAAAAAAAACTTTAGCGTTTTGAGAACTGGAAACGGGCTCGTGCACCCTTCTGACCGTATTTCTTTCGCTCCTTAACCCTTGGATCACGCCGAACAAAACCTGCTCTTTTCAACGCCAACCTTAAATCAGGATTGGCCAGTAAAAGCGCCTTGGTGATGCCGTGCCGGATTGCGCCGGCCTGGCCTGAAAAACCACCACCGGCAACTTTGGCTTTTATATCAAATGACCCGAGCGTATTCGTCAGAACGAGTGGCTGCTTCACAGCTGTTTTTATCGATTCAATCTTAAAATAATCATCAATCGACAGGTCATTCACGGTGATATTACCGCCTCCGGGTGTTAACCAGGTCTTGGCTACGGCATTTTTCCGTTTACCCGTCGCATAATAGACGTTTTCCTTGTCCATACCATTCCCCAATAATTAAGAACACTTAATTTTTATAGGTTAAATTTCGAAAATTTCAGGCTGCTGGGCCTCATGCGGGTGCTTATCAGACGAATATACTTTTAATTTTTTAAAAAGTTTTTTCCCCAGTCTATTCTTTGGCAGCATTCCCTTAACGGCAAAACGAATCAAATCTTCAGGTTTTTTTTCCATCAGTTTCTTGGCCGTAATGGTCTTCAGCCCGCCAATGTAACCGCTGTGCCGGTAATAGTTTTTTTGATCCCATTTTCTCCCGGTCAGCACAATCTTATCCGCATTGACAACAATCACCCAGTCTCCGGTATCCGCATGTGGGGTAAAAAGGGGATTGTGCTTTCCCCTCAAGCGAGCCGCCACAGAACTGGCAAGTCTTCCCAGAACCGCACCTTCAGCATCAACAAGACACCATTTGCCTGGGTTGTCCTCATTTTTTGCACTATATGTATATTTTTTCACTGGATTTTCTCCTTCAAATAAAAAACCTCACATATTTAAATAAAAATTGCCCCCGTGTCAAGTAAAAAACACAAATAGAGTCAAGAATTGACACTAAATATGATTTCTAATATAAACAAATTATTGAATCGCTTGGCGATGTTATATACCGTCCGCTTTCAGCGGAACTCAAAAATCACTCACCGGAAGATATTGAAATGGTTTGCAGGCAATGTCAAATGGAAAATTTGGAAACCGAGGTAAAATTTTATTTGTCGGATGTGAATCCGATACGCCGCCGGATTATGGAGCTTGGCGCCGATTTCAAGGATCGCGTCTTTGAGACCAACCTGCGGTTCGAAGATGCTGAGAACCGTCTGATTCAAAAGAAATCTCTCCTGAGACTGCGAAAAGATATAAAAACCACCCTGACGTTTAAATCTGAACCGCCTTTCAAAGACGATCAATTTAAAACATTAAGGGAGTTCGAAGTCGAAGTTTCTGACTTTGCCGGCATGAAACAAATTCTGGAATCTTTAGGGTTTCATGAAGAACAGGTTTACGAAAAATGGCGTGAAACCTTTGTGTTAAGCGATACGCACCTCTGTCTCGACACCATGCCCTACGGTGACTTTCTCGAAATCGAAGGCCCTAAAAAACATATCAAGGAACTGGCATCCCGAATCGGGCTCAAGTGGCACAAAAGAATACTCCTGAATTATCTTGCCATATTTGATGTCATACGCAAGCAATTGAATCTGGGGTTTTCTGACGTCACATTCGAAAACTTTAAAAATATCCGATTCGACCTTGCCGAACATCCCGGTCTGCTGGATGTTGATGCTCGTTAGTTCATTACCCATTCAAATCATTGCAATCTCGTACGATTTAAACCTGGAGCATACCCATGCTGTCTGTTTTGACATTAAATCTTCGTTTCGGCCTGGCTGACGACGGCCCCAACAGCTGGCAATACCGGAAAAGATGCTTTCCTGCTTTTTTTGAAAAATATCGTGCGGATTTCATGGGTTTCCAGGAAGCCAATGATTTTCAGATCGATTTTATCCATAAAATTCTGGCTGGATATAATTATATCGGCCGGCGAAGCCCTTCTCCGGATTTCTGGCAAAACAATGTTATCTTTTATAAAAATACTTGGACCTGTACGTATCGTGAACATTTTTTCTTGAGCCCGACACCTATGGTGCCGAGCCGTTACCGGAAAAGTCTCTGGCCGAGACAGTGCACCATCGGCATGTTCAAAAATTCCCGCCGCCGGCTTATCTGTGTCAACACACACTTGGACTTTGACATCTCGGTCCAGACCCGAAGCGCCAAACTGATTCTCCAACGGCTATCGCATCTCCCCAACGACATCCCTGTAATTCTCATTGGAGACTTTAACACCACGCCATTTAGCCCCTGTTATAACATTTTCACCGGACAGGATCAGAAACCAGCGGTCAAAGAATGCTATTTGAAAAACGCATTTGAAAAACCTTTTCCGGGAACCCACCACGGATTCACAGGGGTTACAAACGGAGATCATATCGACTGGGTTCTTTATCGGGGCAGCATCATTATAAAAAACAGCACGGTGATTCAGGATACATTTGACGGCCGATACGTGTCAGATCATTTTCCGCTCTATGCAAGATTCAAGTGGGAGGTTCTTCTGTGATGGCCGTTTTAAATCAATGCATCAATGGGCGTGTATTCCAGGCCGAAAGCATCTGCAACGGCTTTGTAGGTGACCTTCCCTTTGACGACGTTAGCCCCGAGTTTGATTTCCGGGTTTTCCTGGATGGCCCGCTTCCAGCCCTTGTTGGCAATCTCCACGGCATACGGCAAGGTCGCATTGGTCAGTGCCATGGTGGACGTTTTGGCCACCCCCCCGGGCATGTTGGCCACGCAGTAATGGACGATACCGTCAACGGTAAAGATCGGATCCGAGTGGGTGGTCGGCTTGGATGTTTCAAAACACCCGCCTTGGTCGATGGCGACATCCACCAACACCGCGCCTTTTTTCATGGTTTTGAGCATGTCCCGGGTCACCAGCTTGGGTGCCTTGGCACCGGTAACCAGCACCGCTCCCACCACCACATCGGCCTTTCTGACAAGCTTTCGTATCGCCGCCGGGCTGGCCATCAGGGGAAAGCAGTTGGCCGGCATCACATCGCTCAAGTACCGTAAACGTTCCAGATTCAAATCCAGGACGTAAACCTTTGCCCCCAGGCCGCAGGCCATCTTGGCCGCGTTGATCCCGACGATGCCGCCGCCGATGATGACCACCGTACCCGGGTCGACCCCCGGCACGCCCCCCAGCAGAACGCCGTGGCCGCCCTGGACCATTTCCAGATATTTGGCCCCCTGCTGAATGGCCATTCGGCCGGCGACTTCACTCATGGGCGTGAGCAGGGGCAGGGAGCCGTCTGCTTTTTGAATGGTTTCATAGGCAATGTTAACGGCTTTGCTTTTGATCAAAATATGCGTCAACTCCTCGGCAGCCGCCAAATGCAGATACGTAAAAACAATCTGGTCCTCACGGATGAGGTCGTATTCCGGCGGTAGCGGTTCCTTCACATGCATCACCATGTCCGCACGTTGGAAAATCTCTTTGGGGCTCTCAACGATCTCGGCCCCGGCTTTCTCATAGGCAGCGTCGTCGAAGCCGCTGCCGCCGCCTGCAGCCTTCTCTACCAGAATGGAATGGCCGTTCTGTTTTATGACCTCCGCGCCGGCCGGGGTCATGGACACACGATTTTCCTCTGCTTTGATTTCCTTGAGAATTCCGACAATCATTTTGTTCTCCTTCAGTAAAGAAATGGCGTCGTTGTTATGGGGAATCGTCTCTTGTGGGGTTATGCACCGTTACTGCCTGGAAACACTTTGTGCCGTGCAAATCAAATATTAACCCGCATCGGCTTTCAAGGTACGGACAAATTGGAAAAACCCTTGCATGTATGTCGTAAGTCGCTTGCGTACGGTATCGTCAACCAGTTGTCCCCGGTCGTCAAACACCTTCATGGCTTGACTGACCCAAAGCATATCGCCAAACCAGACGTTCAATTTCAATAATCTTAAAGTGGGCAGCCACGCCGTTTGGGAAAAGGCCGTCCCAAAGTTGCCGGGCGTCGCGCCCATCAATCCCACGGGCCGATGATGGAAGACCCGGGATTGATCCTGAGATGGGCGGGAAAGCCAATCCACAGCATTTTTAAACACCCCGGGGATCGAATTATTATACTCCGGAGTTACCAGCAGCAGCCCGTCTGAGGCGGCGATTTTATCCTTTAGCTGAGTCACCACCTCCGGAACACCTTCTGCGGACTCCCGGTCGGCATCGTAAAGGGGGATCCCCTTGATGGAACCCATCTCCACTTTACACCCTTCCGGAGCAACGCCGGCGGCTGTTCGGAGCAGCGCAGCGTTAAAAGATTCTTTTCTAAGACTTCCGGAAATTCCAAGTATTGTCAGCATATCATCCTCCTATGAAAAACCATAAGCACACAGTTTTTAACAGAATAGACCGTGCTCTGTCATACAGGGTTTAAAATTTAGACCTTTGAAATCGCCTGGCGCGTTGAATAGGGTGCTCCAACTCAATCACGATACCTTAAAAGCCCGCCTTATGGCAACATTGAATTTTTCGGCACCAAGATTTCGACGAAGCGTTTGCCCTTCGGCACCACCGGGTACGTCCCAAGTAAAAGCGGTGCGAAACTTGCGTTACTCGAGCGCTTTCACCCGTTCAGGAGCGGTGTTCTTGGGACTAATCTTATACCAGATTTTCTGGACCGTCCCGCTTTCGTCCATTTTTCTGAAATTTATGTTGTAAAGTTTTGTATCAAACTTTAATAAAAAGATTACCATAATATGCCATCTGTCAATGCGTTGAGATTGGCCGTTTATCAATGGCTTAAGCCTGCCAGTTTCGGGGGATAATTCGGGCATGGTTTCGTTTCCACGTCTAAACTCTTTAAGGAGGTGGGTATGATCAAGCGATTTTGCCTCACGGTAATTGTCGTCCTGTGGGTTTTGGCACCTGGGGTTTTGGCGGCCGCCGGCGAAGCACCCATCAGCGATGCCACCCAGGAATGTCTGGAGTGCCACAGCGAGTTTCATCCGGGTATCGTTCAGGACTGGCACAACAGCCGACATTCGAAAATGACACCCCGAAACGCCTTGAAAGCGGATAAACTGAAACGGAGAATGTCCGGCACATCGGTACCCCAAGCCCTTCAAAACCAAGCTGTCGGATGCGCTGAATGCCATACCCTTAGAGCCGGCGCTCATTCAGATACATTCGAGCATAACGGGTATGAAATCCATGTGGTGGTCAGCCCGGACGACTGCGCCACATGTCATGTGACGGAAAGAACCCAGTTCGCCGAAAACCTCATGGCGCATGCGTATAAAAACCTGGCGGAGAACCCCCTCTACCAGGACCTGCAGCGGACCATTCTGGGCGAAAGCACCGTCGAAGATGGCAAAATTCGTTTCAGCCCGGCCAATGGCCTCACCCGTGCAGAGGCCTGCTTTTACTGCCACGGCACCCGGCTGGAGGTAACCGGATATGAAACCCGGGATACCGATGCCGGAGAACTCGAATTTCCGATCATCAGCGGCTGGCCGAATCAGGGTGTGGGCCGCGTGAACCTTGACGGCAGCCGAGGGGCCTGCTCCGCCTGTCATTCCCGGCATCATTTCTCCATTGAGATGGCCCGTAAACCTTATACCTGCAAGGAGTGCCACGCAGGGCCCGATGTGCCGGCTTTCAAGGTATACTCTGCCAGTAAACACGGCAACATCTTTTCTGCCATGAACAGCACCTGGAACTTTACGGCGGTGCCCTGGACCATCGGTACAGATTTTTCTGCGCCGACCTGTGCCGCATGTCATATCAGTCTGCTGGTCAATGCCGGCGGAGCGGTGGTCAACCCGCGTACCCACCAGATGAACAACCGTCTGGGATGGCGGATTTTCGGCCTTATTTATGCCCATCCGTACCCCAAAGAACCCGACACCACCAAGATTCGTAACCGTGCCGGTCTGTCGCTGCCCACAGACTTTGACGGCGGATTTGCCAAAGATTACCTCATCGGCCCCGAAGCGCAAAAAATACGCCGGCAGACCATGCAGAACACCTGTCTGAACTGCCACAGCACCGCCTGGGTCAAGAGCCACTTTGTGCGGCTGGACAACGCCATCCAGACTTCCAACGCCAAGGTCCTAACGGCCACCGGTCTGGTGAGCAGAGCCTGGGAAAGCGGCTACGCCCAAGGGCCGGACCAGAAAGGCAGCCCGTTTGACGAGTTCATCGAACGGCGCTGGAGCGATGCCTGGCTTTTCCATGCCAACAATGTCCGGTTTGTGTCCGCCATGGCCGGCGGGGGTGACTACGGCGTGTTCGAAGACGGCCGCTACCCGCTGACCAGCGCGCTCCTGGATATGCAGAGCTGGCTGGAAGCCCGGGACATGATGTCACCGGCAAAGAAGCAGTGAAACGTCGGTCTTATCAGCGCTTGACGGGAGCATACGAGAGCTTCATCCCCGATGCCCGTCAAATCAATGGCTTCTAGGGTATTTTCAAGAAAAAAAGGTTTTTGTGTGGGGGCATGTCCTGCAGGTGTTTTATTTTACTATCCAATAATTCCAAATGGTTGCAAACAGATGAAAGGCTTCGGATCCACACGGATGTTGAAATTCCGGGAGCCGATTCTTGCCGGTCACAATATCATGACCGATTTAATTCAAAAGAAATCCGTTTGTCTGGGTCGCCTTTTCTACGGCGAATGACATTCCCGATACCGGATCTGGCTTTCGATTTCTCTTTTCTGGCTCGGGATTTCTCGTAGAGTTCAATGTTTTTTCGAAGTAAAATTTCCAACGCCTTTTTTTTCTTTTCCACACGTGCCTCCGCAATTCCATAAAACCGGTACTGATATGTTCAAATGAACAACGCTTTTGGCTCAATAATATTTTAACGATATCAAACAGCAACCCTCAATGAGAAACGCATAAAAAAGGGCGAGGGTTCTTCTAATTCGGTCCGGCTAAAATAAATCTTTTATTATTCTTTTGTTCGGGATTTCAATTTTCCATCAAGTCCGTTTCTACGCTCCCTTTCAGCCCTGCGCTCTGGAATGTGCGTGTCGTATGAGAATTGACGCCGGTCTAACCTCGAGCGCTCTTCTTTTTTATCCATGTCAAATGACGACATTAAATCTTTCCTATCCGATATTGTCTCTTCCAAAGCTAACGCAACTCTTCGCTGGGTGTCCTTTCGGCATGGGAGACCTTGTTCTATCCGTGTAATGGTCATGGGTGAGATATTGGCCGTTCTAGCCAGCTCCGTTTTGCTGATCATAAGGGATTCTCTGATTTTTTTTAAATCGATTTTGCGCATTGTCTAACCTTTTAAACCGGTTGGCTCTATTGGGTATTCCTTGACGGATATTTTTAAAGTTCTCTTCATAAAGCTGCTGAGAATCTCCCCTTATGGCCACGACCTTGCCTGGAGAAGGCGAGCACCTTGTTTTATCTTCGAGCTCTGCATATTCGGGCTTTATATAAGAAAGCGGAAAAATAACATCCGCTCTCACGCCCGAATAATACAGTTTTGATTTTCTGATTGGCAGAAGATTTAATGGGTTAATTAAGGCACTGAATGTTACCGATAATTTGGCAACAAACAATCCACATGTAAACAACGAAAAATTATAAGCATAATATAAGGCAAAAGCTTATATTATGTCAGGGGCAAAAGGAAGGATCTAAGGTTTGTTTTTGTGTTTCGGAGACCCAGTTTGTTTCTGATATTATTCCGGTGAAAATCAATGGCACCCGTGGAGGAATTCAACAATTCAGCGATCTCTTTGGTTGTCTTGCCATCCCTAACGAGCCCGGCGACCTGAATTTCACTCGGGGTAAGATCAGAAAATTTCGAGAACAGCTGGTGAAGAAATGGTGCAATAATATCCTCAATGTTCGATTTAATAATATTTAAATATACCATCTGCCGATCATTCAATCGACTGTTATTCAGTTTTTCAATATAAGGAAGCACGAGCTTCTTCACATTTGCAATGACTTTTTCTTCCAATTCTTTTTTATCTTCGTCCCTGTGCTTCAGGAGGACTTTCAAGGCTGCATTGACTTCCTGAAGCTCATGTGTTTTATTCTCTAATTGTTTCCCCCTTTCTAAAAGGGCCAATTCCACCCGTTTGCGCTCGGTGGTGTCATGAATAATCGAATATAGAAGTTCTCTGCCATGTACCTTGATGGGTCCGCTGAACACCTCGACATCACGGATTTCGCCGTTTGCCAGAAGGTGCTGAAAATAAAAGGACCGGCGCTGTTCCTTCTTCGCTTTTTCCATTTCCTGAAACACTTGTTCGACCGAAAGCGTATTGATATCTGTAATTTTTTTGCCGGTAAGCCCTTCAAAGCTCCAGCCATAGAAGGCGACAGCTGCCGGGTTGGCATCGACGATATCGGCACTCTCCGGATCTATGAGGAGCATCACGGAGTGGTTGTTCTTGAAAAGGCTCCGGTACCGTTCTTCACTCTCTCTAAGTGCCTTTTCACCTTTTTTGCGATCGGTGATATCCAGAATCATTCCGGATATGGTATCTCCTTCAAGAACCGCACTTAAAAGTATATTTTTTGTTTCACCGGATTTTGTAAGCGCTTCAAATTCGAAATCCTTAAGGCTGCCCGATTCATTCAGAGATTGTATCAAAACCTTTCTGTCTTCGGCATTCTTATATCGAACAATGGCGCTTTCTAACAGAATCTCTTCCGGAGACTCAAACCCAAAGATCGTTGCCGACGCTTCGTTTACATAGAAGATATCGCCTTTGATACTGCTCTGATAAATCCCCACAAGGGAAATATTTAAAAGATTCAAGTATCTTTTGTCTGATTCTTTCAACTTCCTCTCAGCCCGGTCGCGCGCTTTAATCTCTCCCTTGAGACGCCGGACAGTTTTAGCCAATTCGGAATTTTGATCCCCTGCGCGCCGTTCAAGCTCTGTGTTTGCTTTGCGCAACGCCGCTTCTGCCCGCTTGCGTTCAACAGCTTCATTCTCTAACGCCTCGATCTTTTTTTCCAATTCTTTATCGGTCGGTTTTGTTTCCATGGGACCTTTCTCCAATTATTCCAACACGAAAAAACAGGTGCAATTTTGATTTATTTTTTCCCGCAAATGCGTCTTAGAAGTCATTTGAAGCTCCCTGCAGCCCCGCAAGGCGGGATTTTTGCCCCAGTTAAACAGAAAAAACGATAGGTTTCACGGGGTAAACTTCACTCCAACACGCTTGCAGGGTAAGTGTTTAGGTTTTTTATATATTTTGTAGATACAAATGTGTTTTCATAACGCTTTTATAGATGAGATATAAATTTTTTAATACAATCCTATTTTGTTTACGATCAATTAGGGTATATTCTAAAGGAGCATTATACATTCGTCGGCCAATGAATTGCAAGAAGAGGATGTTTGGGTGATCGGATATGGAAATAATCTACAAATCGCCATTCTGATTTAAAAATGGATGCCGGAACAAAATTGCTTGTAACCGGACCGCAAAGACGTTATAAGCCCCTTGCGCTGATTTTTTATAGATAATCGACAGTGCGATTCTTTAACGTTTACAATACCAATCTAAGATCATGGGCTTATTATCATCACGCATTTCCGTAACACGCTATAAAGTCAAGGGCAGACTGGACGGCTCGGTACATGAAACCGTATACCAGAGCCTTAAACAACGTTCAATTCCCAACATCGAAGATGACGGGTCGGAAGCCATCGTCGGCTGGACATCCTTTGAGAATCCGTACGCTCCCGATTTTGAAGGGTATTCTTTTGTTTTCGGTGCCCATATGGTTTTTGCCCTGCGGATCGACAAAAAGTCCATTCCGCCGAAACTCGTTCGGAAACATTGTACCTTAGAGGTTGCCAAACGCCTGGCGGACACCGGCCGACGCTATTTATCCGCCAACGAGAAAAAAGCCATCAGAGACCATATCGTCCTCACCCTCAGCCGCCGAATTCCGGCAACCCCAAACGTCTTTGATTTGGTTTGGGATTACAAGGAAGCCTCCGTGTGGTTCTTTTCCAATCTGAAATCGGCCAACGAGGCGTTGGAGACGCTTTTTATCAAATCTTTCGGCCTGCAGTTGATCCGTCTGTTCCCGTATACCACGGCCGACCTGATCGCCGGACTATCGGACGGTGAACGCGATCTATTGGAAAAACTGGAACAGAGCCAATCTGAGGGATAACCGATGCTGGATGTCGCCATCGCATATCGCCGTTACCAATTCTTAGGCAACGAATTTCTGACCTGGCTGTGGTTCATGATCGAAACCGATCAGAACTCGTTGCGCCAATACGATCCGGATCTTATATCCCTGAACATCGGCAGCCGCTTGGTGCTTGAAAATACGCGCAACAACGCCAAAGAAACCATCACCATTAAAGGGGATGAGGCCAACCTGGAAGAAGGACTGGTGGCGCTGAAAAAAGGGGCCGTAGTTACCGAAATGCATCTTTCCTATAAAAGCGTCGGCCAAGACTGGCTGTTCAGCCTCAAGGGGGAAAGTCTCAACATTTCCAACCTGAAACTACCCGAGACCGGACCGGTGGAGACTCCGGAAGATCTTGAGGGCGTTGTGATCGAAAAGGCCTATCTTCTGGAAAAGGTCATTGGGCTGGTGAACAATCTCTTTTCCCACTTCATTAAACTGCGGGTATCCGATACGTGGCGCAACCAAACGGTTTCCCAGATCCGTAAATGGTCGGCATCATAGAAAAACGCTGTGTTTTTGAAATCTTCAGCCCGCATTTCTCATGAAGAATATCCATGCTAAAGCGGGTTATTTTTAGATCGGGTCACTCCGAGCGGGCCGGTGCCGGTGAGGAAAAATTTAACCCAATCAAAACCGAACTTCATCAATTCCACATCCGATTCCTTTAATTTGTCGGCGATTTCCCGCAGGACATCAAACCGGGACAAAAAAGTGCTTCCAAAGATGAATTTTTTAAATTCATCGCCGTTAAAACATGCCATAAAGGCCATTTTTAATGCCGGGCTGTCGAGACCTTCGGGGCCCCACGGATTTACTCTAAACAGGGTGTCTATGTCGACCCACAGATCATTCATATCATTAAACAATTGTATTTGCTGGTCTTCAATCCACGCTTTGACAGTCCATTCGTGGGATTCTTTGTGCCCCAGACAGTAAGAATCTTCGGCCACAAAGTATAAAACTGTTCGTTCGTTTTCATCCTCGGTCCTTGCCACGGCGCGTTCCATTGGATATGCCCGGCATGAAAACGGCCGGTCTTCGTATAGGGTGCATCCTCGCGTTGACAGAAAAGGACATGATCTCTCATCATCATCCGACATTTTCAGCATAAGATTGGGAAAGTATGGATTGTCCCGAATGGCTTGAAACGTATACCGTTCCAAAAATTTATCCGAAGACATGCCAAGCCGGTTTTTCATGCGGATGACGTCATACGGATAAAGATACATGTCTGCATCTTTGCAGCACCGGGTAAAACATGCCACACCGGAATGGCAATCAAACTTGAATATGTCTCCTGTGAGGAGTCTGCTTCTGCCGCTTTTTTGTGTGCCGGATATATCTTTCATAATTCAAAATTCACCTTTCCCCGCCTGTGTATTTATTTAATTTTGTTTGGGCTCATTTAGGAAGCCTATAACTGAAGAACAGGCATGCAAATGACATGATCAATGACGCCCAAAAAACCCAAGTAACACCTTGAGCAACAGCATCCCGCAAAGAGTGTTGAACCGTTTTGGAGAGAAAAGACTGTATCTCCGGTCTAAAAAGGTCTTCGATGTTCTGATGAAGATGATTGGAAATAGACAAGGGAATTTTTTCATAGATACCGGAATGCATCAGTGAATCCATGGTCTCTGAAAGTCGAGCGGTTACAAAACTTCCAGAAACACCGATCCCGATGGTGCCCCCCAGGGTTCTGCTGAATTGATGGGAGGTGGTGGCCACCCCAAGGTCTTCTACAGAGAGGCTGTTCTGGACAATGAGAAGGGTGGAAATAGAGACAAAACCCATTCCCAGGCCGGCAATGGCCAAAACAATGGAAAATGCGGTCAGAGACGTTGAAATGGAAAATGTAAGTGTCATCGCGCAGCCCGCCAAAAGTAAAACAGAACCCAGCAGCGCAGACGGTTTTTCTTTCAGCAGATGGATCATCTGTCCGCAAACCAATGCCCCCACAGACCATCCCAGGCTTAAGGGAACCATGGCCATCCCCAGTTGAGCCGGGGTTTTTCCCAGGGCACCTTGAATAAAAAGCGGGCTGAATGCCGAAACTGAAAAAATTGAAAAACTGGCAAAAAAGGCTGCGCTGTTGCCGATATTAAAACCTCGAACTCGGAAAAACCCGATGGGTAGAATCGGTTCCTTTGCCCGCCTTTCAACGGTGTAAAAGACCCGGGATGAACATAGCGTTATAACGAAAAGTCCGAGGATCTGCGGTGAAGTCCATGCGTAGGAGCGGCCGGCCAGTAAAAATGCGGTCAGCAATGCCAGAATGGTTGTCGAAAGTGTTAAAGCCCCCAGATAATCGATGTCAGCGTCTCTTTTTTTCTCCCGGGTTTCCTCTAAATATCTCCAGATTCCGATAAAGGCTAAGATTCCAAGAGGTATGTTTATAAAAAAAATCCAGCGCCATGAAAAGTAATTCACAATAAACCCGCCCAAGGTAGGCCCCAAAACACTGGATAAGCCCCAAACGAAACTGATCAGAGACATCATTTTACCCCGTCTTTCCGGTGGGGAAATATCCGCCAGAACAATATAGGCCAGGGCAAAATTACCGCCGGCCCCCACGCCCTGGACAGCCCGGGATACGGTAAGCTGGGTCATGCTGTGCGATGCACCTGCGCAAACCGAGCTGATTAAAAAAATGACGATGGTTATCATATAAAGCCTTTTCCTGTTGAAAAGGTCGCATAGCTTGCCGAAAATTGGAAGGGACACGGCACGGGAAAGAAGATAGACAGAGAAAACCCAGCTATAAAGCTCTATGCCGCCAAGATCTGACACAATTGTCGGCATGGCGGCGCCCATGATCAGGGTGTCAAGGGCGCCGAGAAAAAGCGCCAATAGTGCTGCAGCAATAACATACAATCGTTTTTTCCCGCTGAGAAAAACATCTTTTTCTCTAACCGGTTGACGTTCCGTCGAGATTTTGAAAGATGCACTTTTAGGATGATTCACGGACAATATGTTCCTCTAACACGCGGGGATCTTATTTCAAATTACATCAAGGGGAGTATATCCGCTTTTTATACCAAAGCAAGATCCAAGTGGACCTTTTTAGAACGCTGACTTCGCGCAAACAAAATGAAGGCCCATAGGATCCCGTTTAAATGGATCTTTATTTAGTCCTGTGGAGTGAAATTCTAGACCGTTTTATAAAAAAGATGGACATTGTAACAAATTTTTATTAGGATTATGTATAACTTACCGTATCACGAAAAATCATGAAGAAAAATTCGGTCAACGACAACTCCCAGGAAAGAAGATACGAGACCCGAACGGTTCTCGATCAATACTACAGTGTAGAATTTCGATTGAAGGACATCGCCAGCACCTATCAGTTTAAACTCAGGGACATCTCATCAAACGGTCTGGGCATTCTGGTCCATAAAGGGTCTGAGGTATTAAAATACCTAAAGGTGGGCGATACGCTGGACATGAAATATCTTCCCCCGGAATCTGCAGGCCTTTCTCAATCCTTAAAAACACAAGTCGTACACATCACCCAAAAAGACCGGGATCCTTTTAAGGGGCATTTTTTGATGGGTCTCTCGATCATCGAAAAACAGGATCTTGACATTTAGTGCGTGGGTCTAAAAAACCACGCCACGCTTTCTTTGGATCTTCTGATACGTTTATTCTACAGAGTGCCGAATCTGACTCTCGGCGATAGTCTTGCCTGCCTGATATACCGCTTTCTTAGGCCGCCGTCCGAAATCAATGATCATGTTGGCAAATTACTTCCAAAAGCTCGTCCATATCAAAGGGCTTCTCGATATATCCGGTACAGTGGTGATGCATGGCCTCAATCACAAGATCTTTATCTCCGTATGCCGTCATTATTATTACCGGTATGGTTTTGTTGTTTTCGCGAATCTTTTGCAAAAGCACGATTCCGTTCATTTCCGGCATGGCGTAATCGGTTAAAACAATATCAATTGCAGGGTCCCTGACCAGATGGTCCAGAGCTTCCTGGCCGCTTACGGCTTCAACAACCCGGTATCCCCGGGTTCTTAATCCCCTTCGCAGGGTTTTAAGCTGAACCCTCTTGTCATCAACAATAAGAACGGTTTTCATGATGCGCAAAAATTTTCGTGCAGCTCAGGATAATCGTTAAAAAATCTGTACAGAGTTGCCCGCCCTACATTAAGAAGCCTGGCGGCCTTTGCCTTGTTGCCGCCTGTTTTTTCCAGGGCAAGCTCAACGCGCGCCATATTCAGTTTACGTGAAGATTCATGTGTTGTTCCAAAAAGACGGTTGTCATTAAGTTCCATGGGAAGATCATCCGGCGTTATCTCATCACCATTGCTTGTGACAAAAGCAAACATAACCGAATTTTGAAGCTCCCTGACATTTCCGGGCCATTTATATTCGGTGAGCAACAGCATGGCGTTATCAGAGACCGTTACAGGGGTCCGGTTATACTTTATGGTATCCTGTTTAAAAAAATGATCAACCAGAAGCGGGATATCGCTT
>DATKWE010000270.1:0-9328 GCA_035529735.1 Desulfobacterales bacterium | reverse complement strand
TTAATCTTAATTTGTCAGTGGAGGACTTAGCGGTATGACGTATAAGAGGATTGAGAAAAAGTGCAGAGCACTTCCGGCCAAGACAAAAACGTGCCAAATAGCATGGTTGTATGGCATCTGCCGCCAAAGATAAAACACAACTCCAGTGGTATACGCTACACCTCCTAAAAGCAATAGTACTAAACCGCCCGTATCGACTAAGGATAGCATTGGTTTAATGGCTACCACGACAACCCAGCCCATAGTCACGTAGAACGCAACAGAAACAACAGCCCCCTTGCGAAGCATAGTCGTCTGAAATAAGATTCCTATAACAGCCAACGCCCAAATAACACCGAAAAGTGACCAACCCCAAGGACCCCGTAAGTTCACCAGAGTGAAAGGTGTATACGTTCCGGCTATCAAAAGAAATATGGTTGAGTGATCCAGGACCCTGAGAACTCTTTTAGCCTTAGCAGGCTGAATGCTGTGATAAAGCGTGGAAGCTGTGTATAAAAAGACCAAAGTTGACCCATAAATGCTGCATGATACAACATGCCAAGCATTTCCATAGATACTTGCAAAGGCAATCAGTACGCACATTCCGATAATTGAAAGAATGAAACCTACACCATGTATTATGCTGTTGGCAAAATCTTCACGCAAGCTGTAACGTGGTATGCTATTATATGCATTCATACTTCGATTTAACAAATGCAGTTCTCGATTTTCGGTTAATGGCTATTAAGCTCTAAACGCAGGAAGCATAACTTCTTCAAGTCTCATTCTTTGCCTTTAGAGGTTTCTTTTAATTCAAAAGATACAGGGTCACCCTTTTGTAAACCGAAATGTCCAAAGTCCTTGATATCCAATTTGTGAACGAAAACAACGCCATATTCTTCAGTGTATATAAAACCATAGCCTTTTTTTCACTGTACGGTTTGATAGTACCTTCCATCTATAGTTTTTCTTTTCCTTATATCTTGTGCAGGTACTCAAGAGGTCACTTTGAAGGAAGGCCAAAAAAGAGAGGTGCTTTAGACAGGCTCCAAAATAAATATCGAAAAGATATACAAGTAGTGAATGGTAGAATTAATCGAATCTTTAATTAATCCATTCGTAATAATAAGTCAGTAGTTTAACCGGAAAATAATCCTTTTGCTTTTTTACTAAACACAATTTGAGATATTCGCTTTATCTGCTTTCAAAAACCGAAATCCTATCAAATAGATACCAAATCGACGTCGTCAAAAAACAGCTCCACCGAACCATCTTCGGATGAATTATATAACGCCATGACTGATTCGGCGATTTTGGTGGCATATGGTTCGATGGGAAATATATTGTGGGTCCGAAGGATTGCAACCAAGGCGTTCATTCCTTTGGAGGTGAAACTCGCGATAATCTCACTTTCATAGGTTTCTTCGCAGAGAAATGAAAAACTTCCCTTTTGCAGCAATGAAGACGCCACTTTTTTCAGATTTTTGTCGATGACTGCATATTCCCTGATTTTGAGTTTATTTTTGGCACCATCTCGAGAAATCACATATTTTTGACGCATATCTTTTCTCCTTTTCATCCGGTTTCTATACTTATAGATTCTCTTCTTCATTCTGGGACTGATCTGGATTCTCTTCTTCATTCTGGGACTGATCTGGATTCTCTTCTGATTTTATAGTGTTTTTATCCAGTTTGCGTAGTTTCTTTTGTTCTTTCTTTTTCTTCCTTGCTAATTCTTTTTGACGTTTATTAAATGAATAATTTGATCTTGCCAATTTGATACCTCCTTGGCTGTTATTTTTGATAATGACAACAAGAAAAGGATCTATGAGCGGACTTTTTTGAGGTTTAAGGTCTGATAATGGCGAATTGTGAAGGTATAAATTCAAACCAAACAAAAAGGCATCCCCTCAGTATTAGAAGGAATGCCATTTTTACTCAGAACATAAGGTTAAATCACAGTGACATTTGAAGCGGCAGGGCCTTTTTGTCCTTGCTCTATATCAAAGGAAACTCGGTCACCTTCATTGAGGGATTTAAAACCTTCAGCATTAATTGCTGAATGATGAACAAACACATCCGCTCCGTCTTCCTGCTCGATGAATCCGAATCCTTTTCGGTCGCTAAACCATTTAACAGTTCCATTAGTCATAATAACATCCTCCTTTTTAAAAATTCTCAACGTCGCAAACTGGAGGGTACCACTTGACAAATGGATTATTCCTTCAGAAAGAAACCGTCCCACAGATTTAACAGGACTTGATTGATTTAACCAATAATAATATTTATTTAGAAAGAAAGCAAGCTAATTATTTGTTATTTTTAAAAAAAATTAAGAATGCGCATTTAAACGTGCAAAAACGAAACGTTATGCGAACAATGTCAGAGACGGCTCTGTATGGCAAGGTTTGTGGTCTCATGATACTTGCATGATTCTTGAATGGTGAAGGAGTGCACACTTCTTTAATGGTGTTCGGTAGTCATATCAAAAAAAACAGTGTGGGGTTCGGTCAATCTCGCTTCCACTTAAATTGAAATTCGACCTCCTCCGTTTTGCCTTCTCTTTCATGCTCTATATTAAAAGTAGCACTGGAAGGGATTTTTAACCTTTCACCTGCGATCTGAATTCGGAATGGTTTATCTTTTTCCAAGCAATCCGAAAGCCTTCGTAATTTTGCCACCATTTGTTTGACAGTGTATCCCTTTTCTATATCCCTGTCCTTTGTCTTTTTCATCGGTCTTTTCTGTTTAACTGGGGCGTAAATCCCGTTTCAACGGGGCTGCAGGGAGCTTCAATTGTTTGAAGAGGACTGTTTTGGACGATTCTTCCACACATTGGTTTTATTTGCCCAATGATCTTTTTGTTAAAAGGTGTCTGATGAATTTTCCTAACAGGGCAATTAGGATTATAAAAGCGCCTATCAGGGAAATAGGAACGATAAGGACAGCACCAATCTTTAAAACAATAAGCAACACAGGTATGACTATGAATAGTATTAACCCTATAACGATCAGGGCGCTAAAACCTGTAATAAAATCTGTAATAAACTCAAAAAATCGGTTTTTTCTCTTATAATCTTGTTCATAAGATTTGTTCAGTTTTAAATCTTCAACTTCATTTTTTTTTGGCTTTATTTCATCACCCATAAAATTTAGTCTTTCGTTCTAATTCGGGTTGATCTTATCCCTCAGCTTTCCAGAACACCTAAACGTAACAACCTTCCTTGGTTCAAGCATCAAGTCATCCCCAGTTGCAGGATTCCTGCCTTTCCGTTCCTTCTTTTCCCTTACGCAGAACTTGCCAAAATTAGAGATCAGAATATCCTCACCGGATGCCAGGGTTTTTTTGATGACCTCTATGAGGGTTTTCACGGTTTCTGTGGATTTGTTCTTTGGCAAGCCGATTTGATTGTGGATCGATTTTACGATCTGAATTTTTCTGAGTGTCATGGCGGGAGGCTCCTCATGTAATAAAATGTTGGAATAATATGTTATTTATCGCAATTACCGGCATGAATGTCAATTGCAAAGGTTTGCCTGCAGCAATGTATTATTTTTATACGAGTCTTGACAAATAGATAACATCGTTAGGAATGCCGGTTCCGAATTGCCAGAATGGAAAACGGTGACCCCATGGTTTCCCTGCTGTTTTCATATCCATTTGACCTAAAAACAACTATATATTACATTACTGGAAATACATCCCCTTTTTATCCCGGAAGCGGGCAACAAACGGCAGTGCAACTTGATCAAAATGAACCGGTTAGTTTCAAAACCGCTTTTAATGAAAAATTCGATCCAGGTTGATGCTCTACTCGGTTGTTGGTTGAGAACGGCTCGATTTCAAAGGAACGGTTTTTTACCAAACTGAAACACGTGCAAGGGGAATATAAGAAAAATGAATAAACATAGATTTTTAATCATGCTTTTAATCGCCCTGATCCTCTCCGGTTGTTCCCTATCGCTGAAGAACTACGGCAAGCTCAAAATGTTGCCTAAAGGCCCGGGCCAAGTGACCATTCAGGATTTAATCGACAATTGGGAAGATTACGATATCTATTATGCCGGTTCTTTTGCACGATATTATGGCGTCAGAAATCCTTTGGGGGTCATGTTCGATCCGAAAAATAACGATACGACGCTGGTGGGAGATAGGTGGGAAAAGGTCAGAGATCAAAAGACCTTGATAGAGATTGCGCAAATGATTTATCCGAACACTCAGTATGAACCCTGGCTCAGGGAGATTTTAGGCCCGGATGACGGGTTTTATGGATATTTGTATTATTCATACGGGATGGTTATCCTCAAGTTGACCGATGATGGAAAGATGTATGTATACGATCTGGAGGAACCTGGCGGAGGATATTCTCTCTTCTAACACTAATTCAGGCGATTCTATCTGAAAAAAAGGGCAGATGGAATTCAGGAGTAACGACAATGCTTAAAAAGATTATTACAGGCGGACAAATCGATACAGCCTCTTAACCGAGGTCAAAAAAAACGTAAATCCAAGAGCTTGCAACTTTTCTCTCGCGATGAAAGCTGCAAGCTCTCTCTCGGAATTTAGAAGTGTAATGTTAATCTTTCAACGATCTTATCTAAACCGCTTCAAGCCGACAACCCAATCCTTTGAGATTTTTCAGAATTTATTTTTCCCGGTAATTCCCCCCAACAGGGTGTAAAACCTGTCAAAGTATGGCACAAAAGTTGACAAATATTGTTAAATAAGGATTCTTCCCAATTATTCAAGCATTTTAAGTATCTGAAATATATATTATTTATATATTTTGGATCGGCAATTTCAAAACATGCATAGATTTTGCATGTATCAGACTATCTCAACATGGATGAAACCTCAATGATCATTCAACCCACATGGAAAAATAGGGTTGTAATGGGTTCTTTCAAATGCCAAATTAACCAACTATTAGGGTAAACAAAGGAGATAATAAGATGAAACTAAGATTGTTCGGTACCGGTAAAAGGGGTTTGACACGCGTTGCTGTCATCGTCCTCGCTACTTTGTGTTTTGTAGTTTTTCAATCCCCCGATGCCGGCGCTGCTACAGCCAGAGAGATTAACGTAAGCGTCGATGCTACTTTGAAAAACTTTCTTAAGAATGTTAAGGGTTCCAAGGAGTATTTAAACGCAGCCAAAGGTGTCCTGGTGTTTCCCAACGTTTATAAGGCTGGTTTTGGAATCGGGGGCGAATATGGAGAGGGCGCCTTGCGAATTGGGGGCAAGACTGTTGATTACTACAGCACCGTCGCAGGGTCCTTTGGCTTTCAGCTGGGTGCACAGAAGAAAACGCTGATCTTGGTTTTTATGCAGAAAGGGGCACTTAATAGTTTCCGAGAGAGTAACGGCTGGAAAGCCGGTGTAGACGGCTCCGTTGCTTTGGTAACTGTCGGTATCGGCGGTTCCATTGATACGACCAATATCAAGGACCCCATCGTTGCATTTGCCTTCGACCAAAAAGGGCTGATGTACAACCTGACCATTGAGGGTTGCAAGTTTTCCAAAATAAAAAAATAGACGTTTAAATATGAAAAACATTATAAGAATTATACCGCTTCTTATTTTTTCGCTATTATCTTTTGGATGCAGTGTAATCTACACCACAGCAGTGGACCAGCGTGATGTGAAAACCATTCTCAATGATACTACAATTAAGTTTACGATCGTAAATAAATTTTATGATGATGAAGCTATCAATTCGCTAAACCTTTCCAGTGGATGTTATAGGGGGCATGTGTACCTGGTTGGAGAGTATGATAAAGCATTTCAAAAAAAGCGTGCGATAAAAATTGCCAAGAGCATCGAGGGTGTGAGAAGTGTATCGACATATTTGCTTCCCAAGAAAAAAGATGATGTTTGTGGAACCGATGATAACATAAAATTGGCATTGGAAGTAAAGACAAAGCTTGTGGCAGACAAGGACATATGGTCAACGAATATTGATGTGAAAACGGTTCAGTGTAATGTCGTTCTATACGGCCTTGTGGCATCAGACAATAAAATAAAGAAGGCCATTTCACACGCAAAAAGTGTTGAAGGTGTTCGCAGTGTGAAATGCTTCTTAACGTCGGCAAACTAATTGATATTCTGCAATTCGCATAAAATCGTGTTACGATTTTATGAAAACTCCCGCAGCCCCGGAAGGCGGCATCTCCGCTACGTTCCAACAAGATTGCCGGATCTTTTAGGCAAACGGCTACAATTCCTATTCCTTAGCCCCACAAGGCGGGATTTTCACTGCATTACAACAACCAGCAGGGGTAAATTTAAAGTAAAACTATTATTAGCCTTTTCAGCCTAACAGCGCCGATGTCTCGAGTTCTTAAAAATGTCTTGACATATTACATTGTGGCATTATGTTGTTTCGGGACAATCAAACCAAAATATAATTTCAGTTAGGTGTAAAAAAATGATCAAAAACTCTCCAAGACAAATCAGTTATTCTTTCATGATCCGCAAGGCAGAACTGTCTAAAAAGGCCAATATATCACCATTCACCTTTACACGGATCAAAAGGGTGACCTGGAGAATGGAAGGCAAACCAAAAAATCATTTTGGCTTTAGGGGATAAAATATCAGATAAGAACACCCCATTCGTTTACTTTAAAGAGATTTATCAATTTTTGTGTGCCTTTCGGGAAAGCCCTCCAGGGGCGGACAAACTGATGATACCCCATCTCTTTCGTTATCAAGGGCTCCCAGTAGTCGACTACGCGGGGCATCCTAAGCTTTCGCTCAATTAGGGTATTACAGGGAAGACTTATAGAAGTTTACCCCTTCAGACTTAAGGTCGCTTGCCCATCGGCTAGTTTTCGATACTTGTACGTGAAGTCCCTTTCTCCACCGTTTCTATATCTTTTTTCTTATCCTGCGCTAAATCTGCACTATAAAACTCTCCGCCATGAGGGAGTGCCATAAAAAAATTATTGATATGGTCGATCTGGACCGTCACATCTTGCATCCGGCATTCCAGCAAATGTCCCCCGGCGTTTCTATCTTTCGTTATAAAGTGCAGATGATACCCCGGGACATTTATCCCATGCACATAGCCGGGAGATCGGAACCCCACAATCGTCCCGTCTATATCATGAAACTCAAAGATCGATTGCTCTTTCACCACATCTACAAGCGGCGGATAAGGTTTCTGCTGTCCAGGAACGCTCCGTGTCTTGATATATTTGAAATTACCCTCTATTCTGATGGCATAGAATATGTTTTGTGACGGCAGCAGACCATCTATATGCCGTTTCAACTGTGTATAACTATCCGCCGTATCCAGTTCCAAGGTGTCGTCCGGGGCAAAGAATGACACCACGGCAAAGGGTGTCTTCACGGAATCCTCAACCGGATATGCCACACCATCCGCTTTTATTTGATAGAATGTGCCGGCCAGTCCGATCATTTCGCCATCAAGGGCATTAAAAGTTCCCAACCCAAAATCACCGTTTCTCTTCAGCTCGCCAAAAGTTACATCTCCGTCATAAATTCCCTTGAGCAGGGCATTAATTGTAGATGATTGAAACACCACATCGTTTTTTTGGACATGGGCGCAGCCCATGAGTGTTGAAACGGTTAAAATGACAAGGGTTATACAACGTATATATCTCTTCAATTTTCCTCCACAGATCTTTTATATGGTTTATTCGAAGGGCCTCTATCCGTATGGATCCTTACTTCAATAACACCCGTGTGTTTTCCCTGTACGCATTTAGGACATGAACGACGTGGGGTATTTTTCGGGGCATGGGTTTTCTTTGGAGCCCATCGGATTTTATTGAATGGGTCGTCGGTTTCGATGTTTGTGAAATCGATCCCTCCGACGGGGTGATGTCTTTGGTGTGGAGATCATTCGCTTCACACGCTCACTTCGGCGGAGGCGGGCCTTTTTTTTGGCATCCCCATATTTTCCAAATCGTCCGCCCATAATTCTCGTTTTCCATGGATTGAGGGCCGCTGAAGACTTGCTTTTTAATGCAATTATTCTATCATAGATTTTGGCGTGTGGCAAACCGCATGCGACGGATTGATAACATGAGGAGGGCATATGCAAAAATTCACACCCGTTAATTATAAAATCAGAATCGAACCCGATTTGGTGAATTTTACATTCGCCGGAAGCGCCCAAATTTTATTGAATGCGCTTCAGCCGGTCAAAGAGATCCCCATGAACCTGTTGGACATCGCCGTCTGGAGCTGCAAAGTTTTAGAAAAAAACACGTTCGTTGCGTGTCCTTTTTTCGTCGATTCCCAAAAAGAAGAACTTCGCATTTTTCTACCCGAGGCCATGACCGGCAATATTACCGTGAGGATAGACTATCAGGGGCATATCAATGATCAAATGGCCGGCTTTTACCGCAGCAGCTTTATCCGTGGCCCCAAACAGATGTATATTGCGGTGACCCAGTTCCAAGAAAGCGATGCCCGGCGGGCCTTTCCGTGCATGGATCACCCGGCTAAAAAGGCGACGTTTGATATTGAAATGGATGTTGAGGAAAACCTTGTCGCCATTTCAAACAGTCCGATCCAATCCGAAACCAAGTTGGGCAACGGGAAGAAACGGATGACATTTGAACGGACGCCGAAAATGTCTACGTATTTGGTCTTTTTTGGGGTGGGCGAATTCGAATCCGTTCAAAGTCAAAACGATCCTCGCGTGCGTGTGGTCACACTACCGTCAAAGAAAAAATACGCACCCTTTGCCCTTGAATTCGGTGGAAAAGCGCTTGAGTTTAGCGAGGCATATTATGGGATTTCCTACCCTTTGGCAAAACTGGATTTGATCGCCATTCCGGATTTTGCCTTCGGTGCCATGGAAAATTGGGGTGCCGTAACGTTTCGCGAGAATTTGCTTCTGTATTATCCGGAGATGACCTCAAAATCCGCCCAACAAAGAATCTGCGAGATTATTGCACACGAGATCGCCCATCAGTGGTTCGGGAATCTCGTCACGCCCTCGGACTGGAAATATTTGTGGCTGAATGAAAGTTTTGCCACCTATTTCGGATACGGTGCGGTGGACCATTATTATCCTGAATGGGATACGTGGGAGCAGTTCCTGGATGGCATGACCGCATCGGCGCTGTCACGTGATGCGCTGCACGAAACCACCGCCATTGAAATACCGAGCGGCGAACACGTGGTCATAAATACCAGTACCGCTCCGATTATTTACAACAAAGGCGGCAGTATTTTGAGACAGATCGAAGGGTACATCGGCCAAGACGATTTTAGAAAAGGGCTCCAAGACTATCTCAGGGCCCACGAATACGGAACGGCAGCCAGTCGCCACCTCTGGGAGTCTTTTGAAAACGTTTCAAACCAGCCCATCGGC
>DATKWE010000269.1:0-45346 GCA_035529735.1 Desulfobacterales bacterium | reverse complement strand
ACCCTGCCGTCCATATCCGGCGAAAAAATTTCTCTCAGCCAGTTTGTCGGGAAAAAGAATGTGGTGATATCATTCGTTCCGGCAGCATGGACGCCGGTGTGCTCGGATCAGTGGCCGGGGTACAATATTGCGAAAGGTTTTTTTGACAAAAACAATGCCGTCTTGTTGGGCATTACGGTAGACAATATTCCAACACTTCATGCCTGGACCCAGCAGATGGGAAAACTATGGTTTTCAGTACTTTCCGATTTCTGGCCCCATGGTGCTGTGGCAGCCCGTTACGGTGTTCTCCGTTCCGACGGTGTCTCAGAAAGAGCTCTGTTTGTTATTGATAAAGCGGGCATCATACAGTTCATCTATATAGAGGATATTAATGTTCGCCCCAAATTGGAGTCGCTGGTTAAGGCGCTGGAGAAGGTAAACAAGAAATGATCGAAAAGGTTCTCCATTTGCAAATTTTTTGAACTGGCCTTATTGTCTGAACGGGCTTTATTGTCTGAACCTCAATAAAAAAGTCCTTGATTTTTTCATTCCCGCCTAATATACTGATTTTGTTGTAAAAAATGTATCACATTGTGGCATGACACATTGTGATACAACAACAACGTTTAAAATCGGCATTCAATCTATAGAGCGTCACCGCTTAACAGGTTAAATAAACGACGAATTCGGGCAAGGCGCTCAACATCGGTTCTATTTTCTTTGACGAAAAACGACTTGTCATTAATGACGATAAATCTCTTTTCGCAATTCTTATAGGGTGTACACAAGTTCACCGGAGGAAAGACGTATGAAGCATCGGTATCTTGTTTTCAGTCTGATTCTCGCAGCCGTTCTGGCAACATCCCTTGCATGGTCCCAGGAAGAAAAGGCCCAGGAAGGCATCATGGACTTAAAAAGCCGGGAATTCGGCAAACTCCATGAGCATTCTGTAAGGTTTGACCACTTTCTGCACGAAACCGTTATTCGCTGCAGGGTTTGTCACCACGATTTCAATGTATTCTCCGACAGGAATCAGGGTAAAGGGAGCAAATGTTCCAGCTGCCATAAAAAACGGTTAACGAAAGAAATCCCGATACCTCTGTTAATGGCCTTTCATAAAAAATGTATCGGCTGCCATGAAAATTATATTGTTTGGCAGCGTAAAAGCGGTCCCATCATGTGCGGCTTTTGCCATAAGTAACCAAAAACATGTTTTATTGAAAACGTTAACTTCCCGTGTAATGAAAACATATGCATTTAGATAATATGAGATCACTTTTTTAGGTAAAAAACGGTGTTATTCCGATAAACCCGAATTTTCGGACGGCGCAAGGTCAAATTGCCGGTGCAATTGATCTGCCGATATTCCTCCTAGGGTGGAGGATTTAAAGATGCTGTTCGACTTTTGGGTAAACGTTCATTAAGTTTGCTGAGAAAGGAGGGAATATGGCACTAACACGACGGGAGTTTCTCAAGTGGTCAGGCACTGCAGGAGCCGCCGCAGCCGCCATGTGTCTGGGCTTTGATCTGAAACCTGTGCAATCGTACGCCGCCGACTTGAAGATCCTCAAGGCCAAGGAGACCACCACCATTTGTCCTTACTGTGCGGTGGGATGTGGTCTCATTGTACACACCAAGAAGAGCGGCAAGCTCCTCAACGCGGAAGGAGACCCTGATCATCCCATCAATGAAGGGGCTTTGTGCGCCAAGGGAGCGGGTCTCTATCAAATGACGGAAAATAAAAACCGTATGAAGAATCCCCTCTACCGTGCACCTGAAAGCGACGAGTGGGAGGAAATTGAATGGGATGTGGCCATCGGAAAGATCGCGGAAAAAATCAAGGAAACCCGCGATGCAACGTTTACCGAAAAAAATGATAAAGGCCAAGTGGTCAACCGGACCACCGGCATCGCCCACGTCGGCTCGGCGGCGCTGGACAACGAGGAATGCTGGCTTCTTCAGGGCATCATGCGGGCAATGGGTCTGGTGTATATCGAACATCAGGCTCGTATCTGACACAGCGCGACTGTTGCGGCTCTGGCAGAGTCGTTCGGACGCGGCGCAATGACCAACCACTGGATCGACATCCGAAATTCCGACTGCATTTTGATCATGGGATCCAATGCAGCGGAAAACCATCCCATCTCCATGAAATGGGTCGGCAAAGCCATGGACAAGGGCGCCACCCTCATCAGCGTGGATCCGCGATTCACCCGTACATCTTCAAAAGCCGACATATATGCGCCCTTGAGGTCGGGCACGGATATCGCTTTTTTGGGCGGGATGATGAACTATATCCTCACCAACAACAAGATTCATAAGGAATATGCGGCCCATTACACCAACGCCAGCTTTATCGTCGGGTCTGAATTCGATTTTAAAGACGGCCTTTTCTCCGGGTATGATCCCAAGAAAAAGAAATACGATAAATCGAAGTGGGCGTTTGAAAAAGATGAAAACGGCGTGCCCAAAAGGGATTTAACCCTAGAAGATCCGCGTTGCGTGTTCCAACTCATGAAAAAGCACTATTCTCGCTACACACTTGAAACGGCTTCCTCCATCACCGGAACGCCGGAAGCAGATCTAAAGAAGGTTTGGGAAACCTACGCAAAAACCGGGGCCGTCGATAAAACCGGAACCATCATGTATGCCATGGGTTGGACCCAGCATACGGTGGGTGTGCAGAACATCCGCTTGATGGCCATGATCCAGCTCCTTTTGGGGAACATGGGTCGGCCCGGCGGCGGCGTCAATGCATTGCGCGGGGAGTCCAATGTTCAGGGATCCACCGATCATTGCCTGCTGTTCCACATCTGGCCGGGTTACCTGGGAACCCCCAAAGCCTCTTTGCCGACACTGGCCGATTACAACGAGAAAAACACGCCAAAAACCAACGACCCGTTATCGGCCAATTGGTGGCAGAACAAGCCCAAATATATGGCCAGCTTTCTGAAATCGATGTTCGGCGAGGCTGCCACCAAGGAGAACGATTTCGGCTATGCCTGGATGCCCAAGATTGACGACGGTGTTACGTACTCTTGGCTGGACATTTTCGACGAGATGTATAACGGGAACTTCAAGGGATTTTTTGCCTGGGGCCAGAACCCGGCGTGTTCCGGAGCCAATTCCAACAAGACCCGCCAGGCTTTGGCCAAGCTGGACTGGATGGTCAACGTCAACATATTTGACAACGAAACCGCCTCATTCTGGAAAGGGCCTGGGATGAAACCCGACGAAATCAAGACCGAGGTTTTTTTCCTCCCATGTCATACCAGTGTGGAAAAAGAGGGCTCGATTACCAACTCCGGACGCTGGATGCAGTGGCGTTATGCAGCCGCCAAGCCGCCCCGAGGGCCCATGAGTGACGGCGAAATCATGGTTAAGCTCTTTGAGAAAGTTCGTGAACTGTATGAAACCGATGGAAAATTTCCCGAACCGATTAAAAATCTGCGGTGGGATTATGTAAAGGACGGAAAGTTTGATGCCCACGCGGTTGCCAAACTTATCAACGGGTATTTTGAAAAAGACGTTACCATCGGGAAAGATTCCTTTAAGAAGGGCAGCCTGGTGCCGGCGTTTACCAAGCTTCTGGATGACGGCTCTACCAGTTCCGGCAACTGGCTCTACTGCAATTCCTATACGGAAAAAGGGAACATGGCCGCTCGCCGGGAAAAGAAAGACCCGACCGGTATGGGGCTTTATCCGGAATGGTCTTGGTGTTGGCCTGTCAATCGGCGCATTATCTATAATCGTGCATCGGTTGATCTCAACGGCAAACCCTGGTCGCCCAACAAAAACATTCTGGAATACAAAGACGGCAAATGGGTCGGAGATGTTCCAGACGGAGGTTGGCCGCCCATGACAGACCAGGCCAAAACAAAACGGCCATTCATTATGAAACCGGATGGCGTGGCGTCGGTCTTCGGCCCCGGCCGTGTAGACGGGCCTCTCCCAGAGCACTATGAACCCCTCGAATGTCCTGTGCCCAAGAACCTGATGTCAAGCCAGCGCATGAATCCTGTAGCACCGGTTTACGGTACTGAAGCGGATGCCCATTTATCCTGCGATCCACGATTCCCCTTTGTTGGCACAACCTACAGGGTCACCGAGCACTGGCAGACCGGTATTCTGACCCGATGGCAGCCATGGCTGTTGGAAACACAGCCGCAACTCTTTGTAGAAATGAGCAATGAACTGGCCAAACTCAAAGAAATTAACAACGGAGACATGTGCAAAGTTTCATCGGCTCGCGGTAAGGTGGAAGCCGTAGCCATGGTGACCGGACGGTTTAAGCCCATGACCGTTCAGGGACTGACGGTTCATCAGGTTGGCCTGCCATGGTGTTTCGGGTGGATCTATCCAAAGGATGGCGGTGATTCAGCCAATCTCTTAACACCATCCACCGGTGACCCCAACACAAGAATCCCGGAGACCAAGGCTTTTATGGTCAACGTGGAAAAACTCGGGAAAAGGAGGGCGTAAACCATGGCTGGTAAATTTTTCTTTATAGATACGACCCGTTGCACTGCCTGCCGCGGTTGTCAAATCGCCTGCAAGCAGTATAAAAAGCATTCTGTCGGTAAAACAAAGCAATACGGCAGTTATCAGAACCCATTGGACCTGGATGGTAACACATTCCGCCTGGTGCGCTTTGCAGAGCACCCCTCAGATAAAAATTCAATGGTCTGGTACTTTTTCACTGAAGCCTGCCGTCACTGCCTGACGCCGCCCTGTAAAAAAAAGGCGGACCAGATCAAAAAGGATGCGATCATCATTAACGACTTTGGAGCCGTCTTGTATACCGACAAGATGAAAGAACTGGAAAAAAGCACCAAAGCAATTAAGCAGGCCTGTCCCTGGAGCATCCCCAACTGGAGCAAAGAAGAGAAGCAGATGGTCAAGTGCAATATGTGCTATGATCGTGTAGGGGCCGGACTTTTGCCGGCCTGTGCAAAAGCCTGTCCAACCGGGGCTATCAACTTTGGTGATGAGGCGGAGATTAAAAAACTTGCCAACGAGCGATTGGCAGCTGCCAAGAAAAAATTCGGTGGCAAGGGTGAAATTCTAGACCTCGAAGATGTTCGGGTACTATATCTAATAGTAGATGAACAGGCAAAATATCGCCCGGTAGCATAATCTGAACTGGGGCTTTGCTGGTACAAAGCCCCAGTTTTCTCCAGACGACCTGAAGATTATTGCGTTTGAGCCAAACCTTCAAGAGACGCCTTGATTTCGGGATGACTGACCTGGTATTTTTTAAGAACGTTAAATTGATTAAAGTGTAAAGTGACACGAATGCGCTTCGCCTTGGCGGAACCAAGTAACGATGCCATTTTATTCACCTTAAGGGAAATTCACTCATGGCAATAAACTTGGAAGATATAACTGTCAAGGTGCAAGCCATCAAAAGTCGCAATCCGGTCTATGCTGAGCTGGCTCAGTGGGTAGGAGACCTTTTATCCACGACCGTTAAGGCTTCGGAAAATTTTCGCCCCCCAGACATGAAGCTTGACTTTGATTCTTTACCAAAGACTTGGTACCAGGGGAAGTCGCTTTTAAATCCAGCAGAATTGTCTCTGGACTGGGAGCAGGCTAAAAATTTGTATGAACAACTGGTGGATCGGATAAAAACCATGGAAGATGGCCGAAGGCAGGTTGAAGGACTGATTAAGGCCTTGGCTAAAGACCATGACGGTATTCCAATATTGATGAAGGCGGTGTTGACCTCTGACTTCAAGGCTATTCAAACTACAGCCCAGAAATTTAAGGTCGATCCTCCAGTATTGACACTGCTCCTCCGTTTGTCACTGAGGCCCGCGCTATTAGAAACGGCACAAGCCGTCCAAGGCCTGCTGGACTTAAATCAATGGACTTACGGCCACTGCCCGGTGTGCGGCTCAGCGCCAAAACTGGCCGATCTTTCCGGAGAGGGTGGTAAAAGGAGTCTCCACTGCTCTTTGTGTGAAACCGTTTGGACCTACCCGCGCCTTAAATGCCCTTTTTGTGAAAATGATAACAGAAAAGATTTAAGCTACCTCCGTGCAGAGAATGAAGAGGGGCTGCGCGTGGATCTTTGCAGCCGCTGCGGCCATTACCTCAAGACCATTGACCTGCGTGAACTGCCCGGACCTGTAATTGTTCCTTTAGATGATGTTGCGACCTGGCATCTGGATCTGATAGCCCAAAAAAACATAGAAGATCCGGATACAACCAAATCCCGGATCACTTAGCCGATTATTCTCTACAATGCCGCTGAGATGGAGAAGAATCCGTGATAATACGTTTTTTTTGAAAATAACGATTCGATAATAGTCAAGGATAAGAATTATGGTGAAGGGAAAATCGTTACCAATAGGGGCTGGAATCTCGATTGGGATTGTCATCCTGCTAATTTTCGGCATGGGCGCTTTTGATGTTAAAGCGCTGTCAAAAACCCCTGACCAAGGTCAGCCGATCATGTTAAGGCCGGATATCATCACTTTTGATACGGTGGAGGTTTTTGGAAAACTTGAAAAGCCCAAAGCAGTATTTTTACATGACCAACATACCGATGCCCTGGAAAAGAAAAATAAAGACTGTACGACCTGCCACAAGTCTGAAAACGGAAGCATGTCTCTTAAATTCATGCGGATTAAAGATGTCAACCGAGAAGAATTGACGAAAATTTATTGTGACAATTGTACAAAATGTCATTCTGAAACGATTGCCGCCGGAGAGAAGGCAGGTCCTGTTAAATGCGACGAATGTCATAAGGAAAGACCCGAGATCCAATCTTCTCGGGTCGAATTTGGTTTCGACAAATCCCTCCACTTTCGACATTACCGTGCCCAGAAGAATCAATGTGATCGCTGCCACCACGAATATGACCCAAAGAGTCAGAAGCTCTTCTATGCCAAAGGAAAAGAGGGCACCTGCCGGTATTGTCATAATAAAGAGACAACAAGTGACGGTACGGAAAAGGTGATTTCCATGCGGTTTGCCGCCCATTTGGCCTGTATCGATTGTCACCAAAAAACCGAGGCTAAACAGATGGATGCCGGTCCTGTTCGGTGCGGCGGATGCCATGATGCCCAAGAGCAGCTGAAAATTGAAAAGGTTAAATCCGTCCCCCGGATAAAGAGGGGGCAGCCGGATAATGTCTTAATAAAAACCGGCGACAAAAAGGGGCGCATCCCCACAATGATGCGTGTCCCCTTCAGCCACAAGGCACACGAAGAATACAATGATACTTGCCGCGTATGTCATCTTGCAAGTCTGGAATCGTGTGCGAACTGTCATCCCTTGGTGGGTTCGAATAAAAATGTAAAAAACGGCAAGGAGATCTCGCTTGAAACCGCTTTTCATAAGCGTGGACATCAAAGCAGCTGTACAGGATGCCATGAATCCAAACAGCAGGACAAGAACTGTGCAGGTTGTCATGCATTCATGACCAACACCCGTCAACAGGAATCCTCCACATGCCTGCGATGCCACATGGTTCCTCTGCCGGAGAGAACCGGCGAGTTATCGACGTCAAAGGCGGCCAAAATGGCACGCCTGATGCCTCGGTTGTGGAAGGAGACATTCGGACCGATCTATACGGTAGATGTCCCGAAAACGGTCATTATCAAAGACCTGGTGGACCAATACGAACCGGTGGAATACCCGCATGAAAAAGTATTCGATACCATGGTAAAACAATTGGACAGCAGCAAATTGGCCCGATATTTTCATTATGAGGATACGACATTATGCCGCGGATGCCACCACAACACCCCTGCGGCCGGCAAGCCGCCCAGGTGTGCCAACTGCCATGGAAAACCATTCAATACCGACTATCTTTTCCGCCCCGGAATCATGGGTTCTTTTCACCAGCAGTGCATCGGGTGCCACCAGAAAATGGGAGTTGAAAAATACTTAAGCTGTACGGCTTGTCATAAAGAACGGAAAAAAGAATCATAACATTTAACCTTAAGCCCGATGAACTCGGCGTTCATGAGTTCATCTCATTTAATGCAGTAAATTTGTTGAGGTATTTCATATGTCCATATCCAGAAGAAAGTTTTTAGGGTGGGTCGGTGCGGCAGGCTTGAGCACCACAATCGGCAAACCAGCCTCTGCTGCAACCAACAAGCATTTTGCCGGTTATCCCGATAGCTTTGCAATACTGCATGACATCACGCTGTGTGTGGGTTGCCGTAGCTGTGAAGCAGCGTGCAACAAAGTGAATGATTTGCCGCAGCCGGATAGGCCGTTTACGGATCTTTCCGTCCTGGAAACAACACGCAGAACCACCACAAAAGCGTTTACGGTTGTGAACAAATATGACAATCCGAAAAAGTCTGGACATCCCGTATTTTATAAAAAACAGTGCAATCACTGCCTGGAGCCGGCATGTTCGTCCGCTTGTTTCGTAAGGGCGTTTACAAAAACCAAAACCGGCGCTGTCGTTTACGACGCCTCCGTCTGTGTGGGGTGCCGGTATTGTATGATCGCCTGCCCATTTGAAATACCCACCTATGAATATGACCAAGCGCTGACGCCCCGGATTCGAAAATGCACCATGTGTCATCCGCGGGTGATCGAGGGGCAGCTGCCCGGATGCGTTGAGGCCTGCCCCATGGAAGCCCTGAGTTTTGGGAAACGAGAAGATATGATCAAAATCGCCCGGGAACGGATTCGAACATACCCGGATCGTTATGTAAATCATATTTACGGCGAACATGAGATGGGCGGAACAAGCTGGCTCTATGTTTCCGGAGCCTCATTTAAAGAGTTGGGGATGCGTGAAGATCTTGGTATTACACCCGCACCCGAATTGACCGCAGGTGCTCTCAGTTCAGTTCCAATAATCGTGGGTCTTTGGCCTGTTCTTCTCGCCGGTATTTACGCAGTCTCAAAACGCAAAGAAAAGATCGCACAAACAGAGCAAGAACAAGCTGTGGCTTCAGCATTGGATAAAGACAGATCTGAACAGTCTCAAAGCGAGGAGGAATCCTGATGGCCCAAGTCACTACTGGAGAGCGAAAATCAATTTTCAGCCTCTTTAATCTCATAGCCTTGATTGTCTTAGGCGTCGGTGTTTATCTTACCTATCTACGATTTACAGGGGGATTGGCTTCTGTCACCAATCTTTCCGATTACAATCCCTGGGGAATTTGGATAAGCTTTGACCTGCTTTGCGGTGTTGCTCTGGCAGCAGGCGGGTATGTAACCTCTTCGGCGGTTTACCTTTTTGGAATGAAAAAATACCATTCTGCGGTACGGCCTGCTATCCTCACCGGCTTTTTAGGATACGCGCTTGTGTTTCTTGCCATCAATTATGATGTAGGCCGGCCATGGCGTCTCCCCTACCCCTTGGTCGTCCAGCAAGGCACCACATCCGTTCTGTTTGAAGTGGGTCTTTGCGTGGCCACCTACCTTACGGTTCTTTTTATCGAATTCTCCCCGGCGGCAATGGAATGGCTGGGATTAAAAAGAGCCCGAAGTCTTGTGGTTAAGCTGACCATCCTTCTGACCATATTCGGCGTTGTACTGTCCACCATGCATCAGTCTTCTCTGGGTGCCCTATTTTTGATCGTACCGTCAAAGCTGCATCCATTGTGGTATTCTTCATATATACCCATTTACTTTTTTGTCACCAGCATCATCGCAGGGCTTTCCATGGTGATTTTTGAAAGCACCCTTTCCCACCGCTTTTTTGCTTACAAAATGGATGAAACTCATCTCCAAGAAGCAAACGGTTTAACTTTAGGATTTGGCAAAGCCGCATCATATGTTCTCGCGGGATATTTCGCCATTAAGGTTTTGGGTATATCCGCTGGAAATCAGTGGCATTATCTTACAACCGGATATGGGACCTGGTACCTCGTGGAACTTTTGGGTTTTGTAGCGCTGCCCAGCCTTCTTTATGCTTTCGGTGTTCGGACAAAAAGCCTGACCCTGATAAAATTCACATCCGTATTGGCTATACTGGGGGTTATCCTCAACAGATTTAACATCAGCCTTGTTGCTTTTAACTGGCATCTTCCCGCCAGTGAACGATATTTTCCACACTGGATGGAAATCGGAATTTCGGTTTTTATCGTTATGATCGGGTTACTTCTTTACAGGTTTATCGTAACCAGAATGCCCATTTTATATGAACATCCGGACTACAAGGATGCACATTAAGAAAGGCTTTGATTATGGATCCCATTTTTTATACGCTTCAAGATTTTATGACATACACGGAAGGTGTCACTTATTTGCTGGTCATTGCGACGCTGGCTGGAATGACGGTCTTCTGGTGGTTCCTGACGGGTAAAGATGAAGATTAATCTCTTATCACGCATCATCTCAAGACCTTTGAAAAATGGTCGATTTTGTTCAAGGAGAACCCGGATCAGGTTACGATTCTTTGCACTCGCCCAGTTTCTTGGGCCCAATGTTTTCCCAATCAACGCTCCGTTTCATTCCATCCGCCCTTGAGAACGTAAATGCTCGTGAACCCCTTCGTGCCAAACTGACACGGGTCTGTTCGTTGGGTCTTGCGCAGTAGAGCAAGATCGTCTTTGCTTTGGGGTACCGAGCGTACCAGCTCTCGAATTTGTATGGGTTTTCTTGAACAGCGCCTTTGATTTTCTTGCCGCGCTTCTTCCAGTCTTGAGGTCGTCGAACATCTAAGATGACCAGAGATGGATCTTCGAAGCGAGATTTCAGTTCTTCTTTCGACATCTGCTGAATCGTCTTGGAAGATTTTTCTGAAGTCGTTGCACACACGCTGACACCATGGGCTGCGAGCCCGAACAGCCACTTGGAACCGTACAGCACAGCTTATTTCTCAAACATATTCCGAAACACAACACCTGACAACCGGTGGTTTAGGGTTCTTCAGGATGCTCACGGGGTATCTTAAATCGATCGATTCCCGTGCTTGAAAAAAATGATGATAAATGAGATATACGAGATGTCGGTTGTTTTGCAGAACGCCATCGACATTGGCCCGATTCATCCAAGCAAAAAAAACGAAGCACTTTTTGGAGGTGTGGCATCCATGTCATCCCAAAATTCACCGGAGACGATGGGACATTTAATTCAAAAAAAACCGTATTATCTGAGTGCGGGAGATGAGATTGAGCTGTTTGAGGCTGCTTTTGCCGCTAGAATTCCGGTGATGCTGAAAGGTCCCACCGGGTGCGGCAAGACCCGATTTGTTGAGTACATGTCGTATCGGTTAAAGCGGCCTCTGATTACCGTTGCCTGTCATGAAGATCTGTTTGCATCGGATCTTCTGGGACGTTACCTTTTAAAAAAGGATGAAACCGTATGGGTGGATGGCCCGTTAACCCGGGCGGTTCGCATGGGGGCCATCTGTTATCTGGACGAAATCGTTGAAGCCCGCAAAGACACCACGGTGGTCATCCATCCCCTCACCGATAACCGGAGAACCCTTTCCATCGACAAAAAAGGAGAGATCGTCCGGGCACATCCGGACTTTATGGTGGTGATTTCCTATAATCCAGGGTATCAATCCGTTTTGAAAGACCTCAAGCAAAGCACACGCCAGCGGTTTATTTCCCTCGAGTTCGATTATCCCGAAGCCCAAAAAGAGGCTGAAATTGTATCCCACGAAGGGGACATCGACATGGAAACCGCCTTGAAACTGGTAACGCTGGCCGGAAAAATAAGAAACATTAGAGAGCACGGTCTGACCGAAGGGGCAAGTACCCGGCTTTTGATATATGCGGCGCAGATAATCGGACGGGGCATACCCGTGCACGAAGCCTGTCGGAGTGCCATTTGCTTCCCGCTGACCGACGACGCCAGGCTCCAGGAAACCCTTAACGATCTCGTTGAGGATATATTTTAACTCGAATTTGGGGCGCCCTCGACGTCCCTCAATGGGTTCAATCATATGAAATGAGCTTTAAAAACCACAAAACCGATTCCCTCGAACCGCTTGCTTTGGCAGATCCGAACATTGCGGAAAGAGTTCGGGCTGTTTTGGAGCAGAAGGAACGCACGGTTTCCGATCAATCCATTAAAATGCTGGTGGAAGAGGCATTGTGGGGTCTGTCCCTCGAGATTTCCTTCGGTCGGACGCTTGCCTTTAGTTTTGCGGATCTGATCGGCCGGGCTAGTCCGCAAAAAATTGAATGTTACCGAAATCTGGTACGCAAATTCGGAAAACAGGGCCCGACTCTGGGGCGGATCATGGCGGAGCATCTCGTGCCGGTATTAAAACACGGCGACGCCCGGTTTTTAAAACGTTTTCTGCAAACCCTTGAGATCATGCTAATCAAGGGAACCTATACCCTGCAAGATCCCCTTAACGCACTGTCGGAACTCTTAAATACAAAAGACATCGACTCTGCATCTGTTTATATTGATCTGCTGGGCGACGCTTTTGCCGGAGATATGTCGTATGTTCAGAGTCAGCATTTTGCCCGTATCCTGCCGAAAGCCGTACTCGCCTTTTCTCCTTCAAAACGGATCTGGCAGATGGAACAACTTCGACGAATTATAACGGCCGATTTTCACCTGGCCGACGCCTTTTTGGACGGCCTGGAAAAAGGACTGTATCTGCTCTCCAAAGATGCTTTAGACAGATTTGTATCCCAGGCCTTGGCCAAATTAAGGCAAAACCCCAAGCTCGCAGCAAAATTTTTATCGCTGGAGTCGAAACTGGGTATCGATACCTATTCGGATTTGCAGGTGGCCGTCCCGCTATCTGAAGTCCAAAACCAATTAAACGGCTATCTTTGTGCACGGACCGGTCTTTCCATTTCCGTACGGCCGCTATCTTCGCTTTCCAGGTCATCCATAACAGATAACGGCGAAAAGATTTTTGTCTGTTCAGACGGAAAATTCATCTATCTGCCCGATGAAATCGCTGAATTTAATCAAAAATCAGAAAACATTAAACTGTATAAATGTCTTGTGAGGCTTGAAGCCGGACTTTATGAGTTTAATACCTTTGACTTTGACCTGGAAAAAGCCATGGAAAGATGCCCAGGGATTGGGGAATTAACGGCCCGTGATTTTGGATTCGATTCCATGGGAAATCAAAACTCCAAAATGCAAAACCAGGGGGGTCTCTCCGATATGGAGCGCTTTTTTTCAGCATTCCCGGTTCCGGCCCTGGCAATGGACCTGTTTACCATTTTTGAGCATGGCCGCACACGGGTATTGCTCAGCAGACACTACCCGGGCCTTATCCGGCAGACAATGCCGATGCTACAGGATAGCGCAGCTCGAATATTAAAAGAAAATCAACCGGTCGGATTCTTATTTTTAATGTATCTGTGCATTGCACTGGGTATTTCTGTTAATGAGAATTTCGAAGGCGCCGGAGGAATAAAACGTCAGGCCGAAAACATTGTGGATCTTTTCAACAGAAAAATAAAAAAAGATCCATCGGTTGAAATATGTGCCGTGCTGGTGAACGAGACCTATTCAGACATTGAAAGACGATTAAAACCAAATGAAAGGTCCAAAAATTACGAGGAATTTTACGAATCCATGCCAATACCGTTTGGCCGAAGGTTACGACCGGATCTTTTCTTTTCCACCTACCGCAATTTTGAGCAAATTACAGCCAAGCTGAAAGTTCAACTGGATAACAAAAAGCTTAAGGTTTATAAATCGGATATCCGTCGGCAATTGATCGCCAAGAACGGCGCTGTTTCCCATGAGGATATAAAATCGATAATACGCTGTGATCAAAATACCGGTCGGTCCGGGTTGCGGCAATCTGAAACACCCGTGGATCTGTCATGGCTGGACCTTGTCCAGTTACTTGGCGGCACAGCCATCACGCCCCTGATCAACGATGGCGTTGTCGGACCTGTTTTCTGGTACAAAGAGTGGGACTGTAACCTCCACGATTATCTTTCAGCCCACGTGAGGATCCTGGACCGATTTATTCCGGAATTCGAGGGTGACTTTTACATCCGCACCCTGAAGCGGCATCAGGGACTGGTTGAACGTATTCGCTATGCTTTTGAGCTGTTAAAGCCGGAAGGGCTGATACGGTTGAGGCAGTGGGTGGAAGGGGATGAATTCGACTACCGGGCGCTTTTAGACTTTGCCATGGATAAAAAAGCTGGGAAAACGCCCTCCGACAGGCTCTATATCAAGCGCCTAAAACAGACCAGAGACGTGGCTGTTTTGTTGCTTGTCGATCTTTCTCGCTCCACAGCCCATGAGATTTATAACTCGAAAGCAACCATTCTCGACGTAGAAAAAGAGGCGATTGTTCTTTTTTGTGAAGCACTTCAGGTTGTGGGGGATGCATTTGCCATTGCCGGTTTTTCCAGTACCGGTCGTCTGGGGGTTGATTACTTACGGATAAAGGACTTTGAAGAAAATATGAATGACAGCGTCAAATGCCGCATTAATGCGATGGCACCTCAGCGAAATACCAGAATGGGAGCAGCGATCCGTCACGCGTATCGTCAACTTGAAAAGACCGCTTCAAAAGTTCGCCTGCTGATTATCTTGGGTGACGGGTTTCCAAATGATGTTGACTACAAACATAATTATGCCATTGAAGATACACGGAAAGCCATATTCGAAGGCCGCTCAAAAAATATATTTACGCATGCCATAACCGTCCATTTTGCCGGAGACCCCAGGCTGGATGATCTTTACGGAAACGTTCATCACAATGTTATATCGGATGTTCGCGAGCTTCCCGACAAACTTTTACGTATTTATGGCAGTCTGACACGGCATTGACCTTTTGAGCAGCCGGGGGATTTTCATCATACCCTTTGAATGATCGTCGGAATGGATGATCTTTAAAAAAAACGGGTTGATCGGCCAATATGATATTTGTTTCATTTCCGGATAGTTGCCTTATTGACAACGCCGTGATCACGCATTACAATGGTAAGTCGTTCTTAAAGTGGGAAGTGATGCTTAATAAGACTAAAAAATATCTTTTGCGGGGACATTGTTTCACCGGGGAATTCATATGAAAGGCATTCATAACCGTGAAAAGGAACAGTTCAAAAAGCTTTTTAAGCAAGAAGACATCGATGATTTTGAAGATCGATTCAAGATTCTTGAAGTTTTTCTTCAAAATGAGCACCACTTAACGGTCGGTGAACTGACCCAACTGCTTAATGAGAGCGGATATCCATTTACATCCGATTTTGTCAGAGATACTCTGAAGTCCATGTGCCGGTTCGGTTTTGCCCGTAGAAACAGGTTTAACAATGGAGACGTTCGCTATGAACATCGGCATTTAGGTCAGCATCATGATCATATGATCTGTACAAGATGTAGAAATATTTATGAGTTCGAAGACGAACAGCTCGAAAATCTGCAGGTTCAGATCGCTGCAACCCATAATTTTCACATGCTCCAACACAAGATGGAAATCTACGGTATCTGTTCCAATTGTCTTAAAGATCACATACAACCCATGCCCCTTGTCAATGCCAAACAGGGCGAGCGGTTTGAAATCAAGGCTTTTACCGGAGGTGCCACTGCACATATGCGTTTATTGTCCATGGGCTTAAGAATCGGAGACAAAATAGATGTTATTAACAACCTCGATAAAGGACAATTGGTCGTTGCTGCGGCCCATCAACGGTACGTCCTTGGGCGGGGTCTGGCAAAAAAGATTCTCGTAGAACCTGTTCGAAGCTAACCTTGGAGATGTGTTCATGTTATTGAGCGAAATGAAACAAAAACAGACCGCAAGAGTCGTCCGTGTCGGCGGGTACGGGGCACTGCGTAGAAGGATACTTGAAATGGGCATCTTGAAGGGTTCAGAGATCTATGTAGAAAAATATGCACCCTTGAAGGATCCTATTGAATTGATTGTAAAAGGATACCATGTATCACTTCGGGTTCAGGAAGCTGCACAGATCACCGTCGAACACGTAAAGTAGAAAAACCATCATGTATCAAAAACACCTTTCCATCGCCCTTGCGGGCAACCCCAATTCAGGCAAGACTACGATATTCAACAACATGACCGGTACCCGGCAGAAAGTGGGAAACTGGCCGGGGGTAACGGTTGAAAAAAAAGAAGGCCATATAAAAAAATCCGGATATGATTTAAAAATTATAGATCTTCCGGGGACATACAGTTTAACCCCCTTTTCCATAGAAGAGATCGTCGCGCGGGATTTTGTCCTGGAAGAACGCCCGGACGTTGTTATCGACATCATCGACGCATCCAACCTGGAACGGAGTCTCTACCTGGCAACACAGTTGAGAGAGATTGACTGCAAAGTCTTGTTCGCCCTGAACATGGCGGATGTTGCCCAGACCCGGGGAATTAAAATCGACGAGGAAAAACTCTCTGAACTTCTTGACCTTCCGGTGGTTTTTACGGTCGGCAACAAAAACAAAGGCATCGATACGCTCCTGGAAAAGGCCATTGAATTGGCTGAGTCCAATTATGTGATACCCATAAAGCGTAAAGTAAAATACAGTAAGGACATCGAAGATTCCATTTCCAAACTGGAACATTTCATTGAAAGCCTTGCGGAAGGGTCCATTCCTTACAACATTCGATGGACAGCCATAAAGCTTATAGAAGATGACAAAATCGTAAAAGAGCGCATCCAACTGAAAACCGGAAAAAACGGCCGAAAGATTCTTGAAGAAGCAAAGGCGCAGCGGGATTTCCTCGTGGACCGATTCGATGACGAGCCGGAAATCGTTATGACCGACGAGCGCTACGGATTTATCGCCGGCATCATCAGGGAAGTCCTCACAACATCTACCCGGCAGCGTGTGGATATATCTCGAAACGTAGATCTTGTGCTTACCAACCGGTTTTTCGGGTTCCCCATCTTTATTTTCTTTATCTGGGCCATGTTCCAACTCACGTTTTCATTGGGGGTCTATCCAATGGAGTGGATCGACACCGCTATAAAGCTTTTTTCCACGTCTCTGTCCCAGGTGCTTCCGGATAATATTTTTAAGGATTTTCTCATCAACGGCGTCATTGCGGGTGTGGGAAGTGTTATTATTTTCCTGCCGAATATTTTGATTCTTTTCTTCTGTATCGCGCTCTTTGAAGATACGGGCTACATGTCCAGGGCGGCGTTTCTGATGGACAAAATAATGCATCTTATCGGACTTCATGGCAAATCGTTCATCCCCATGCTGATGGGGTTCGGATGTAATGTTCCGGCCATTATGGCAAGCCGCACCTTGGAAAGTGAGAAAGATCGAATCCTTACGATTCTCATCACCCCTTTTATGTCATGCTCGGCCAGACTGCCGGTGTACATTATTCTGGCCGGTGCTTTCTTTGGGGTCCGGGCCGGATCCGTAATATTCGGCATATATCTATTGGGGATTGTACTTTCAATTATCACCGGCCGTATATTCCGATCAACCCTCTTGAGAGGTGTTGACGCACCGTTCGTCATGGAACTGCCGCCATACAGAATTCCGATGATAAAAAGCCTTCTGATTCACATGTGGGATCGGAGCAAACTATTTCTAAAAAAGATGGGTGGTATTATCCTCGCCGGCTCGGTGGTGGTATGGACACTTTCCGCATTTCCGAGAAACATACCGTATTCTATAAATTATGCCTCAGAAACAGACCGGGTCAAAACATCTTTTCAAACTGAAATTGCCACGGCCCATGAACCGGAAAAAGCGTTATTAACACAAAAACGTGATCTTGCTGTGGCAAAACTTGCAAGAGCCATGCAGACTGAACATGCTGAAAAATCTTATATGGGTCGTATCGGTAAAGTTGTCGCGCCGGTTTTTGAACCCATCGGCGTCGACTGGCGCGGAAGCGTGGCCCTTCTCACGGGCTTTGTTGCAAAAGAAATCGTTGTAAGTACCATGGGAATACTTTATGCTGCTGACGGAAATGAGGATTCGGAAGCCCTTAAAAATGCACTCTTATCATCCGGAATGACGCCCCCTGGAGCCTTGGCAATGATGGTTTTTGTTTTATTGTACATGCCGTGTCTCGCAACATTGGCCGCCATCAGACGTGAAACCGCATCCTGGAAATGGATGATTTTCAGTATTTCATACAGTACAATCCTTGCATGGACTGCCGCCTTTATCGTCTATCAGGGAGGAAAAATAATATGGGCATAACATCATCCTTGAACCGTTCTTAACCCGAAAGAAGCGCTCCGGGTGACACAGGAGGCATGTAATATGCCGAATTTTGAACCCGTTTTTATTGAAACCTTCAATAAGGGGGCTCTGGCAGGAAAGATTGAAGCGGCGTATGAGATTTTAAAATCTTGCGCGCTTTGTCCCAGAAGATGTAAGGTCGATCGGCTGGCCGGGGAAACCGGTATATGCAAAACAGGCCCAAAAGCCTATGTCTCCAGTTTCAATCCTCACTTTGGGGAAGAAGACCCTTTGGTGGGAAGCCATGGTTCCGGTACGATTTTTTTTACCCACTGCAACCTGTTGTGCAACTTCTGCCAGAATTATGACATCAGTCACCTGGGTCACGGTGAAGAGATATCCAATGAGCAGCTTGCAAGTATAATGCTTGATTTGCAAAATGGCGGGTGCCACAACATTAATTTCGTTACCCCGTCCCATGTTGTGCCCCAGATCCTCTCCGCTGTGGAAATTGCCGTACAAAATGGTCTTTCAGTTCCGCTGGTTTACAACACCGGAGGGTATGATTCGGTTGAAACGCTGAAACTGCTCGAGGGTGTATTCGATATCTACATGCCGGATTTTAAATTTTGGGATCCCGAGGTGGCACAAACCACATGCAACGCCGAAGATTACCCAGAGGTGGCACAAAAAGCACTGATTGAGATGCACAGGCAAGTCGGAGACCTTATCACCGATGATGCCGGCATCGCCCGGCGCGGGATCTTGCTGAGACACCTGGTCCTGCCCCATGGACTTGCAGGAACCCGCGAAATAATGAGATTTATTGCACGCAAAATTTCATTGAACACATACGTCAACATAATGCCCCAGTACAGACCCTGCGGCCGGGCCGGTGAGATAAAGGGGCTGTCTGTTTATCTGTCACAAAAGGATTATAAAAAGGCTTTACAGGAAGCAAAAGAAGAAGGTATTGAAAGGCTTGACAGCCGAAAGCGTCGATTTATTGCACGGTAATACGTTTCAGAATCAAATGAAAAATTATACATGGACAACATTTTTTTTGCTGTTCGTTTTTACCGGCGTGGCCTCGGCGGAACGCTGGGCGGTAGCTGTGTCAGTGGCCAACATACGTTCAGGTCCCGGGGAAAATCATGAGATCTTGTGGGAAGTGGAAAAATACTATCCTGTCGATGTGTTTCAAAAGTCGGGACAATGGTATCATTTTCGTGATTTTGAAGGCGATAAAGGGTGGATCCACAAATCGCTTCTTGGGGAAATTCCGTCAGTGATTACCCAAAAAGACGATTGCAATATTCGATCGGGTCCTGGCCAAAGTTTTGCAACTTTGTTTACGGTTGAAAAAGGCGTTCCGTTTAAGGAAATACAGCGCAAAAATAGCTGGATTCACATTCAGCACGCCGACGGGGACACGGGGTGGATCTATCAATCACTGGTATGGTAAGCTGACGGATTATCCGGGCTGTTTTATGGTGAATTATCACGCTGAAGGGAATCGGCTGCCCAGAAAGCAAGCAAATCAAAATAATGATTAGAAATCGGAAGGATCAGCAAAAAAGATTGATTGTGGGTGTCGGTTCGGCCCTGGTCGATATTCTTGCGCACGAAGACGACGATTTTTTAGCGAAAATCCGTGCAGTTAAAGGTGGAATGAAATATGTCGACCGGGAGTTCATTGAATTGGCCGTGTCGCAAACCTCTAAAAAACCGATCATCATGCCCGGTGGGTCGGCGTGCAACACGGTGATCGGCATCGGCAGGCTCGGAGGGTCGGCTCGTTTTGTCGGCAAAAGCGGTAATGGCGAAATGGCCCGTCTGTTTGAAAAAGATCTGAAAAACAGCAACGTCGATCCTGCCCTTTTTAAATCACCGTCTCCCACCGGCAGGGTGCTGTCCATTATCACACCCGATGCACAGCGGTCCATGTTAACTTTTCTCGGCGCCGCCTCAGAAACACAACCTGAAGAAATTACTGAAAAATGTTTTGAAAACGCTGCAATTGTTCATATTGAAGGGTATCTTCTTTTTAACGAAGATCTGATCATGGCAGCCCTAAAGGGTGCAAAAGCCGCCGGCGCACTGGTCTCCCTGGATCTTGCCAGCTTTACGGTTGTTGAGACGTCGAAAACCCTTCTTAAAAAAATTGTAAAAGATTTTGTTGACATTTTGATTGCCAATGAGGATGAAGCAAAAACATTTACCGGCCACGGGGACGAAATAAAAGCGGTCAGATCCCTATCTGAAAACACACAGATTGCAGCCCTAAAGGTTGGGGAACGCGGCAGCTTTATTTCCCATGACGGGAAAATCATAAAAATTGAAGCCATGGGAAGCGGTGCTGCTACGGATACCACCGGAGCCGGTGATCTCTGGGCATCTGGTTTTCTCTTTGGACTGGTTAACGGTTATGGCCTCGAAAAATGCGGTAAACTTGGATCTGCCTGTGGTTACGAAGTGTGCCAGGTCGTGGGAGCGAACATCCCGGAAGAAGGCTGGCAGAGAATAAAAAAATTGCTGGAGGAATAATGGCAAAAAAAAAGATATCCCGAGCGCGTAAAAGAGACCTCTCCAACCCCGACGAGTTTATAACATTCTGGACAAAATTATCCGGTTTTGCTGCAGAAAACAAAGTGAAGGTTTCATGTGTCCTGGGGTTTGTTCTGGTTCTTATTGTTGTTGCAGCGGGTTTTTCATATTTTTTAAAAAAATCCGAAGACACGGCATCTGCCCTGCTTCAACAAAATATTACCAAATACCGGATGCTGCTTAAAAATACCGGACCGGACAAGGCTTACCTGGACGTTGGAAAGGATTTTCAGTCGATTATTGAAAAATACTCGGGCAGGACGGGTGGAAAACATGCAAGACTCATATATGCCAATATCTGTTACACGGCTAAAGATTATAACAAAGCCATAGAACTTTACAAGAAATCCCTTGAAGACTTCAATGATGAACCGTTTATTAAAAATCTCATTATTAACAGCCTGGGGTATTCCTACACGGTGGAAAAAGATTACAAAACCGCAGCCAAATATTTTGAAATGATTGCATCGATACCGGATTACAGCATTAAAGATGAAGCCCTTTTCAATTTAGGGGAGATGTATGATGCCATGGGTGATCATGGAAAAAGCATCGATGCGTTTAAGAAAATTTTATCCGATCATACCGGCTCAATATATACTGAAATTGCAAAAGAAAAGGTGGCGGGTCAGATGCAGAGTTAAACTCCCCCCAAAAAAAATGACCAACCGGTTTTAAGCCGGTTGGTCATTAAGAAGGAAAAAAAATGAAGAAATTATTAGGTTGCAAATAGAACATGCAAGTTCCTTGCCAAAGTGGTATATAAAGCCTTCCAAATTTTTATCATTTTAATTTATATATTAATTATAGCAAGTTATAGTGAAAACCATTTGAGATGTTCCGCACTGCTTTTCTTCTTAACCCCACCCTTTAAATCCGGAATCGTTCAAAATTTTGAACCGAACCCAACAATTAACAACTTAACAGATTGATTTAACAGAAAATAATCCCAAATCCGTCCGATTCAAATTTTTGAACCCCTTAAAACTCAAATTAAGATATCCATTTAAAATCATAAGAAAAAATGGTTATTTCCTATGATTCAAACTTTTGAACCGACGTCCAATTTCAACTTTTTTATTTTCCAGTTAAGCCCGCTTTTGCCAATGCCGAGCAATTCGGCCGCCTGGGATTGAACATTATTTGTCAGTTTCAAAGCCCTTTCGATCATCTTCGTTTCGATCATCGTAAGGATTTCATCCAATTTTGCACTTGAAGGTATTCCTTCAATATGCAGCGTGTTATAAACATTGCTTCTAAATTCCTTGGGAAGATCTGAGACCTGTATGGTATTGCTTCGACACATCACCATGGCCCGTTCAATAACATTCTCCAACTCACGAACATTTCCGGGCCAGCTGTAATCGAAAAAAAAACGTTCAACTTCCGGATCAAGACCGGTTACCGGGGTATCGGATTCATCTTCCGCTCCATATTTTTGGATAAAATGATCCGCCAGCAGGCGAATATCTTCCTGACGGTTTCTTAAAAGAGGCAGGACAATATGTACAACATTCAACCGATAATAGAGATCTTCTCTGAATCGTCCTTGGATGATTTCATCTTTAAGTCTCTTATTTGTAGCAGCAATAATACGAATATCGACAGAAATCGGCTTTACCCCTCCAACCCTTTCAAAAACTCTTTCTTGAAGGACCCGTAAAAGTTTCACCTGTAAATTTTGTGAAAGTTCGCCGATTTCATCGAGAAAGAGGGAGCCGCTGTCAGCCAATTCAAAACGGCCCTTCCGCCTTGCTGCAGCACCGGTAAATGCCCCTTTTTCATGCCCAAAAAGCTCACTTTCAAGAAGCGTCTCGGCAAGAGCGCTGCAGTTCACCGCAATAAACGGTTTATCGCGCCGCGGGCTGTTAAAGTGGATCGATTTTGCCACCAGTTCTTTCCCGGTACCGCTTTCACCCTCGATCAAAACAGTGGTGGTGGCAGGTGCCACTTTTCGAATCGTTTCGAAAACATCCTGCATCACCTTACTTTTTCCAATAATATTTCCGAAACTGTACTTTGATTCCACAGCATTTCTGAGTTGCCGGTTCTCTTTGACCATCCGGTACATGCCGATGGCCTTATTAACATATATAATCAGCCGATTATTATCGAAGGGCTTGAGAATATAACTGTAGGCCCCTTTCTGCATGGCCTCTACAGCTTTATCCACGGTGCCGTGAGCGGTCATCATAATGACCGGAATATTTTTATCTTTGTCCTTGATTTTCTCCAGGAGTTCAATGCCGTCCATTTTGGGCATTTTCATATCTGTAAGGACCAGATCAACGTCGATATTTTTCAGTATTTCAAGCGCCTCATAACCGCTGTTTGCACAAAAGGTTTCGAACCCCTCTTCTTCGAGAACCGCACTTAATATCCGCGGATAATTCTTTTCATCATCAACGATCAGGATGGTCTCCATGCCTATACTCCCTGTTTCACGGGTAATTCTACTTTAACGCGGGCGCCGGCATCCGGTCTTGCGCTAATCTGGACGCTTCCGCTGTGGGATTCAATGATATTTTTTACAATACCAAGCCCCAGACCGGTTCCTTTGGCTTTGGTTGTAAAAAATGGATCCCATATTTTTTTCATGAGGTCTTGAGGGATACCTTCCCCTTCATCTTCAAAAAATATTTTTACGGTATTGTCCGTGGATTGTATTGCGACATGTATTTTTCCGCCCTCGGGCATCGCCTGCATCGCATTAATTAAAATGTTCAGGAATGCCTGATAAAGCATATCGGAATCGGCTGTTATCTCCTTAATATTATTGTCATAATGTCTTTCAACCGTATAGCCTTCCTTTTCAATGTGTGATGCCAAAAAGTTAATGTTTTTCTCAAGAACAGCTTCGACATCGCAAGCCATGAGATTTGGAATTTTGGGTTTCGCAAAATTTAAAAAATCTGTGATAACATTATTTAATCGGATGGATTCTTCGATAATGATATCTGGAATAGAATTCGAAGGATCGTAGCCGGCCATTTTTTTCTTTAAGAGTTCGGATGAGCTTTGGATAATACCCAATGGATTCCGAATTTCATGGGAAATCCCTGCAACCATTTCGCCCAGTGTCGACAAATGTTCTGCTCGGCTTAACTGCTCTTTGAGCTTGAGTCGTTCCTGGGCGCGCTTTTCAATGATGTTTTCGCCCCGTTTGACCACAAACAGAAGCGCTAAAAATAGAGCCCCCATCACAACCGAGCTGGTGATAATAACACGGATCTGAAAATCGAAAATTGCTTTATAGTCATCTGTTAAATCCTGAACGATTTCTACGACACCCAGTACCGGACCGGATATCCGGGAGAGTGGTTGCTCTGCGCGCAGGGGGGCAATTGTAATTAACCGGCTGTCTTGGGGAAATCCGAGCAAGATCCGGAACCAGTTACCGCTTTGAATCAGCTTTGAAGTCGACTTGCCTAAAATTGCATCCTCATAGCCTTTGCCGCCCGAATTTTCTTTGCCGATAACAGAGTGGTCAAAACTGTATGATATTGTGTTGTCCATATCGTATATGTTGACCATATCAACCTTGAAGCTGTGAAGCGTGCTTCTGACGACTTTGTCCATCCGTTCAAATTGTTTTTGATCACTGAGCTGAATCTTGCCGAATTTCAATGCAACCGGAATGATGAACTGCAAAAACACCTGATGATTCAGATTTTCGATCAGAAGGCTGGCGTAGTCTTCACTTTTTTTTTGCTGCATGGTCTTTGCCCAGTGGCTATTGAGCAAAGAGAGGACCAGCGTTCCAATGAATATTACGATTAGGCTTGTAAACGTAAAGTATTTGACCAACCTGAACGGCTTGACTTTTTCTTCTGCGGTTTGAAGGTTCATAAACAAGGTTAATGGCTCGGCATGGGAATATTGGGTATCGGCATGGGAACATCTTTATCTAAATTGAAAAGACGATTCCAATGCATTAAAAATAACCTTCTCAAATTTCGTGCCCTTAAAGATTCTTTGATTGCGCGTAGACCGCGTTAGCAGAGGGTGCGAAACTCGAGTGACAGATGTTATCCGTAAAAACATATACGGAAACTGACCGCTAAAGTCAAGGTAATGCTTTATTTTCATTGACACTATAACAATTTAGCTTTCAGTTTTAAGGGACCGGAACAAACATTTTTTCAGAATTGTTTTATTGTACACATGTTATCGCTTTTATATAATACCATATATAGTAAATTAATTGTCAAAACCACCAAATAAAGTAATTAATTAAAATTTGTCTATAATTATGCATAAAAGTACTTGAACTTGATAATAATTTAAGGTAATATTGCAAAAAAAGGCAATGGCCAACCGGAATTTTTGGAACCATATGTTTAGTGGAATTTTGCAAATCTGCCAAAAAGGCTGTTTAATGAACGGAAACCATTTAAAAAAAATCAGAGAGTCTTTGCTGATGAGCAAGACCGAACTGGCCAGAAAGGCGGCCGTGTCACCCATTACGATTGCCCGCATCGAAAAAGGGATACCGTGCCGACTTGAAACTCAGCGCAAGATCATTTTGGCCCTGGGTTTCGATCTTTCTGATAAAAATAAAATATTTGGTGACTAAGAATTTATTATGTTTTTTGGAAAAAAAAATCGTCTTATTGGCCTGGACATCGGTTCCAGGACTATAAAAATCGCTGAAGTCGTTGACACCAAAACAGGATCCGCCCTAAAAACCTTCAACACCATCAACATTGAACCCGAACTCATCGAAGAAGGTTCTATTAAAGATCCTGAAACTGTCGCCGAGTATATTCGTGAACTCTTTAAAAGCGTCAAACTAAAAGACAAGAGCGTAGCGATCTCCATCGGCGGTTATTCGGTGATTGTAAAAAAGATCAACGTCCAGACCATGACGGAAGATGAATTGCACGAAACCATTCATTTTGAAGCGGAACAGTATATTCCATTCGATATCAACGATGTTAATTTAGATTTTCAAATCCTGGGAGAAAGCGAACACAACCCCAATCAGATGAGTGTCCTGCTGGTAGCAGCCAAAAAAGATATGGTTAATGAATATATCAACCTTGTCCAGATGGCCAATCTGAACACCTGCTTAATAGATGTTGACGCTTTTGCCCTGCAAAATATTTTTGAATTTAACTATACCCTTGAAGATGAACATGTGGCCCTGATTGATATCGGTGCCAGCAAGACATCCTTGAATATTCTAAAAGGTAATTCCTCTGCATTTATGCGTGATGTTTCCCTTGGATGCGCACAAATCAATGAGAAGATCGTTTCTCTGGTTGATTGTTCTTTAGAGGAAGCAGAAAATATTAAATTTCAAAAACAATCAGACATAATTTCCCTTGAAGATTTAAAAGAAATTGTTTCATCTGTGGTGTCTGACTGGTGCTCTGAAATAAAGCGTGCCCTGGATTTCTTCTATTCTACTTATCCCGAAAATCAGATAACCAGCATTGTCCTCAGCGGTGGTGGCGCCAATATTAAAGAGTTTCGACACATTCTGGCAGCTGAAACATCCGCTGAAGTCGAAGTCATCAATCCTTTTAAAAATTTTTCAGCCGACAGCAGCCGTTTTGACGCTTCTTATCTTGAAAAAATAGCGCCACAGGCTGCCATCTGCATGGGACTCGCAATACGAAAAATTGGTGACAAATGATACGAATCAACCTGCTCCCTTACCGCGCAGCACAGAAAAAAGAGAACGTCCGCAGGCAGATCAGTATATTTGTCCTGGCTGTTATCATGGTTGCCGGAATCCTTCTGTATTATAACATAAGCTTGAACAACGATATCGATGCCCTGAACACCCAGATAAAAAAAACAAAATCAATGTTGGCCCAGCTCGAAAAACAAGCCAAAAAGGTCGATGAAATAAAAAAGGCATTCAACACACTAAAACAAAAGACCGATGTTATAAAGAGCCTGGAAACGAATCGAAAGGTTGCAGTCCAACTACTTGACAATATGACAACACTGGTGGCTGAAAAGGTCTCTGCCTCTCAATCCGAAGCATCGGCAGACAGCGACAGCAAGCCGGCAAAACGGTTATGGTTCACCAATTTCCAGGAAAATGGAGACGATATAAACATTCAGGGAATTGCCCTGGACAATAAAACCATCGCTGATTTTATGAGCCGTCTGGAAGCGTCCACCCTTTTTATGAATGTAAATTTAAGGGCCATAAAACAACAAAAGATAGACGAATTAAATCTTAAAAATTTTGAAATTATCTGCACCAGGATCTCCCGGAACAAATCGGAAAAGAAAAAATAAAACCGGTCCATGGTATAGTGATAACGATGAAAAAAATCGAACTCTCTAATTTATCAGAATGGCTTTTTGAAAATATCGATAAGATTGGAAAACTGTCTAAGCTGTACAGGATTCTGTTGTCTTTGGGAATCCTCGCTGCGCTCATTGGCCCGTTTTTCTATTTCTCCTTTTTGCCCAAACTCAATACCATCGATGAATTGAAAAAAGAAACCGAATCGCTGGAAACCAGACTCGTCAGGGCAAGAGCAAAGGCAGGACAGCTGAAACATTTTCAGGCGAAGCTCAAAGAGGCGGAGATTGAATTCAAAATCGTAAGGAAAAAACTTCCCGAAAAAAAAGAGATCCCGTCTCTGCTGTCAAGTATTTCAAGTTCTGGCCGGGATGCCGGTCTGGAATTTATTCTGTTTCAGCCGCAGCCTGAACAAAACAAAGATTTCTATGCTGAAATTCCGGTATCGATTATGGTTACAGGCAGCTATCACAATGTCGCCCTCTTCTTTGACAAGTTGGCAAGGTTATCCAGGATTGTAAATATAGAAAACATTAAAATGACCACCGCCAAAGGCGGTAACAATCTCACAACATCATGTACGGCTATCACATACAGGTTCATTGAAACGGAGCAAAAAAAAGCTTCATGAGCCGAGGCATCAAAAAGACACGATATCTCATGGATAAACATCTTGTTTTCATACGCAGCATTGTCTGTATCGCCTGTTTCTTTACCCTATTGTGGGGTTGTGAAAAACAAGAGGAACCGCCACCGAAATCACGGGAAATCACGAAAAAGATCATCATCTCGGAACAGCCGCCCCCAAAATCTCAACAGCCGGAAAAGATTGATGTTGAAAAACCCGCTTCTGTAGAAGAGACGGCAACGCCCATACCCGAATCCACGCCTCAAATGCCAAAGCAGCCTGTCGATACGACCCACAAAAACGTCATTGCACCGGTGCCTCCCACCCCTCAAAAAGTTGAAAAATCGGAACCGGCCGAACCGGTTTCCATGAAAGCAGCGGGAAAACCCACGCCAGAAATCGCACCTCAGGTTCCAAAACAAAGCGTCGATACAGCACACAAAACAATCGTCGCTTCGGTATCTCCCACAAGTCCCAAAATCGAAATGCCGGAAATATCCGATCTATACAATCCCGAAGGGAAGCTGAATCCATTTGAACCGCTCTTTAGAAAAGAACCTGCATCCATAGCTGTGAAGAAGAAAACATCAAAAAGACGAACGCCCCTTACACCCCTTGAAAAGATGGATTTAAGCCAGCTGAAGCTTTCGGGAATCATACGCGCACCCAGTGGAAATAGAGCCTTGGTTCAGGAAACCTCCGGAAAGGGATATGTCGTAAAAGAAGGTACGTATATTGGAATCCACTCAGGCAAAATCGTTGAAATATTAGAGGATCAAATCATTGTTGAAGAAGAGGCTGAAGATATTTATGGCAAGGTTTCTATCGTAAAAAAATCACTTAAACTCCAGAAACCTCCCGGAGAATAGCATGAATTGTGAAATGAAAAAATGGTTTAAAATTGGAACGTTCGGTTTCTTTTTGCCCGCTTTGCTGACCCTGTTTACAGGGTGTGCTTCCAACACCACGGCCGTCAAAGAAACCCAAAAACCGACCGTCGAATCTGCTAAATCCAAGCGGATCACCCAAATAAGCATTGCCGAAGATTCTGAATCAAGCATCGTAAGGATTGGGGGAACCCAGTTGCTGTCCTATACTTCAGTTAAACAACCGTTCCCGCTGGGTGTTCTCCTTTATTTTCCTGAAACCGCCCTCGACAATATCCAATCGAATTTTACACCGGAGAGCGATATTGTCGCCGGGATTCAATCTTCTGAATTAACGGACAAGGGGCATGCATCCAGAATCGAAATCTCATTAAAAAAAGATTTTTCATACGAAGTCGTCCGCGAAGATACCGGCCTTAAAATAGTGTTCAAAAAAACACCGTCGATGTCCGTTTCCGCCAAACCGGAATTAGAAAAAGAAGAACCGTCGGGTGACACATCCATGGCGCATGGGGAACAACCTGCGGTTTCTGATCAAAAGATATTGACGGCTCAAACTGAACCCCGTGAAATCGCTCAACCGGAAGTGGGAAAAAATTCCCCGGCATGGATTAATCGAATCGACTTTTCAAGTGAAACGGCCGGCCAATCGACGATTATTATCGGAACCACAACACCGGTCAAATACAATGTGAAAAAAATCAACGATAAAAAACTCCTGCTCAATCTTTATCCTTCAAAACTTCCGGAATATCGCCAACGACCATTGATTACCACACGTTTTCAAAGTGCTGTCGATCGGATAACACCCTTCCAGACGCCTGCCATAAAAAATACATCGGGATTTGTAATTGAGCTGCGGGATTCTGTACCTTATTTTATCGAACAGACGGACAACCTGATTCTGGTTCATTTTGAAGCCTCTTCCGTTCCGCCCAGGCACCTTGACACCGCCGAGCTTCCACCCTGGAGAAACGTTATGGCAGAAGCGGTTGATAAAACAGACGCCCCGGCACTTAAACCGTCTGAACACAAAAAGTTTAAAGTTCAAACCGGGAAATACACCGGCGAAAAGATCGCCATCAATTTTTTCGAAACCGACATTAAAAATGTTTTTCGCATCTTAATGGATGTCAGCGGAAAAAACTTCGCCATTGACAAAGATGTATCCGGACAAGTGACCTTGGCATTTGACAAGCCGGTGCCCTGGGATCAGATCCTTAACGTAATTCTGAAGATGAACCGGCTGGACATGGTTTTCGAAGAAGATATCATCCGCATTGCGACCCTTAAAACGCTCAATGTGGAAGAAACGGAGCGGGAGGCAAAAATCGCGGCCGCGCAAAAGCTCGAAGCGCAAAAAAAAGCGCTGGAGCCCCTGATAACAGAATACATTCCGGTGAACTATGCAAATGCAAAAGCGGATGTGTTACCCCAGATTATACCAACCGAAGGACGCGGCAGCATCAGCGTTGATGAACGCAGCAATCAGATTATCATTACAGATGTAGCGGAAAAGGTACAAAAGGCTAAAGAGATCGTCAAACAAATCGACAAGGTCACACCACAGGTCATTATTGAAGCCAGGATTGTTGAAGCCAGTACAACCTTCTCAAGGGAGCTCGGAACCTCATGGGGATTAACATACGGTCCGACCAATTTCGAAGACGTTGATTTCGGGGGTGATCTCTCCGGAGATATGAGCGCAATAAATCCGCCAACATCGACTCGCGGAGAAATCGGGATTCAGTTTTCCAGATTAATCGGCGGCCAATTTCAAATACTCGATGCAAGACTTCAGGCCTCGGAGTCTGAAGGAGAGGTTAAGATAATATCCGCTCCGAAAATTTTAACCCTCGACAACAAACCGGCCAAGATCAAACAGGGATTGGCCTATCCTTATAACAAGCTGGATCCTGACGGGAATACAACCACTGAGTTTAAAGATATCGCCCTTGAACTGGAAGTGACCCCCCATGTAACCCCTGACAGTCGAATTGCAATGACTATTAGCATAAAAAACAATGAGGTCGGTCCCATTATTAATAATCAGTTGTCATTTACCACCAAAGAAGCGAATACCGAACTGCTGGTGGACGACGGAGATACGGTCGTTATCGGCGGTATCCGGAAGACAAGAAAAGACACCGGTGAAAGCGGCGTCCCTGAACTCATGAAAATCCCGCTTCTTGGCTGGCTCTTCAAATCAAAATCCAAATCAGAATCCATGGAAGAGTTGCTGATATTTATTACCCCCAGAATCGTCCAGCTTGAACAACGCGGCATACAAAAATGAAGTAATTTTAACCTAAACTGAGCGTTTCAAATAGTGACAGGGTTATAAAAAAGTGAGAGCGGGAATTGACAGGTGGAGGTCTTTACTAAAAATCGATCGTTTAATATTTATTAACAATTAGATCAAATTGTTACGATCTTTATCCTTTTCTAACATAACATCGCAAAATCGTGTTCGAAAGGTAGCCAATATGAAATTCAGTCGTATCATACTAACTTTATCGTTGGTTCTAATGACTTTTTTTTCTTATCAGATAATCGGCTGTAGTCCGACTGGACCCACTGATATCCCGGATGAAGAAGCTTCCGATTCCACCCCGGCCGACGAACCCACTGAAATTACAATTACCTCGGGCACGCTATCACTTTCAACCTCCCAAACCAGCGTTCTGTCCGACAATTCCGACAGTGCCACGATTACGGCCATCGTTTTAGATGACAACAACGCCGTTGTCGAAGGCGTTAGGGTGACATTCAGCACCTCCGGCGGACAGCTTAGTGCTTCAACAGCAATTACGGATGCAAACGGAGAAGCCAAGATAAACTTTTCCGCCGGAACCGTGGAACAGAGCAATCAGACCGTAACAATTACCGCAACCGTCACCAATCTGACGCCCAGGCAGATCCCGATCCAGGTTACAGGGACCACCATAACCCTTTCACCTGCTGGCACGACAAGCCTTGTCATCGGCGGAAGCGATACGGCCACTTTAACGATTTTGGTGCAAGATGCCGGTTTAAAGCCCATATACGATGCAGAAGTTGCTTTAAGTGTGGAGTCGTCATCGACAGGTGCTGTCACGCTGTCATTGAACACCGGTAATACCGATGTTAATGGCCAACTATCGGTGAGCATCACCGGCACAGGCGTAGGAAATGTAACGGTGAGAGCAACCGCATTGGGGGCATCGGCGACAAAACAGTACACCATCGGCTCGACGGGCAATGTGTTTGGCATTACCTCACCCGCAGTCGATCCTTCGAGTCTCAAAATCGGCAACAGCCTCGAGATTATCGTCGCGGCCCCGGATCAGTCTACGGTAGATTTCGCGACCACGGTAGGGGTGTGGGATGGGGGTGCTTCCAATTATGTCAGCAAACCGGTGTCGGGAGGGGTGGCATCAGCCGTGCTGAGTTCGTCTCAGGCAGGGGTTGCCACCGTGCAGGTATTTGATGCAGATAACCCGACAACCACTGATTTTATAACGGTGGCCATATCGGCGCCGGCCAGCGATGCATCTCAAATTTCTCTGCAGGCCAGTTCGATTGTCGTCGCAAAAAGCGTCGGCAACGTTAGCAATACGGCCACTTTGACGGCAACCGTAAGGAATGCCAGCGACCAGGTTGTCGGTGGCGCGCCTGTCTTTTTTACAATCGATAATCCAACCGGCGGTGGTGAAACCGTATCCCCGGTTATTGTCTATACGGATGATTATGGCGTTGCGCAATCAACGTTTACTTCCGGCTCCCTATCATCGGGTGCGCAAGGCGTAACCATTACCGCCAAGGTTTTGGGCACCGGTTTCAGCGACAGTGTCTCCATCGTCATCGGCGGAACATCCGGTTCGGTCGTTATTGGAACAGCCACCTCGGTTGTATCGATTAACAATGATACCGCATATAGTCTGTCCGCGTCTGTATTGGTGTCGGATTCAAACGGCAATGCCGTGGCCGGAGCCGAGGTTTCACTCAACCTCTGGCCCAAAAAATACAATACAGGATTTTGGACTGACGCCTGCGTTCGGATTGTAACAGGTACGTTTGATAATGAGGATAGCAACCGGAATTTGATTTTAGATTTAGGTGAAGATATAAACGGTGATGGCGAACTAACACCGCCGCTCTCAGCGGCAGGAACAGTGCCGGCAACGGTCACTACGGATGCAAACGGCGTTGCCAATTTCAGTTATATTTATTTAAAACAATATGCCGTCTGGATTAACACAGAAATGACGGCCAGTACGATGGTCCTGGGAACGGAGACCACATCGACATTAACATTCACCTTGGGTTATGCGGTACCTGACGCATGTTTTTTAACCGCTTCTCCTTTTAATGATCCTATTGCTTACATTGAAAATCCTGCAGATGGGGCATCATTCGATTTAGGAGACGTTATCACCTTCAGCGGTTTTGGGCTCGATGCCCAAGATGGATGGTTAACCGGCAATTCTTTGATATGGACTTCCGATATCGATGATCAAATAGGCACAGGAACAACTTTTTCGACAACCACTCTGTCTGCGGGAGTACACATTATAACGCTTACCGCCACGGATAGTGATAGCAATACGGGTACCGATAGTGTGACGATTATTGTTGTGTCTCCTTAATTGTTTGTATTGATTAGCGCGGTGTAATCCGTGTCGTTTTTGAAATAAAATTTTAAGGCCTTTTTAAAATGTTCAATTTTATTCCATTTCAAGTCGAAGATCCCGGACTTTGAGCGGGGGAAGACAAAGATTTTAACCACCCCGGTACGATCCGTCGGACCTGCGGGGCGGGCAGGAATAGATAGGGTGTTTTGAGGATTAACATCTGAGTTTGACATAAAAATTGGATAAAAAAGGGGTTTTACACGGGTCTTTGTGTTTTTCACAATAGGGTTCGCAAGGGTATATGGTGGTTACAACATGGATTTTCTTATCTTTGCGGCCTTTTTTTCCGCTTCCCTGGCAAAAGCACTGCCCGGTGAAAGTTCAATAACTTTGTTATAAGCTTTCAGCGCGCTTTCGTAGTCATGCAACAACGTGTACGCCCCGGCAAGATCCAAATATAATAGGGCCATGCTCGGATACTCTTTTACGGCGCTTTCAAGAATTTCAATACCCTCCGGAACCTTTCCCATGGCCATGTAAGTCAGGCCGAGACCCCGCAGCGCATTGATGAATTTTGGCGCTATTTCAAGGGCATCGAGATAGTATTTTTCAGCGTGTTCATACGCCTTCTTGTTATAGTACGCCCATCCCAGATTCGACAGGGGTAAATGGGGTGAAGCATAGACCAGGCTTCCTGCGACCTCTTTGAAATACGCGATGGCCACATCCCATTCCCCTTTGTCGAGATATGCGCTCCCCAGGTTATTCTTGGCATCCGCGTAATCCGGTTTAAGGTCTATGGCTTTTTTAAAGTTCGTGATTGCAAGATCCGGTTTTTTTTTGGCTTTGTAAGTGAGGCCCAGATCGTTTTGCAGAAAAGGATCGTCCGGATAAAGGGATTCGGCTTTTAGAAACTCCTTCAGTGCTTGTGTATAATTTCCCTGCCCAAAGTATACTTCACCAAGATTCCGTGCCGCCGCTCCCTGTTGTTTTCGTACCTGCAGGTTTGATGTACACGCGACGGTGCATATTGCCACAACGGCAAGAAATGTCCAACCCAATCGAAAATTTTGCATCTTTTTTACCTTGTAACACCCGACAGCTCGTAACTGTCCGTTTACGAATTCATCAAAATGGTGTCCGGTCAATCCAATGGTCATTCAACTTGACCCTCATGATTTTTATGCCTTTATTTGCCAAAAACTCAACAACCCCGTCATGCAGAGGAACCATTGCCAAAAGCGTCTCCGGTGTTTTGGCATCGTCGATTAAAAACCCGGGGATGGTGAGGGTCGTATTGTGTCCGGCGGATCTCTTGGCGGCCAAAAAACTAGGATTCTCGGTGAAGGAAACACCCATTGCAGCGAAAAGACGCGCCGAGATCACATCCAAAGTATCACTATTTTTTACCTGGATGATGTTGCGGCCCGATTTTTTTATGGCACGAACCGCATCACCATAAAACTCTCCGAAGTCGATAAGGAATGAAGTGCCGCTGTTATGGGTGGCAAGATTTGAAACCGCGTCAATGGGAATTCCTGCATACTCGAATGAAATCGTCTCGTTGGGTTGGTATCGATACCCCATGGCCCCCAGAAAATCGCTGACAAACACTTTATGATTCGAGGCATTGATGACATGGACATCCTCGGACATCCGCTTGTATCGGGGCGCATTCGATTCTCGGGCGGCGGAAATCTTACCTTTGAAAACCTCTTTGATAACAATACCATTTTGGTCCAAATAGCGAATGATCGAAGCCGGTGTCCGCTCTTCCGGACCCTCGATAAGTGTTATGCAAAGATAGCGCTTTTCTTCCTCGGACGGCTCGGGTTGTTCGATGATCCACATTCCCCGGACTTCAATCTTAACGCCATGATCTGACACAGACAAACGGTTCTTTACAACCTTATTTTCAAAGCGCCCCAAAACAGTATCAAAGATTTGTTCCACAGAATCCCCGGGTCCGGTTGTTACAATATGAACATCTTTCCAAAAAGATTGGGCCATTTTAATTTCTGAAGCCTGATTGTCAGCGTTTATTGGAAAGAACACCCGTGTGCCGTCTCTGAGTTCCATGAAAGGGGACCGGGAAAGATCGACTTTTACATCTTCCCATCCCAGACGCGGAAAGTAGTAAACACCTTTATTAAAAAATTTAGCATCCAGCGCCCAAGCGACCTCGGATAACGGAGATTCTGTCTGTTTCTCTGTATCTTTTGCCATGTCGGGTATCGGTGTTTTCTGACCCGCAATGATTGAAGGGTCGATGTCGGCTGTTTTGTCATGCTGGGTTGTCTGCTCAAACAGAGACGGGACCCGTGGCTGGCTTTGAATTTCTGGATCAGGAATCCGGATCACCTGGCCGACATAAATGCAGTTCAAATTTTTAATTTTGGGATTCATCACCCTGAACAATTTCATACCCTGTTCATATGCTTGGGTACCATGACCTTCAAACTGTCTGGAAATAAGGATGGATATGGAATCCCCTTTTTGGACCCGATATGGGGATGAATACTTTTCAAGGGCTTGAGACATGCGGGAATCGGCTAAAAATGGAATGGTAACAACTCCCGAGGATTGCTCCGGCAGGGCGTCCCGGCGGACTTTCTTAAGCGGAATAACGATATGCTGCCCCGGACGAATTCTGTCGATGTCACGAACGTTCGGATTCAATCGTTTGAATATCCGTAAAAATTCCGGATAATCCTTGTGGGAAATCTCCCCTTTTTGTCTCAAAAGTTTAAAGATCCAATCATTTTTTTTTACAACATACGGATCACAGAGTATGTCCCAGCCCCTGTCGTAGCGAACAACGTAGTTTTTGTATACAAAAGCGCAATATGCGGGACGGAGAACAATCAGACATGCTAAAACGAGTGTCGAGCAACAGACGGATGTTAAACACACGTCTTGAATCTTCATGCTTTCGGCACCTTTTTGAGACTCAAACGCGTTGCGACCTCCTCGGATATCCGTTCGACAAAATAATCGAACTCTGCACCCTGCAATGGTTTCCCCGGAGCAGGGACCTTTAGGAGATCCTTTGGGTGAACGTAAACAGGCGCATTCATAAGTGCCGGATCCGGAACAATTTCGAATTCTGCAGGAAAGCTTTTTTCAAAATACATCTCCTGAAAACCTGAAAACTTGAGTGCATGCGCTGTCGAGTCGACCACGGCGACATCATTGTCGCCGACAATTTTCTGCTTGCGGGCTTCCACCAGGCCGGCAAGAGATTCTCCGCCGTGGGTACAGGCAATATGTCCGTTCCGGTTGGCCAAAAGTTCCCAATCCATGATGGATTGTTCAGAAACCTCCACAAAAAATACATTCTGCCTGTCCGACATCCGGTTATAAGCATCCACCAGATGAATCACCCTCGGCATTGAAACAGGATTGCCGATCATGGCCGCCTGGGCAACACTGGACTTGACGATCACCGGTCTAAACTTCCGTTTCTCAGCATCCGGTTCGAGATAATATCGGTAAACAGGGTTGGCATGTTGAGACTGAACGCCCAATATTTTCGGCAAAGACGTTATGATACCGGTCTCATAAAATTTTAAAAACCCGCTGATCACGGCGGTAATATTGCCGGCGTTACCAATGGGTAAAACCACCACCTTATCTTCCATGTCGTATTCAAAGGATTGGGCAATTTCATATGAATACGACTCCTGTCCAAGTATCCGCCAGGCATTTTTAGAGTTGAGAAGTGCCACATTATAATTTTCCGACAGGGCCTCAACGACCTTCATACAATCGTCAAAAACCCCCGGAATCTCGAACACCCAAGCACCGCTTCCAAGGGGCTGAGACACCTGTTGGGGGGTGACCTTCTTGTGGGGAAGGAGCACGGCAGACTTAACATGGGGTTGAAGATAGGACGCATATAAGGCCGCAGCAGCGGAAGTGTCTCCGGTAGACGCACATATGGCCAGCACGTCGGAAACATATCCTTTTTGAACTAAAAAATGGATATAGCTCATGGCACTGGCCATCCCCCGGTCCTTAAAGGAGGCGCTGGGATTTTGACCGTCATTCTTAACGTAGAATCTGACACCGGCTTTCTGTTGCAAAAAATCATTTGCCTCGACAATCGGTGTGTGTCCTTCGCCCAGATAAATCACCGAATCGAGGGGTATCACCGGCCCGATAAATTCATGATAAAGATAGATCCCCTTTAACGCTGGAATGGTCAGCATCTTGCGATAGTCAAAAATTTTTCGCCAGATCTCTCCGGGAATCTTTTTTAAACACTCAAAATTGAGGTCGTAAATGAGAAGCACCTGTGCGCAATCCGGACATGTATAGAGCAATTTATCAATTCCGTATTGTTGGCCACAGCCCAGGCATCGATAAATCAGTTCGCCCTCATGCTGGGGAATTATAAAGGGTTGAATTTCTTTTGGAAAATTTTCTGGTTTCACGGCACGAGTTTTTCCATTCCCCCCATATAGGGTTTTAGGGCTTCGGGAATCATCACGGATCCGTCAGCCTGTTGAAAATTTTCAAGTATTGCGGCAAAGGTTCGTCCCACTGCAAGACCGGATCCATTGAGGGTATGGACAAGTTCTGTCCCTTTTTTCCCTTTTCTTTTGAATCTAATGTTGGCGCGCCTGGCCTGAAAGCTTTCAAAATTGCTGCATGAAGAAATTTCTCTGTAAACCCCTTGCGCAGGCATCCATACTTCAATATCATAGGTTTTTGCTGCAGAAAAACCCAGGTCGCCGGTGCACAGATTGATAACCTGATAAGGAAGCCCGAGGTCTTTTAAAATCTTTTCGGCATTGTTTAAGAGCGTTTCGAGCTCATCATAAGACGTCTCCGGTCGGGTGAACTTCACCAGCTCGACCTTGTTGAACTGATGCTGCCGGATCAAGCCCCGGGTATCCTTGCCATAGGAACCTGCTTCTGAACGAAAACACGGGGTATAGGCCGTGTAGAGAATCGGCAACATGTCTTCATCCAGGATTTCGCCTTTATGGATATTGGTAACGGGGACTTCCGCCGTCGGAACCATAAAATAATCCCACCCTTCCAGTTTGAAAAGGTCCGCCTCGAATTTCGGCAACTGGCCGGTGTTGGTCATACTGTCCCGGTTTACCATAAAAGGGGGGAGTATTTCTTTATAACCGTGTTCGGTGGTATGGATATCCAGCATAAAATTAATCAGCGCCCTTTCCAGCTTTGCACCGGCCCCCAGATAGAGTGGAAAACGTGCACCGGTAATTTTGGATGCTGTTTCAAAATCCAATATCTTAAGGTTTTCGCCCAAAGTCCAGTGAGGCAGCGGCTCGAAATCGAAATCCGGCGGGGTGCCCGTCTTTTTTAGAACCGGGTTTTCAGAACTGTCCTTGCCGATGGGAACTGACGCGTGGGGCAAATTCGGCAACCCAAAAAGAATTTGATTTATCTTTTCTTCATTTTCGGTCAAATGCAGATCCAGGGTTTTGATTCTCCCCCCGACTTCGCGCATCTCGATCACAAGATCCTCTGCATTTTCACCGTTTTTCTTCAGGGCTGCGATCTTCTCCGAAACAACATTCCGGCGATGTCTTAAATTTTCAATCTCGAGCAGGAGAGACTTGCGCTGGGTATCACAATCTTTAAACGTTTCCAGATCCGCTGTTTCTCCTCTGTTTGCCAGTGATTTTTCAATCTCCTCCAGATTTTGTCTTACAAACTTGATTTCCAGCATATCCGTTTCAATATTCCTTTGAATCTTAATTCGGTTCGCTCAAACGACGTTTCATAACTCAAATTTTTAACGCTTTCTTTACACCTGAATCGGATTGCCAATACCTGAATTATCGACAATCCGATTTGAAAAAAATTCTTTTACCTTGTATCACGGGCAAGCCATATAGTCAATGATTATTATAAGTTGACATTGCTCCTCAAATTTGTATACAATAAAAAATATTCAAAATGTTTGCGCGGGGGAAAGTATTCATGGAGGAAATTCGAGAAACAAAAGATGAAAAACGCAGCAATATTGCAAAAACACTTGCCGCACTTTCAGCCAAAGACGTTGAAGCAAAAACAACCAGAATAGAAAACCGGCTTTTTGAATTCGCCAATTTTCTGGAAGCGAACATTGTTTTACTCTATATCAACAGCAGCTGTGAAGTTAACAGTCTGAAAATCATTAAAAGATGCTTGAATTACAACAAAATCGTCATCCTTCCCGCCTTTGACACAACAAAACATAAAATGAAATTGATGAAAATCGGCAATGTCGACACGGATTTGACGCTGGGTCCCAGAGGCATCTTGGAACCGGATCCCAGCCAGTGCAACGTTGTGCCCATCGAATGTATCGACATTGCAATTATCCCGGGCATCGCTTTTGATGAAAAGGGCGGAAGAATCGGATCCGGCGATGGATATTACGACCGGCTTATTCCAACCCTCTCCATTACCACAAGAAAGGTCGCCTTGTCGTTTGAAGACCAGATCGTTCCACAAATACAAATGGAATCCCAGGACAAGTATGTGGACATAATTATTACAGATAAACGGATTATCTATAAAATATAACCGAATGAAGCGCCCCGGCTGCTCAACTTGTTGAGTTCAATTTTTTTTCCAGCTTCTGTAGATTTTCTTCCTGCCCCACGGCGATGACCGTGTCGCCGGCCTCGATGACCGTTTCAAAAGAGGGATTAAATCGCATACTGTCGTCATGTTTTTTTATGGCGATGATGATCAGATTAAACTGTTGTCTGATGCCTGAATCCCTCAACATTACATTTACAAGGCTCGAGGAGGGATTGACCGGTATCTCTTCCATTTGAATGTCTTTCCGTTTTTGAGTAAAGGCAAAATCCAGAAAATTGGTCACTGTTGGACGGATAATCCGCTGGGCCATACTCACAGCCCCCATGTCATAGGGCGATTCCACCCGGTTGGCACCTGCAGCCAGAATTTTAGACTTTGTTTCGTTGTGGGAAGCCCTTGCCATGATATAAATATCCGGATTAAGTTGCCTGGCGCTCAGCACCAGGAACACATTGTCCGTATCGGTAGCCAGGACTGCAACCAGACCTTTAGCCCTTTTTATTCCCGCCCTGAGCAAAACCGTCTCATCGGAGGCATCACCGGACAAATAAATAATTTTATCGTTATCCATGACCGGGATGAGGTCCTGGTTCTTCTCGATAGCCACCAGATCCACCGGCTTGCTTGCCAGCATCTTGCACAGAATTCTTCCGATACGCCCATATCCGCAAACGATATAGTGATTTTTCATTCGATCAATCTTTTTATCCAAGCTTCTCCTCCCCAATATGGCTCTTATTTGGCCTTCGACCATAAACTGGACAACGGCACCCGCAATATACAAAAAGTAAACCACACCGATAATGATAAACAAAATCGTGAACATCCGCCCCAAATCGCTCACTTCGTGGACTTCACCGTATCCCACAGTGGTGAGCGTGGTAACCGTCATATACAATGCATCTAAAAAACCCCAATCTTCGATGGTCATATATCCGGCGACACCGAACATAATAATGAGTATCAAAAGTAAAACACATAATTTTAAATGTCTTATGCTCTTCATGGCGTTGTTTTGTCCGATTCAATCCAGGGATTTACTCAGTATTCGGGAATACCGCGCATAACTTCCATTTTCAGCGCATTTTGGGATGTATCTTATGCCACAAATATCAGATTATGCGACATTGTGATGAAAAATCAAGCGCTTTATTTAAAATGGTTTCGGGACATTTTGATGATAAGGCCGTATCGACGGGCAGGTGAAAAATCCGGACGAAAATGCGCATCGGACAAGAAAAATTTGGTGTTTTGGGGAACCTTCCGTGAATAGATTCTAAATTCTTGACGTAACCCCTCAGAGTTGATAGAAATTTCAAATATTGCCATGCAGATTCCCACGGGCATACGTCCGTGGCATTTGGGAAATAAATTTAACGGGTTTTGAAGCCTTACAGCGAGATCATTTTGAAAAACGCTCTTTGAAATGGCCTCCGGCAAAGTGACGCAAAAAAAATTGTAACGCTTCAGATTAATTATAGGTTTATTATTTTGGATGAAAATTCTTTAAAGTATGAACGCCAGCGTGAAGAAATGGTCAGAAAACAGATTGAAGCACGCGGCGTCACCGATCCAAACGTCCTGGCCGCCATGCGCACGGTTCCCCGGCACCTCTTTGTGAGTGAAGCGCTGAGAAATCAGGCCTATGGTGACTTTCCGCTCCCCATCGGAGAGCAGCAGACCATCTCACAGCCCTATATCGTAGCGGAGATGACCCAGGCACTGCAACCCGGAAAAGACGACAGAATACTTGAAATCGGAACAGGATCAGGATACCAGGCTGCTGTTTTAGCGGAAATTGTTTTCCGTGTTTATACCATCGAGAAAATACATTCGCTCCATATAAAAACTCGCAAGCTTTTTGATTCGCTTCATTACCACAATATCGTAACCAAATATTCCGACGGCACTGCCGGCTGGGCCGACCAAAGCCCTTTTGACGGCATTATTGTTACCGCTGGTTCTCCGAGCATTCCGGCACCTTTGGTGAGCCAGCTCGCTGTGGGGGGATGTATGGTAATACCCGTTGGAGACCAGTATTCCCAAGAACTCATAAAACTTTACAAGGATGAAAACGGCATTCACAAGACCAATTTAGGGGGATGCAGATTTGTCAAACTTGTGGGTGAACATGGATGGAGACCGTAATTCATGCTTCGTCGCCTTTACGACTGGGTGCTCCACTGGGCGGAAACGCCCTATGGATCATGGGCGTTATTTTTTCTAGCTTTCAGTGAATCCTCTTTTTTCCCGATTCCTCCGGATATACTGCTGATCGCGCTGGCTGTATCCATACCCAAAAAATCTTTGAAATATGCATTGATATGTTCAGCAGGGTCCGTCCTCGGAGGATGCTTCGGCTATCTGATCGGGTGGCAGTTTATGGCTTCCGTCGGCAACCGGATCGTAGACTTTTACGGCCTGACCCCAAAGGTTGAATACATCGAAATTCTTTACAATAAATATGATGCATGGGCAGTGGGCATCGCGGGTTTTACGCCGATTCCCTATAAAGTATTTACCATTGCGGCCGGCGCATTTAAAATCAATTTCTCCGTATTTGTCATCGCATCCTTGGTGTCCCGGTCTGCGCGCTTTTTTCTGGTGGGGGGTCTCATTTACCTTTTCGGCCCGAGCATCCAGGCTTTTATCGATAAATACTTTAACATTCTTGCCACAGCATTTACAGTTCTTCTGATTACAGGTTTTTTAGTCATTAAATATCTGTTGTAAAATTAGGGGTGCTTTTGACTGCGTTTCATTAAAATCGCCTTGCCTCATCCAGCGTACGAATCCCGAAGTCAAATGATTTTTTAAGGGCCACGCACAAGGAAAAGGTTTATTTTAACATTGACAAAAATACCACATAGTGGCAATTGTTAAGTGGATTCCATTTTTAGAAAAAGAGAAAAGAATTCCAGCAGGGTGTTTCTCTTTAACGGAAATATGATCACGATATTTTTAAATGCGCGGGTTTAACATGAAAATTATTTCCATCGCTTTAAGCAAAAAAAAAGGAACACGAAAGGTTCGGGTCCGGCAGGCCAGCGTTATAAAAAATCACGGCCTCGAAGGAGACGCCCATGCCGGTCCGTGGCATCGGCAGGTGAGTTTTTTAGCCGCGGAAAGCATTGAAACAGCCCGCAATAACGGTCTTGAGGTTACCTTTGGTGATTTTGCCGAAAATATTGCAACATCCGGCGTTGATTGGAAAAATCTGCCGGTGGGAACCCGTGTGAAACTCGGGAAATCGGCCGAAGTTGAGATTTCGCAAATCGGTAAACAATGCCATAACCGGTGTGCCATATACTACCAAGCCGGAGACTGTATTATGCCCAAAGAAGGGGTCTTTGCGCGTGTCATTGTGGGAGGCAAAATTCGTTGCGGCGACACCGTCGAACCTCTGCTGCCAAAAGATATAAAAACCCCTCGAGAAAAAGTGTCCGGATCCAAGATTTGATGAACGCCCAAACTTTCTCTTGCAAGGGACATTGCGTATTTATCGATATAATAATTTTGGAGATGTGCAAATGAAAAAGGATATGAATACCCCGGACCCCTCCTGCAGGATCGATGCTGAATCTTTAAACAGGGTTAAAGAGCAGCTTCCCGACATTACCGAAAACATCATAGAAAGCTGCTATGATAAGGCGTGTTACACCCATATCGACTATGAACCGATTCCTTCTGAAGGTTATATCGTTGATATTATAAACAAATTAAAGGAAATCCTTTTCCCCGGCTACTTTACTCGGGAAAAAATCGATCCGGTCAATTTGAAATACTACATGGGCCAGTCGGTGTCGGTACTGTTTGATATGCTTTCGGTTCAGATTACCCACAGTATGCGGCATGACTGCTTCAGATATGATCTGCCGTGCAATGAATGCGAGGAACAGGGGCAGAAGATTGCGCTCAACCTCCTTGAATCGATACCGTTGCTTCGGAAAATACTGGCAACGGATGTCCGGGCGGTCTATGAAGGGGACCCTGCAGCAAAAAGTCATGACGAGATTATTTTCAGCTATCCCGGTATCTTTGCCGTCACCGTATATCGGGTGGCCCATAAGCTTTTTGATCTTCAAGTGCCCCTTTTACCCCGGATCATGACGGAACATGCCCACAGTTTGACCGGCATCGACATCCATCCCGGGGCTGACATCGGAGAGAGTTTTGTCATCGACCACGGAACCGGCGTGGTGATCGGCGAGACCACCGTGATCGGAAAAAACGTCCGAATCTATCAAGGGGTGACCCTCGGCGCCCTTTCACTTCCCAAAGATGCCGGAGAACGACTGAGGGGCAAAAAACGCCATCCCACCATCGAAGACGATGTCATTGTGTACTCGGGCGCCACGATACTGGGTGGAAATACCGTCATCGGTGCCCGCTCCGTAATCGGGGGAAATGTCTGGATTACCGAATCTGTTCCGCCGGATACCAAAGTAATTATGGAAACGCCCAAACTGGTTTATAAGTAGCATGCCGCGGGTTGGGGTTCCGATTAACATCTCGATTTTCAAAAGAATGTGGCGTACCAGGAATCTTTACCTGAAATTCTGACTTAGGCAGGGGTAAAAAAGTGGGGACAGATCCGATCCCCAACAGGACTGATCTACGCCCAGACAGAAGGGCGGAAGTCAGTCCTGTTGGATGTATGGATAATTACTTCTTGTCGAAGATTTTCGGCGGCTTCTGGGTGTCTCCCGTGGCATTGGGGAAATCTTTGGCCACATACGCCTTTTGGCCGGTCTCGATCAGTTGGTTGGCCGCTTCCATAAAGTTGGCAAAGCGGAATTTGCATTCATAGAACCCATGCCACCAGGCGTAGTCCGGGGCCATCATCATGACCCCCATTCGGGCACGGCGGCCTTCGTGGTGCCACAGTTCATAGAATTCCACTTCGAGACGTTCGTCGAAAAATTTGGTCTTATCCAAAAGTCCTTTGTCATAAAGTTCGTCCAGCTTTGCCTTGGCCGGTTTGAAGTAGACCTCGTTGTAGTCTTCCACGGTTTTGTCGAATCCGTTATAAAAATCGTTGATCCAAGAATCACCGTGGCAGGCACGGCAGACATTCTTCATCTTTTCCCGTTCCATTGTCCAGTCGGTTCCCGAAGGAAAGGGCTTGAAATCCTGGGGCCGAACCGTCAGCGGTGCCTGGGTCTCCCAGGAGAGCCGCTCGGTGACGTCATGGGTTCCCATGACCTTTCCGGAACCGGACATGTGGCAGGCCGCACAGGTCGGCGCACGATAATCCGTGCCCGGTGTCCAGGTGCCGGGGGCTGCATTGAAATTGTATTCGTCTTTGTAGGCATGGTACATAGTTCCATGCTTGGACTCATTAAAAATTTCGATTTGGGGATGATCGGGTCCCAAATGGCACTGGTCGCAGGCCTCGGGCATCCTCGCCTCGGCCACAGAAAAGCGGTGCCGGGTATGACAGGACGTGCACGAACCTTTACTCCCGTCGAGATTCAATCTGCCGACACCGGCATTGGGCCAGGTGGCAGGATCGATGGCGCCGTTTTTGTCAATCTCAATGACCGTTCCGTGGCAGTTGAAGCAACCGGTCTTGCGCTCGTTGTCCGAGTTCATGCCCTTGTTCAACCAGGGATCCAGCTTCCATATGATCTCGATGGTATTGGCATGCTTACTTTTGTTATACTGGGTCACCTCGTCGGGATGGCAGCGGGAGCAATCCTTGGGTGTAACGATTGCGGCGATGGGCACTTTGTACTTCTGTTCTCCGTATGGA
>DATKWE010000268.1:0-12822 GCA_035529735.1 Desulfobacterales bacterium | reverse complement strand
AAAATCGTACGTTGATGCTGTGGAAACTGATCTGCTGGCAAAAATCCAGATTAAACAGATCCGGGACAAGAGATTTGTTCGGCAACAGAATAGATGTCCTTAAACCGTCATTTCCTCCCGAGAATGAGCGAGAACGCCTGCGACAGGAATTTGCAGCCCTGGGTTTTTTGTGCCATCGACATCCAATGGTTTTGTACACGGACCGTTTAAAGAAACTCCGGATTGTCAAGGCCAAGGAATTACCTTATTTTGCAAACTGTCATGTCAGCGTTGCCGGCATCTTAATTACCGGAAAGGTCGTACATACCAAACACGGCGAACCCATGGAGTTCCTCACTTTTGAAGACGACACCGGCCTGATTGAAACGACCTTTTTCCCCAAAGCCTACCGTCGTTTCTGCTCCATTCTAGATGAAAACCGACCTTTCATACTTTATGGCAAGGTAGAAGAAGACTTCGGAGCTGTAACCATGACCGTGAACCGGCTGGAACGAATAAGGGATTGACTCGGGAGGCGGAAGTGTTAAGAAGCCGTTTCAAAACCTACCATTCGTGGGCATGAGCCTTTTGCAAAGCGCTAATTAAAGATGCACTGAAATTTTGCGTTACACATAATTTTCAGTGCATCTCGATATCATTTGCTCAGGAAAACGACAGATAATTAAACAGATAATTAAATGGATTGCGGATTGCTTCTAATAACCCGCAGATGCTTCACTTAATGTTACACCCTCTGAATCCATTTCTATATCTCTTCTAAGCTCTTTGCCTATTTCGATTAATTTTGCATACATATCAAAGCATTGGGTCATCATTTTTCTGTTATCTTCATGCAAATATTTTTCTGCTTTCTTTTTCTCTTCTTCCGCAACTTTTTCTATTTCATAGATGATGTCTTTATACCACATTTTTGACATCGGCAATTTAATGGTATAATTTTCCCCTTCCTCATTCAAGAAAAAGTTAATCTCAACAAATGGATAATTACCGCTATAACCGATTTTCATTTCTTCCATGATTGTGCTCCTTTTTAACAATAGTTTTAAATAAAATATGAATTAATTTATCACTCCTTTGACCTTTGTCAAATAAAAATTGTTTTAACATTTTATCCGTTTGAAAAAATGTCGTGTTCGGGCAATTTCGTCCCGACTCGGATTTCTCATCAATTTCTTGACACTTATAGAGCATTATCCTACCCTAAATGAGCGCAAAAAAAATGAGAAAATCTAAAAAAAAATAATTCTTTCTATGTCAGGGAAAAATACCATGGAACTTTCATCTTTAACTGCAATCTCCCCCATCGACGGCCGTTATCGAAAATCTGTTGAAAAACTAACCGATTATTTTTCCGAGGGTGCATTGATAAAATATCGTTTGCAGGTTGAAGTGGAATATTTTATCGAATTGTGCAATCTGCCGCTGCCTCAACTGGCGGATTTTGACAAGAGCATGTTTGAAACCTTGAGGCGAATTTATAAAAATTTTTCCCATGAAGATGCCCGACACGTCAAAGACATCGAAGCGGTCACCAATCATGACGTCAAGGCGGTGGAATATTTTCTAAAGGATAAATTCGACCAACTGGGGTTGCATCGCGCCAAGGAATTCATTCATTTTGGCTTAACATCTCAGGATATCAACAATACCGCCATACCGTGTTCGTTAAAAGATGCCTGGAATGATGTTTTGGAAAAGCTTCTGGATGCGGTGATAGACACTTTGAATGAAAAAGCGAACCAATGGAAAGATGTCGTCATGCTGGCCCGGACCCATGGTCAGCCGGCCTCGCCGACCAGCCTGGGCAAAGAAGTATATGTATTTGTTGAGCGATTGACAAAACAGAAAAAACTATTAAAAACTATTCCGTTTTCAGCTAAATTCGGCGGTGCTACCGGTAATTTCAATGCGCATTGCGTTGCGTATCCGGACATCGACTGGATTGCATTTGGAAATCACTTTGTAAACGAAGTTCTGGGTCTTGAAAGATCAAAAGTCACCACACAGATAGAGCATTATGACAATCTGGCCGCATTTTGTGACAATATTAAAAGGATCAATACCATTCTCATCGACCTGGATCGGGATATATGGTCGTATGTCTCCATGAAATATTTCAATCAGAAGATCAAAGACCGTGAAGTCGGGTCTTCAGCCATGCCCCATAAAGTCAATCCCATAGACTTTGAAAATTCAGAAGGCAACCTGGGGGTGGCCAATGCGATCCTGGAGCATCTTTCATCAAAACTCCCGATTTCGAGACTTCAGAGGGATTTGACGGATTCCACGGTTACCAGAAATATCGGTGTTCCCCTGGCCCACACGTTGATCGGTTTTAAATCATTGTTAAAAGGACTGGACAAATTGGTTCTGAATAGAGAAGCGATCCAAAAAGACTTGCATGAAAACTGGGTGGTTGTGGCTGAGGCCATTCAGACGATTTTGCGCAGAGAAGGGTATTCGGAGCCCTTTGAGGCGGTGAAAGCATTAACACGAACCCATACGCATATTGATCGGAAAGCAATTGAAGCGTTTATAGAACGTCTTGATATTTCGCAAACCGTTAAAGAAGAATTAAAGAAAATTACACCTGAGAATTTTACGGGCGTCTACGATTTTTAATACATCCAAGCAGTACACGCCGTAAAAATAAAACCCTAAATGAGCGTAAACAAAACGGGAAGAATGTTTTATCTGTTTAATTTGTAAGCAATTTTGTAAGTTCAGAGACTTTCGCTCAATTAGGGTAAAAGCATCCATTCCGCAGAAAAATAAGGTCTTATAATAAAAAATCCCCCCGTCGTTCAATCATTTAAATTGGAAATTACGCATACAGATGAAAGTTTTTGATCCCATTAACACATTGCTTAAAGGAACCAACCTCATCGAAGCAAGTGCCGGTACGGGTAAGACGTATACCATTGCCGGGATTTTTTTAAGACTCATCCTCGAGGAACGGCTTGCGGTGGATCAGATACTGGTGGTGACGTTTACCAAGGCTGCCACTGAAGAGCTTAAAGAGAGAATCCGCAATAAGCTTCTCAGGGCAAAATCGGCTTTTTTTAAGGGGGGAAGCAATGATGATTTTATGGATGCGCTGGTCAAAAAATATGATAATCCGGCTTTGGCCATTCAACTGATTCAGGATGCCGTCGTCGATTTTGATAATGCTGCTATTTTTACCATACACGGTTTTTGCCAAAGGGTTTTGCATGAGAATGCCTTTGAAACTCAGAGTCTGTTCGACACAGAACTTGTGACCGATCCCATTGGCTTGTCACGAGAGGTGGTGGATGATTTCTGGAGAAAGCATTTTTACAGTTTGCCGGCACAATTTTTAAGCTATAGCCTTAAGAAAATATCCGGACCGGAATATTTTTTAAAGCTTCTGACCCAAAAAAGAGCCGCAGACATCCGGATTATTCCGGAACTTGAGGCACCTGATTTAGAGAGCTTTGGTGATTTTGAAAAGATTTTTAACCGGCTTAAAGCTTGCTGGCCCGTCTCACGCGATCCGTTGATGATGCTATTAAAAGACCCGTCCCTTTCCGGTTCAATTTATGGCAGCCTCAAATCCAAAACACACCCAGCGGGGGTTTCAAAAAGAGACCTAACAATTGCTTCCATGATTGCCCGAATGGATCGCTTTGTCGATGAAAAATCCATCGGCTTTCCATTGTTCAAAGGTTTTGATAAATTTACGTCCACCAAAATAGACCAGTCCACCCGAAAAAATTATACCCCGCCTTCACACAAAATTTTTGATGTCTGTGATACGCTGCACATCAAAGGTGTCGCCCTTGAAGCCGAGATGGAAACCTATTTGGTGTATCTCAAAACACTGGTTTTCAAGTTTGCGCAGGCACAGTTTTTGCTTCGAAAAAAGGAGCGCAACATTCAATTCTACGACGATCTTCTGGTAAAGGTAAAAAATGCGCTTGAAGATATAGGTGGAAATAAGCTCACAACAACAATTCGGCGGAAATATCGGGCCGCCCTTGTGGATGAGTTCCAGGATACGGATTCTGTTCAGTATCAAATATTCACCCGGCTCTTTGCATCAAAAGAAAGCATCCTGTTTATGATCGGCGATCCGAAGCAGGCCATTTACAGCTTCCGAGGCGCAGATATTTTTTCTTACATGAAGGCCGCCCGGAGTGTAGATTCAAAATATACCCTGATAGAAAACTGGCGTTCAACGCCCGGTTTGATAACGGCTGTAAACACGCTTTTTTCAAACTCCCATGCACCGTTTGTCTACGATCAGATCGGGTTTGAAAAGGGTATTCCCGGGGGGGAAGCCGAAACGATTGACCCCATATTTTCAGCCCCTTTAGTACTGTGGTATTTGGCGCCGAAGGAGCAATCGAGCAAACCCAAACCCCTGAGCAAAACCGAGGCGGTTCCGCTGATAGCAAGAGCGGTTGCCGCCGAAATCTTGCGCCTTATTTCAAAGGACAAAAACGGGCGATGCGATCCGGTTTCAGATCGTATTAAAGCAGGAGATATTGCTGTTCTCGTTCGCACAAATCGACAGGCACAAATAATCAAGAACTGCCTTTCATCAAAGAGAATTCCATCGGTTCTCCAAAATACGGGAAACATTTTTCATGCCCATGAGGCCCTGGAATTGGAAAGAATTCTTTCAAGTATTGCCGAACCCGCCAACCAACGGCTGTTTAAAACCGCTCTGGCGACCGATATTATCGGTGTTCCCGGCATAGAGCTCGATTCAGCGGGGGAGAACCCTTTCTGCCTGGCGCACAGATCCGATGGATTTAGAGAATATTTCCGATTGTGGAACCAATACGGTTTTATCCGGATGTTTCGGATGTTGATGGTCCGGGAAAGGGTCCGGGAACGACTTCTACCGCTTCCGGATGGTGAAAGAAGACTGACCAATCTTCTCCATTTGACAGAAATTCTCCACCAGGCGTCGGTTGATAAAAAACTTGGGACGACCGGCCTGCTTAAGTGGCTGTCGGAACAAAGACGGGCTTTTACGCCTGAATCTGAAACCCATCAACTTCGCCTTGAAAGTGATGATCAAGCCGTAAAAATCATAACCATCCATAAAAGCAAAGGTCTTGAGTATCCGGTTGTGTTTTGCCCCTTTGCGTGGGACGGGTCCATGATTAAAGACCGCGAGATTCAATTTCACAACCATGAAAACAATGAAATGCTGACCTTCGATCTCGGGTCAAAGGAAATCCGAACCCACCTGACCCAAGCCCAAAATGAACTTCTGGCGGAAAATCTGAGATTACTTTATGTGGCCCTAACGCGAGCGATAAAAAGATGCTATCTCGTCTGGGGTCGATTCAATACTGCTGAAACTTCCGCCATCGCCTACCTGTTACACTATCAAGCGCAATCCGCGGATGTTTTCAAAAAAGAGGCGGTTACATCTTTAAGAACAACCGTTTCAGAAAAAAATGATGCGGACATACGAGAAGATTTAATTCAGCTTTCAAACCAATCAGATGGGGCTATAGATATTATTCCACTGCCGCTTGATAATGGCGCAGAACTCTTAACGGGCGCGGATAAAGCGGAAAACATTTCTTTCAGACGGTTTTCGGGAAAAATCGACACTTCCTGGAAAATATCGAGTTATTCACACCTCATATCCCAGCGGGCATCGGATCAAGAACTCCCGGATCGGGACGCATTCCATTCTCTTCAAAAACCTTTAACCGACAGGGGTTTGGATCTAAATATAAATACAGACATTTTTTCCTTTCCAAAAGGGACCCGTCCCGGAATTTTTTTCCACGATATTTTTGAACATCTTGATTTTGCGGCCGGCAATTCAGAAGATAAGGTTAGATTGGTAACCGACAAATTAGAGGCGTATGGATTTGAATCCAAATGGCAAAAACCGATATGCACCATGATAGACAAAGTTCTTTCAATACCGCTTGAAATAAGCAAAACGACTTTAAGGCTTTCTTCTGTTCAATGGAAGGACAGGATAAACGAAATGGAGTTTTATTTTCCATTGAAACCGGTTACGCCGCAGGGTCTCAAAAAGATATTCGAAAATTATGGCGGCATCGATCTTCAGGATGGTTTTCCAGCTCGGCTTGAGAAACTCAACTTCTCTTTAACCAAAGGGTTTATAAAAGGCTACATGGACATGGTTTTCTATCATAAGGGTCGTTTCTGGTTGGTGGACTGGAAATCGAACTTTTTAGGAACATGCGTGGAAGACTATGGGAAAGATGCTTTGGCGGAAATCATGAACAATGATTTTTACATTCTGCAATATCATCTTTATACCCTTTCGCTTTATCAATACCTTCAGCTACGATTACCGGATTTTTCCTATGAAAGACACTTTGGGGGTGTTTTTTACATCTTTATAAGAGGGGTGGATCCTGTCAGAGGAACGGAATTCGGTATTTACAAAGACCTTCCCAATACAGGTCTTATTAACGCCCTGTTGAAAGCGCTGATTCCGGGAAATTAGAAAACTAATGATTAGGATGAATAAAATTAATATAACTGATTTATATCATAAGGGATATATAACTGATACGGATGTTCATTTTGCCAATTTTATCGCCGAGATTGATAAAAATGACGATCCGGATATTTTTCTGGCCGCAGCCCTTGTCAGCCGTAGCACCGGAAACGGAGATGTATACCTCGACCTTGGGTCTGTGGCCGAAACGTCGATCTCTTTAGAACTGAACGGTGATGCGGCGGTCAAAGGTCCGGAACTTTCCGAGTGGTCAAAGAAAATAAGCCGAAGTCGGGCGGTTGGAAAACCCGGAGATTTTCGTCCCCTGATATTCGACAAAAAAAACAGACTATACCTTTATAGATATTGGGAGTATGAAAATCATCTTTCAGACGCCATTACATGCCGTATGAGAGAAGATATCCGTAATATAGACAGAACCCTTTTAAAAGACTGCTTAAAAAGGCTTTTCCCGGAAAATGATGACGATTCTAAATGGCTGAAGGTGGCGGCCGTCATTGCTGCGTTTAAAAAATTCTGTGTCATCACCGGAGGTCCGGGAACTGGAAAGACCTTCACCATGGCAAAAATTCTTGCACTGCTTTTAGAACTCTCTCGAAAAGACACCCTAAATATTCTACTCGCTGCACCGACAGGCAAAGCAGCGGCAAGGATCGGCGAATCGGTGAAAGCTGCAAAAACAACACTCAACTGCGGTGACCATATTATCGACGCCATACCCGATAAGGCGTATACCATTCACAGAATGCTGAAAACCATTCCGGGATCCCCTTATTTTCGCCATAACGCTGAAAATCCGCTGATTGCGGATATTGTGGTGGTGGATGAAGCATCTATGGTAGATCTTGCCCTGATGTCTAAGCTCATGGCAGCTGTTCCGGATGATGCCAGACTCATACTGATCGGAGACAGGGATCAGCTGGCCTCGGTGGAGACGGGTTCTGTCATGGCCGACATCTGTGACCGGGACCATGTCCATACATTTTCAAGATATTTTTGCAAACAGTTCCAAGATATAACCCAGCAAAAAATAGATGTCTCAAACGAGGAACAGAAAGACCAGCCGGGCATTTATGACGGTATGGTCGTTCTTAAAAAGAGCTATCGGTTCGCCGAGTCCAGCGGAATCGGCGAATGCAGCCGTGCCGTAAACCGCGGGAAAATTGATGACGCCATTTTTCATCTGAAAAACAATCCAGATCAAATCGGTTGGCGAGAGATTTCAGAACCCGATGCGCTGTCCAAGGCCTTGTCAGAATGGGTCATCCAAAGATATTCAGAATATCTGAATGCGGACGATCCCCACAAAGCACTTGAACTTTTTAGTCGATTTAAAATACTGTGTGCTGTTAAAGTCGGTTCATTGGGTGTCAACGCCATAAACAGTCTTGCAGAAAAGATATTAAGCGGAAACGGTCTGATAGATCCCGATAAATTTTCGACCCGTCCCTGGTACAGGGGCAGACCCGTTCTGATTACCCGAAACGATTACAGCCTGGAACTTTTTAATGGAGATGTTGGCGTCACCATGGCCGCGCCGGATTCAAAGAGCAGAGAACTGTTTGTTTATTTTCAAGGTGTTTCCGGTGAACCCAGACGGTTTCTTCCAAACAGACTCCCGGAGCACGAAACGGCGTATGCAATGACGGTTCACAAGAGCCAGGGATCAGAATTTGAAACAGTCCTTCTAATCCTTCCGAATCGGGATTATCCTGTATTAACCCGTGAACTGCTCTACACTGGGATCACTCGCGCCAGAAAAAATATATCCATTTGGGGAACAGAAGGGATCATTAAAACAACCATATCTCGTAAAATTGAACGGACATCCGGTCTTAAAGATGCATTGTGGGAATCTGCAGAATAAAATTATGAGGTGTTTCTATGGTAAAAACAATCATTAAGGGAACCGGTCGTTATGTTCCAAAACGTGTTGTCACCAACGATGACCTTTCTCAATGGATGGATACATCCGATGAATGGATACGCCAGCGTACGGGAATCGAGCAGCGGCACTGGGTCCCTGAAGATGGCGGCGTAGGATCCTCTGATCTCGGACTTGAAGCTTCGAAGATTGCCTTGAAGCGGGCAGGGTGGTCACCTGAAGATATCGACCTCATTATTTTCGCGACACTGAGTCCGGATATCTATTTTCCGGGTTCAGGATGTATGTTGCAGCATAAACTCGGACTTGAAAAGACACCTGCGCTGGATATCCGTCAGCAGTGTACCGGGTTTATATACGGTCTTACGACTGCGGACGCTTTTATTCGAAGCGGGCATGCAAACCGGATTCTTTTTGTCGGCGCTGAAGTCCATAGCACGGCACTCGATATCTCCACCCGGGGACGCGATATTTCGGTAATCTTCGGAGACGGCGCCGGCGCTGTATGTCTGGAGGGCGTTGAAACCGAGGAACCGGTGGGCGTTCTGGGCGCCGCGCTTCACGCCCAGGGAGAACTTGCAAATGTTCTCATGATGGAACTGCCGTCTCACAAAATGAGCCCATTCTTAAGCAAAGAGATGATGAAAGAGGCCCGGCATTACCCGGTTATGGACGGAAGACTGGTATTTAAAACCGCGGTGAAAAGACTTCCACTGGTAACCAAAGAAGTTTTGAAAAAGGCCGATCTTTCTCTGGATGACATCGACCTTTTCATTCCGCATCAGGCCAATCTTCGCATAAACGAAGCATTTGCAAAGGCACTGAATGTGTCTCCGGAAAAGGTATTCAACAATATCCAGCGTTATGGCAATACAACCGCGGCAAGCATTCCCATGGCACTGGATGAAGCCATTGAAACGGGCCGCATTGAAAATGGAAGCACCGTCGCTTTCATCGCCCTGGGTGCCGGATTGACGTGGGGTGCTGTGATTTACAGGTTTGCAGACGAATCGTCTATCAAAAACAGGTCGTCCCGTTAGCATCTGGAACGAAGAAGACCTATTACTGAGCGGTTGACGCTGTGACTCCGGCCATTGGGCGATCCGGTTACGTCATAGAGAAACTTGGGGCGAACTACTCAGGTGGCTTGATGGCGTCCAGTGTGAGCTTAGTGTTGACGGTTGCCGTCGATGCCTTCTCCACCGGACCCGGACTTCCGGCACTCACCCGTTCGGCCTCCAGGCCGCCGGTCGTCTTGAGCGCCTGTATAATCGCTTCCCCCCGCCGTTGAGCGAGATCCTGGAGGTTGTTGTCGGCGAGCGGCTCGTGCTTCACCAATTCCTCGAACATGGCCTCATAAAAGGCGGAATCGGAACTTGCCCAACCGACAAACGCCATGGCGAAATTCGCCTTTTTGGCCTTCTTGCCAGTCGTTTTTTCATACTGCGTCTTGAAATCTGCGATTGCAGTGTCGCCACTGCGCATTTCCAATAGCTTTCCCAGAGCTCTTTGCGTCTTTGCGCTGTCGAATGCAATCAGTCCCGGCTTTTCATCGGGAGCGAGTTTCACGCCCATCTGTTCAGCAAGAGCACGCCGTGCACCCTCGGTACGCAACGCTTCAGCATCCACGTTAGGGTCGAAACGGCCCTCTACTACCAGCCTCAGTTGGGGTCGTTTTTTGAGAGCTTCCGAAACCTTTTTTAGTTTTCCCTCCTCCGGGGGCAGTAGGCGGGCGCTGCCGGGATCGAAAGCGATGGCGTCCATCTGTTCGCTCTTGTCGCCAAAAAGACCACCCAGTGCTCGGAACGGTGCAGTCACGGCTTTGGTGATCAGTTTGACCAACGCCTGCCAAATCACATGCCCGTATTTGAATTCGGGATGGTCCACGTTGCCACGCACCGGCACCGCCACATCGATCTTACCCTCAGTGTCAGTAAGGAGTGCGATAGCCAAATCTAGCGGCAGATTAATCGCGTTTGGTGCCTCAACCCGCTCGCCGAGGGTGAACTGTTCTAACACCACTTTATTGTCTCCGAGAAGTTCGCTGTCTTGGATTTTATATTCCAGGTTGAGGTTGAGTGTGCCGGATGCAATTTTTCGCCCGGCAAACGTAGCGCTATAAGGACTGAGGGGCTTCATATCAACATTCTGGAATGAGACGGTGAGATCAGTGAACGTTTTGGGTGCAAACGGACTTATCCCACCCTCCACCGTGGTGAGTCCGTATTCGTCAACCTTGCCCTCGAGTTTAATCATGGTTCGGCTTGCCGGGTCGGAAGATATGCCTGTAGCACCTCCGCTTAGGTCCGTCACATGGGCAGCAAAAGGCAACACCAGAGTGAGGTCAGCGAAATCAACAACACCTTTCTCCACGCGAATCCGCTCGACACTCACCGGAAAAATTGGCCGATTTTTACTCGGTGCGACAGCAGGAGGTTCCTCCTGAAGTGCAGCAGTCTCGTCGCTAAGCGCATCTGAGTTCTTAAACACCTTGGCCAGATTTATACTACGGTCTTTGAAAATCACAACCTTGGCGCCAGGTTCCAGGAATCTCACCTCTTCGATGTGCAACTCATCAGGTGACAGGCCAAACTTTAGACCATTGGCAGACATCTTTTTCCATTCGAGGAATCGTTCACCGGTACCTTCTTCGTTTACCATAAGCTTGTTCACGTTTACTGAGCCGTGGGCGCGCAATCGGGGACCGGATTTGGCAGAACGGTACTTCATCCGGACCGACGTGGAGATGTTACCAGACTCAAGCGCAAGCGACGTGAACTTGGATAGGGCCGGGCGTAGCGGTTTAAGGTTTATCCCCGTTATTTTCGCTCGTGCATCGGCACGATCGCCGACCTGGCTGACCTGACCACTGACACTTACACTTCCGCCCTGGGCCACCGTCAGATCTGTTTTAAAGTCGATGGGCGTTTTATCATCGTTGGTAAGATTTTTGAGTGACGCCCGGATATCTTTTAGACCATAAACAATGGCCGGGACAACGGTATTGTCCTGCAGATCCACCTGGAAGCCGTTCATTTCAAACGCATCAAGGCTAAACGACCAGGGCTTGCCCTCGGCCCTTGCTATTAGACCGGTTTCGGCGATATCGCGTTTCAACCTGCCTTTATCCCCGGGATTAAACATCTCAAATAGACGGATACGCCCGTCTTTACCGCGCACCACGTCTGTTCCACCGCCGGTAGTCCCAATCCGGGTGATCGTTATCTCACGAGTGCCAATATCGATGCGGCCGTCATTCAGCGTAAACGTGTCTAATGATAGAAAAGGGGTGTCGTCACCGGCTTCTGAAATTGAGATACGATTCAACGCCACCTCCAGATCGTCCACAATGGCTTTTAGCGGGCCGGTGCCAGCTTCTGCCGACACGTTCAACAAAACATTAAGTCCGCCGACGGCAAGCGCCAATGGGTTGGCGCGGCTGTGGTCTGAATAATCCACCTCCACGTTTTCGACTTTTACCTCTCCTGCTTTCAAGCGCCATGGCTGACTCTCGGGTGTTGAAGCGCCAGGGATCGGTGCAGTTACGTCTGTGGACTTCCGTCGCGCAACAAGCTTCTGCCAGTCGAACAACCCCTTTTCATCCACCGATGCCGCAACTTTACCGTCACGCACGATAATGTTCGGAACCGCGAGTTCCCGGGCTTGAAGGTCGAAACGCATGCCGTCGGCTTCAATTGCCTCCAGAGCAAGCAAGGGTGTGTTCTTGCCCTTTTCTGTGAGCAAAAGTCCCTTTAGTGCGAACTTCGCGTCCTGCAATACCAAAAGGGCGATGCGTTTTTGATAATCGAAACGATAGCGGGTGCTGAAGTCCATATCTCCAGCCGGCTCGGCAAGGTTTACTTCGTCCTGAGCGAACTTCCATGCTGTGGCCAGCTTGAAGCCTTCCATGCTTAATTCACCTTCGGAAAAGATCGGGTGTAAAGATACTTCGCCCTGCCAGCCAACGGTCCCGCCGCCAGGAAGGTCGGCCTTGACGGTGTAGGGACCTTTGCGTTCCGGGAGTGTAGATATCTCTTTGAATTCGAGGTTGAGGGGCGAGAATGTTTCTATAGCATAAGTGGTATCTGAACGATCGCTGAAAGTGAAGCTGCCGTCAACGACCTCAGCGTGTTGCACCAGGAGTCGTGGTGGGCGATGGCCGGTGGGCGGTGGATCTTCCGACTTGGGGAGGCTGTCAGCAAGATCTGCGAAATTAAGACGGCCGTTGTGCAGGATTTCAACATGTAATGACGGTCGTTCTATACGAATATCGGCAAATGTCCACGCCCAGCGAAATAGACTTGAGAGCTCAAAGTCAACAAACATCCGGCCGAAGCCAATAATTGGGCGATTATCCGCCTCTTGGAGTACAAAGTCCTTGGCCTCAAGGGTAAAAAGAAACGGGTTGACGCGGACCTCAACAATCGAGGCTTTGCGCTTGAGCTTTTCT
>DATKWE010000267.1:0-14883 GCA_035529735.1 Desulfobacterales bacterium | reverse complement strand
GTGAAATTTAAGGAGCGTTGTATGCAAATTGTCACCACCCATAAGAACATGGACTTCGATGCACTGGCATCTGCGGTTGCTGCAACCATTTTATACCCGGAAGCGATTCCTGTACTTCCAAGGAGTGCAAATCCAAATGTTAAGGCCTTTTTATCCATTCATAAAGATTTCTTCGACGTATCCACCTTTGACGATATCGATGCGGACGCTGTAAAGCGTCTGATCGTCGTAGACATAAACAGCTGGGAGCGGCTCGGACGAATCGGCATGCTGAAAAACCGGAAAAATTTGGAGATTCATCTATGGGATCATCATTCGGGTTCCGGAGACATCCAGCCGACCTGGAAATGCCAGGAGAAGATGGGGGCAAATATTACCCTCATGATTCGACAGTTAAAATCGGAAAATAAGATACTAACACCCATACAGGCCACACTGTTTTTAACGGGCTTGTATGAAGACACCGGCCACCTGACGTTTCCCGCTTCAACCGCCGAAGATGCTTATGCCGCTGCATATCTGCTTGAACGAAAAGCAGACCTGAGCATCGTCAGCACATTTTTGCGTCCGGCTTACGGAGAAAAGCAGAAACATGTTCTATTTACCATGTTGAAATCTGCAAAAAGAGACACGGTGAACGGATACCATGTCAGTTTTAACAAAGTGGACATAGAAGGTCATGTGGACAGCCTGGCCGTTGTGGTGAATATGTACAGAGAGATCCTTAATGTAGATGCCGCCTTTGGTATATTCGCAAATAAGGCGCGTGACATATGTATGGTCATTGGTCGAAGCAACACCGATGATCTGGATATCGGTGCGGTCATGCGAAGCATGGGCGGCGGCGGGCATCCGGCTGCCGGCTCCGCCGTACTCAAGTCCGTCAATCCGGATGATGTTGAGGATATGATCAAAGCACGAATCGAAGAAAATCAGCAGGAATCCGTGCAGATCGTTGATCTTATGTCCTTTCCCGTTTTCACGGTACTTCCCGATGCCAGCATGGAGAAAGTGGCTTTAATTTTAAGGGAAAAGGGCTGTACCGGAGTTCCGGTGGTAAATGGAGAAAAACTCGTCGGTATTATTTCAAGAAGGGATTTCAAGAAGATAAAGAAAAAAAACCAGCTGAAGGCCCCGGTAAAGGCATTTATGAACACGAATGTAAAGACCATTTCACCGGACATAAGCCTAATGCAGGCCGCCCGCCTCATGGTCAAACATGACATCGGTCGACTCCCTGTGGTGGATAACGACCGCATCATAGGGATTCTGACACGGTCGGATGCCATGCGCTATTTTTATGATCTCTTGCCGGATTGAAAAAGGGATGGGATTTGCGGCAGCTATTTTTAGGGAATTAACCCGGAATATAAAAATAGCCCCTTTGGTTAGATATTGTGTAGAATCTCATCAAAATGAACACCGACCTTTTAAGAGAACCATAAAACGCCCGATTAATCTTTTTTCGATCCCTTAAACTCCAAAAAAACTTTCTGATTTTCTCCATCTATTTCAGGCGTGTTTTCTTCCCAACTGTGAATCCTGCAGGCATCTACCTGATCAGATGGAATAATACAGCCGATAAACGGCATAACAGGATCTCCGGCATATGATTTATAGTTTAATATCATGGCTTCTGTTTTGGGTAATCCCTCGAATTCCAGCAGCTGAGCGAAAAAAATTGAACAATCTCCCGTGAAAAAATCTCTCAATTCTCGCAGGGCCGTGATCCGTGATTTGAACATATCTAAAGCAACTTCGGCACTGTCTGCCTCAATCATCAAGTTGAATTCACCGTACCTTCTGCCGGCATCCAACGCTTCTTCCTGATTCGAAACATAATAAAAATTTCCGATGAATAACATAAAACCTCCTAAATATAATGTGTTGTAGCAGCGCCTCCTCCTGGAGCAGGCCGATCTGGGCTGGAAAGGTCTGATAGAAACGAATCATGCATCATCGCTCAATCGGGATTTTATCATCGTGAGTTGTTGCGTCTCCTATTCCGTACAACGCTGAAGGGCCCTGGGCACTTTCGAGAGAGGGCCTTTAAAGTCCGGTTCTGGAATATCTTCAAGTCGAAGCCTTTGTAAAACCTCACCGGCGTCTATCCTCACCCTTCCGGCACCTTTGCTGTCATCGGTCAGATACGTTTTCATGCCGATGTGTGCGGCGATCATATCATTAACGGGGTCGTTGCCGACCATCAGGCAGGCTTCGGGCGGCAGATCGATTTTTTGGCAGATCTCCAGATAATACTCGATCCTCGGTTTACAAAACGACATGTTTTCGATGTGTGTGAGCAACTCGAACGGCAGATGGTCTAAATTGGCCCAGGCCAGGCGTTTCATCTGAACATTGAATGGGAAAATCGGGTTGGAAGCCAGTACCAGTGTTAAACCGGTCCGGACGATGTTGTCCATGGTTTTATGCAAATGGTTCGGCAGTGTAATATTCACATCCAGTTTGTCGTACTCCGTCTCGTAAAAGTATAAAAAACGGTTCCACAGTTCATTCCGCCGGTCCGTATACCCTCGAGCAAAGGCTTCCTTGAAATATTCGGCATTTGTCATTTTACCGTTGTTTTGCACCATGCTCCGGGTTGCGCTGATCAGCCGCTCCACGAATTTATCTGCAGGTATGATATCCACGAACAGTTTTTCTATCCGCTGAAAATAGCCCTGATAAAACCTGTCTTCATCAAATAAAATCAAAGTGTTGTCTAAATCAAACAGAATGGCTTTCAACATGGTTATACTGTTTACCCTAAATACCACCGATCCGTCAACCCGGCAAATAAAAGCCGGGCTCAGCCCGATGATGGAAGCTTCTATTTTTCAAGGTGGCAACCTGCAGTCCGGTCCTTTGGGAATTTTTTGAAAGGAGGGTGTCACCATGGCCAATGGAATCGCAAAATGGTTTAACGGCAGTAAAGGCTATGGATTCGTTGGGCAGGAAGATGGTCCGAATGAATTTGTTCATCGTTCAGGAATCAAAGCAACCGGTTTCAAGACGCGCTATGACGGTGACCGGGGTGCTTTTGACAAAGAGCAGGGACAAAAAGGTTTTGCTGCGCCACATGTCACGGTGTTTGTAGATTAATATTTTGAGTTAAAAAAGGGTGTTCCATCGAATCATCAAGGAATGTCTTTTTTATTATTATGTTCCATTGCAGCAAAATAATTGAAAGCCGCCAGATTAATTAGGTCTTTGGTCATTCTGGGCTGTATACGCTGGTATGCCGAGGCATTTACAATCTGTTCGAGTATGTCTCTTGGATGGCAGCTTCTGAATGGGCGTTTCCCACGAAAATACTTATCAATTAAATAATCTACCATGGCTTCATCATACGCGATGTTATATTGGGGTGCCACAAACTTCATGATGTGCCGAAACTTTTCTTCGGATGGATCCCTGAGCTTAACTTTATAGGGTATCCGTCTTAGAAAAGCTTCATCCAACAATTCTTTGGGATCTATGTTGGTGCAAAAAATTAGAAGCTCGTCAAACGGGACTTGAAATTTAATCCCGTTGGACAGGGTCAGAAAATCGATTCGCTTTTCCAGAGGAAGAATCCATCGGTTCAATAAATCCCGCGGACTGATCCGCTGACGGCCGAAATCATCCACCACAAAGGTACCGCAATTGGCTTTCAGCTGGAGCGGAGCTTCTGATATTTTGGTCTGGGGATTGTACTTGATTCCCAAGGAATCCAAATCCATTTCTCCACCGACGATAACGGCCGGCCGCTCGATTTTGATCCATCGTCTGTCGTATGGAAGTCCTTTATCCTCGACAGCATTATGCCACTGGGGGTCGTAGAATTTCAGCAATTCACCGGCGATAAGCAGTGTTTTGGGTATATAGATGGCATCTTTAAAGCATTTGTGAACTCTCTTGGCGATGGACGTTTTACCGTTCCCCGGTGCACCGTACAAGAACACGCCTCTGCCCGAGTTAATTGCCGGTCCCAAGGTATAAAAGACATATTGTTCCAAAACCAGGTCGTGGAATGCTTCTCGTAATTCTTCGACCCCGGGAGTTTCATTTTGAATGGATTGGCTCTCAACGCTTTTCAAATAGTCCGTGAAGGGAACCGGAGCGGAACCAACGTAGGCAGAAGTTTCTGCAGCGATGAGCGCTTTTGCGCGTCCCTGCTCAGTCAGCATGTATGCGAAATCATTGATGCCGGCATCGGATCGGTAGGCCAGAAAGAGTTGCTTTTTTAAATCCGACAGGATCTGTTCAATTATTTTGAAATGAAGACAGATTCCATCAGCAATTTGTCTGCCGGTCATTACCCCACGACTCAACAGGAGTTTAAAGATAAGATCTTCAATGAGTTTTTCGTTGAGTCCGGTTTGACTCAGATTTTCCAAGACAGGGGGAAAAAACTTTTTCCGAGAGAGATCCTCGCTGGAACCATTCACCTTGTCAAAAAGTTCTGTATATGTAGAACCTTGGCGTTTAAGACTCATGCTTGATTCCTTTTACTCAGGGGTTCGATAATTATTCGACACTGGTGTGCACCCCATTCGTAAGTCTCGCTGGTTAGTTATTATATACCATTCAGATATCAGCAATCAATCAGACAGTCAACCCGCATGATTTAAAAAAATGCCAAATCCCATAGATTTTGAGCCCAGTTCGTCCGTATGCTTGATACTGGATTTTTTTGGAGATACGCTGGTCAGAAATAGTCTGGGTCGGTGGCGTCGCCAACTTTCGAGGACGATGGTGAACCATAATTTTTTTCAACGGTATCAATGGGTTCGGTTGATCTTAACGATTCTGAATCATCCGTGCCAAAGCTTCCAAAGCCATACGGTAACCTTGAACACCGAATCCTGCAATCTGGGCGGTTGCCACATCGGATATAACGGATTTGTGTCTAAAGGGTTCCCTTTTGTAGACGTTGGAAATATGTAGTTCGATGACAGGAATATCGAGCAGAAGCAGTGCGTCTCGGATGGCGATACTGGTATGGGTATACGCAGCAGGATTGATAATAAGCCCTTTTTGTGTAACTGTGGCGTCCTGGATCTTATCAACAATGGCCCCTTCATGGTTGGATTGGAAGGCTTCAACGGCAAGGCCCAGTCTTTTCCCAAGTTTTTCAAGGGATGCGTTAATTTCATCGAGGGTCGTCTTGCCGTATATTTCGGGCTCTCTTTTTCCCAGCATATTCAAGTTGGGACCGTGAATGACCAATACGTTCGAGTTCTCTTTGCTCTGCGCCATGGTATCATCTGCTCCTGTTTTACTTGCCGATTAACGCTCGAAATTTAGATATGGTTTTTGGGTAGTCCGTACTTTTGAAAATTGCAGACCCGGCCACAAAGACATCCGCTCCGGCATCCGATATGTTTTTAATGGTTTTTTCGTTGACCCCACCGTCAATTTCGATAAGGGTCGCCAGCCCCCGGTCTTGTAACATTCCCCGGAGGGCGCTGATTTTTTCTAAACTGTTGGGTATAAAGTGCTGACCGCCGAATCCCGGATTAACGCTCATTATCATTATAAAATCAACATCTTCCAAGACCCACTCGATGGTGGACAGCGGGGTTGATGGATTCAATACAACACCGGCCCGAAGACCGGATTCCTTGATCATCTGGATCGTCCGGTTCAGGTGGATGCACGCCTCTACCTGAACTGAAATCAGGTCGGCCCCAGCTTTTGCAAAATCGGCGATGTAGCGTTCCGGATTTTCAATCATCAGATGGACGTCCAGTGGAAGTGATGTTGCACGTCTCGCAGCTTCAACGATCAAAGGACCGATGGTGATGTTCGGCACAAAATGGCCGTCCATGACATCGACATGAATCCAGTCTGCTCCGGCGTCTTCAACCGATTTAATTTCAGCGCCCAGTTTTGAAAAATCAGCAGACAGTATGGATGGTGCAATATATTTCATCGTCAAATCTCCCATTTCGACAATTCGGAAATCCGATTTAAAGGTTGATTTGTTTTAATAAAACACGAAATACAAGTAATATCAAACAGTTTTATTCGAACCTCCCCACGATATGTATCTCATGCCAAGTATCAAGACCACTTAACCGGCTTCGAAAACCTGGGTCTTAATCAAGTCGCCATCTTCATAAAGGAAGACCGTTGCATTGTTGTGTTTGGGGATGATCAGCCAGATGTCCTCCCCGGGTTTTATGAAATTGTCGAATATAACGTTTGAAACTCCGTAACTGTTTAAGACGACCCGTATATGTCTTTTTAAAAAGCCGTCTTTAAGCCGGTATCTGAACAAACTCACCCCTTGTGAGCCGGGAAGATATCCCGGGTCTTTTGCACCGGGTTTTCGGTTGATAACAAGGTTGACAGTGGACCCTTCGATGACGCGATGCCCGGATAACGGTGCCTGATCGACAATGGTATTAAGGGCTTTTTCTTTGTGAAAAAGAGAGGTTATTGCGCCAAGCAGCAGATTTCTATTTTCCACCAGCGGAATTGCTCGGTCAAGAGAGAGCCCTCTAAGATCCGGCATTTGGTAAGCCCGTGGCCGGATTCCCATACTGACCAGGAGATTGACACATCCGCCCCGGGTTGTCACGGTTTCAGGGGAAGGCACTTGTGCAATGATGGTCTCTTTTTTTATGATATTGTTGTACGTACTGGATATTTCCCCCAGACACAAGCTGTTTTCTTCCAGAATGATTTGAGCCTGTTGAACCGAAAGCCCTTCAAGATTGGGCATCAAAATAAATTTTGGACCTTTTGAAATTATAATCCTGACATCACGTTCCTTTTTTATTTCCGATCCGGGTTCCGGGTCCTGCAAGATAACGTTGTTTTTGGGGACTTCGGCGCTGTATTCGGATCCTTCGACTTTTGTATTCAGTCCCAAATCTGTTAACAGCTCGAGAGCATAGACCACATCTTTTCCAATCAGATCCGGGACCACAACCGTATCTTCACTTTTGATGATGAGTGTGAGGGTCAAATACGCACTGCCGGCAACAATAAAGATAAGTACAAAAAACAGCGCGGCGATTTTCAATACACGTGGGATCACGTTATACGTTTCATGTGGATGGAAAAAAAACCATCCATGTTGTGAAGATGCGGAGAAGTTTTAAAATATCCATCTTCTGTTATCAGAGAACGTGCTTTAAAAGGTAATCCATCCGGACTTTTTTCTATAGCAAACTCCGAATGTTTATTCAAAAAACCTTTTATCACCGATTCATTCTCTTCGGGTTCCGTGCTGCAGACCGCATAAACCAGGACGCCTCCCGGCTTGACAAGATCTGCCAAGTTATCCAGAAATTTCGACTGTCTTTTTTGATGATCGAACAAATTCAGTTCCGACATGCGCCATTTTGCATCCGGATTTCTTCTTAAAACACCCAGTCCCGAACAGGGCGCATCTAAAAGAATACGGTCAAAATTTTTATAATCTTCTCTGTTGAAAGGTTCGTTGAGATCGTGGGTGCGGGTCGTCACAATGGAAATTCCCAGACGATACATCTCGGATTCCAGCCGGCGCAGCTTTTTTTTATTTTTATCCATGGCGATGAGTCTGCCGCGGCCGTTCATCATCTGGGCGATATGTCCTGTTTTTCCGCCAAGACCGGCACATGCATCTAAAACCGTTTCACCCGGCCGCGGATTCAGAAGAAGCGTCACCAACTGTGCGGCTTCGTCCTGGACCTGGAATAGCCCGTCTTTAAAGGCCGCTAGTTCCGGAATGGATTTCTTTGGGCTTAAAAAAAAGACGCCGTCCGGGGCGTAGGCGGTGTACTCAACCTTTTCCATATATTCTTCCAGGAAATTTTTCAGTTTTTTACGACGGGTCTTTAGCGTATTGCATCTTACGGTTATAGGGGGGATGGTGTTGATTGCATCGCAGATCTTCCCGGTCTCGATCGGTCCGAACCGATCCAACCATCTTTTTATCAGCCATTTCGGATGTGACTTTTTTACCGCCAGTGCCGATACAGGATCATTTTCAAGATCCGGAAAAGGAACGTGTTCATATTCTCTGGCGGCATTTCGCAGCAGCCCGTTTGCAAAACGCACAACGTACGGTGCGGCGACAGATTTTACCATTTCAACCGATGTGTTCACGGCAGCCGACACGGGAATCCTGTCCAAATATATGATCTGAAAAAGTCCGAGCCGCAAAATATTCAGAACCCTGGGATCGATTTTGCCCAAACGGGTTTTTGAAAAATAGTCTATGATCCAATCGAGCCGCCCTTGCCACCTCAGAACGCCGAATACCAGGGCATGGACCAATGTTCGGTCCTTTCTGGTTAAAAGGGTATCTTTAGAGAGAAGATCATCTAAAATGTTATCGAGGGTTTTATGCCCTTTATCAAGGGTGTCCAAGATATACAGCGAGGTTTTCCGTGCCGTGTCGGCCATACGCATAAGTCCTTGGATATCCGGTCGATTCGAGAATGACAAAATTTAGATGTCAGTGGAAAATTGTTCCGGGATTCAAATGGTATCCACGCAGGAAATCTTTAATCAAAAGACGCTTTCCCGACGATCCCTGGATCTCCATAATAGACAAAACGCCTTCTCCGGCGGCGACCCGAAGTTCATCGGGAAAGCCCTTGATCACGGTACCGGGAGTTTCGGGAGTATCCATAAAAATGGGCCTGGCCTTGAAAATTTTAAGGCGTTTGTTTTCATGAAAGGTGAAGGCGCCGGGCCATGGGGTGACCCCACGAATGAGCGATTCCAGGGCGCTGGCCGGCTTTTCCCAATTCAAACGGCCGTCGTTTTTTTTAAGAAGGGGTGCGTATGTGGCTCGGGAATGGTCCTGTGGAATAGGATGTATTTTGTCGGTTTTAAAAGAATTAAGGGTTCGGATCAAAAGGTCTGCACCCAGTTCAGCCAGACGGTCATGAAGGGTCCCTGAAGTGTCGTCAGGCATCATTTCAATTTTTGAAGAAAGGAGGATGTCACCGGTATCCAAACCTTCATCCATTAAAATAATCGTGATCCCTGTCTCGTTCTCTCCGTTTATGATCGCCCATTGGATCGGGGCAGGCCCACGATATTTCGGGAGGAGTGATGCATGAATATTTAGGGTCCCAACTTTGGGTATTGCGAGGATATTTTTGGGAATTATATGACCAAAAGCAACCACGACAATGAAGTCAGGCGGGTGTTTTGCCATAAGGTCTGAGAACTCGACCGTTCGGATTGACGGCGGCTGAATGACTTCATATCCAAGGTTTATCGCAGCCTCTTTAACCGGCGGCGGGAAGACTTTGCGGCCGCGTCCTTTTGGACGGTCTGGCTGGGTGACCACCAACGCCACGTCTTGGCCGTTTTTGTGAAGCGCATTCAGGGCGGGTACTGCGAATTCCGGTGTCCCCATGAAGATTATTTTGGCTGTTTTGTTCATCTGTCTTTTAAGTTCTTTTTTACCTTTCTTTTGTATATTCCTCTTTTTAAAGAGCTGATACGGTCTATAAATAAGATGCCGTTTAAATGGTCAATTTCGTGCTGGAGGACCACAGCCAGCAATCCTTCCGATTCTATACGCAACGGTTTCTCATTTCTGTCAAAACCTTCTACCAGAATAGAAGCCGCTCGTTTGACATCGGCTCTGAAATCAGGGACACTCAAACACCCTTCTTCTTCTGAAATCGTCGTTCCTTCTCTCGATACGATCCTGGGATTAATCAGGACCTGTAAAGATCGTTCCGAGTCTTGGGGTGAGACATCATAAATGAGGAAACTTTGGTTAATGCCTACCTGTATGGCAGCCAGACCGATGCCGGGTGCCTGGTACATGGTGACGGCCATGCGCTCGATCATGTTCTGGAGTTCACCGTCGATGTTTTTTACCGGCTGGGTCGGCTGACTGAGGAATTTGTTGGGATATGTTAGTATTTCTATCGTTGCCATATATAAATTTCTATTTGTTTCCGGTTTGTCCGGGTTAACTGTATTATTTGCTCTGTTTTTCATGTGAAACCTGTAATACATTTACGCTGGTTACCATTGCGGAAATAAGCCCGGCAATAATAACAGGAAATATCTGAATTGCATGATTTGCCAGGGTATAACCGGCGGCCTCTTTTGAAGAAACCCCGAAAAGCAACAGGGCAAAGATCCCGCCTGCCTCCCAAATTCCCCAGTAGCCGGGAACAGAAGGGATGGCAATAAAAAAACAGATTATTATCATTACAGCGGTGATTTCAACAAACGAAAGTTCTATGCCCGGGCAGCCGAGAGCCATTAAATAATATGAAAAGGCCGCAAGACCCCAAATAAAAAAAGATAGACCGATACAGGCACATATCTTTGTGGGATATTTAACCAGTGTAAAACCAGAGGCAAAATTGTCGACAAATCTCACCATGGGTTCGCAAACTCTTTTTAGGATTTTATTTTTAAAATCCGGTCCGGCAAAGAAAAGCATCGACGGAATTTTTATGATTAACCCGTTTATAATGTTTCGGGTTTTGCTGAAGCCAACCAGGGCTATCCCGACAATCAGTACTAAAAGGAGTTTAAGCGTCCCTTCACCGGCTGCCACCAGCGTTGCCCTATTGAGATGGTACTCGCCGAAAACAATATCAAGATCGGGATCTATTTGAACCGTGGCGAGCATTGCTGCGAAAAGAACGATCAGTATGCTGACATCAAAAAAACGTTCAGCAGCTACCGTTGCAAGCCCTGTAGAAAATGGAATATTTTCCTTTTTTTGCAAAACGGCAGGCCTCGCCACCTCCCCAACCCTTCCCGGCAGGATGCAGTTGATCATAAAACCGATCATCAGCGGATGGAATGCTCCCCAGAAACTTATTTTGGCGGTCGATTCGAGTATTATCTTCCATCTGTAAGCTCTTAAGGCAAAGCTTATTAAAATCACCAGAACTGACGGTAGTATCCAAAAATAATTGATTGATGCAAGGTAGACTAAAAGCTCATCAAATGGGACATTTCTAAAGGCCAGATAAAGCGCCAGAACAGATACTGCCCCTCCCAAAATCAGAGAAATACGGATGTTTTTTTTCATATGAATATCATTAAAGATCGGAGTTAAGGCCGCGCTCAAAAATAATTCCACATCTTGGTGCCCCGATCCATACCGCACGGCAACATTGCGCGTCGATTAAATCGTCAGGATATGGGCTCGCCTCGAGCCTTGCCATGGGGGCGTGTCGGTCCTGAAAAATGTAAATTTATTTCTTCGCGAACCTTGAACAAAAGGATCGAGGGTTATTAAGACAGGATTTTGCGTGCCTTTTCGATATCTTTTCTGATCGCATCGGACAGTTCGGTAATATCCGAAAATTTTATTTCGTCTCTGATGCGCTGTACAAAATTTACACGGATTTTCTGTCCGTATATGTTTTCATTAAAGTCGAGAATATGGACTTCCACGGAGAAGACACCATCGTCAAAAGTGGGGCTGTAGCCGATATTGGCAACACCCTGGTATTTTTTCTCCATGCAATCTACCGTAACAGCATAGACCCCGTTTTTTGGACACAGTTCATCATGCAAAATAATGTTTGCTGTGGGAAATCCGAGAAGTCTTCCGCCTCTATTGCGTCCGGTGGTCACAACCCCTCTGATCTGGTAATAGCGGCCCAAAAGTTTTTTAGCTCCCGCCACCTCGCCCGCCATGACGAGTTCACGGGTCCGGGTGCTGCTGATTCTGTCCGTCAAGCCCTTTGATGTCTGAACCCAGTCGGCGACGATGACCTCAAATCCGAGATTGTCGGCATAGGTTTGTAAAAGTTCTAAATTCCCCTCACGATTTCTGCCAAATGTATAATCTTTTCCAACAACAATGGCCTTCATGCCGATACATTTCAACAGAAGGTCTTCAACAAATTCTTTCGCCGAAATTGCCGCAAATGCCTTGTTAAATTGGATACATATAAGAACATCTATGCCAGTGTTTTCAATAAGTTCAATTTTCTGTTCATTCAGAGTTATGAGGGGCAAATGCCCATTTTGTTTTAATACACGAACCGGGTGGGGGTCAAAGGTCATAACAATCGAGGTGCCGCCGATGGTGTCGGCCTTTTCTATCACCTCATGAAAAAGAGCCTGATGTCCAATATGGACACCGTCGAAATTGCCGATGGTAATCACGGCATTTTTATACGGTTTTTCAATCTTATCGATATTTTCAACGAGTTCCATTATAATTTTTCCCAGCAGGTAACATGGGTCTTGACAAAATTAAGGAAAGGTTTATATAAGATATCCTTTATATTAAATCAATCCTTTAAACGACATTATTCATGCCGAAGTGGCGGAATTGGTAGACGCGCTAGGTTCAGGGTCTAGTAGGGGTTTCCCTGTGGGAGTTCGAGTCTCCCCTTCGGCACCATAACAAAAACGAATTTATTGGGCCCTTTTTCTTATATTTTTAAGGAAGGGCTTTTTTTGTTTTAACCAATGATTATAGTATAAAATTGTTAAGTTCTAATCTAAGCCCCTTTGTACGTTTTTCAAGGTGCTAACATATTTTTTTTCTTTATTTTTTTGGCCCTGAGATGCTAAAGATTAAAAATATGGCTAAAAAGTTATGAAATTGGAGGGCGGATTTGATAAAGCCCTTTAATATTATGAGGATATGGAGGTGACTTCTGAAATATTCAAATAATTTCTGGAAATTTTTTGTGTCCGTAAAGCTTACCGTGGTGCTTTTGCTGTCGATTGCCGGCACATCGATTTTGGGAACGATTATTCCCCAGAATGAAGATCCTGCTGCATATTTCAGGGCATACGGAGAATTTGTTTACCGACTTTTCGATGTGCTCGGCATTTTTGATATGTATCATTCATGGTGGTTTCAGTTTCTGCTGCTTTTGCTGACCATAAATATTGTTGTATGCTCAATAGACCGTATATCTGCTACGTGGAAAATTGTATTTGTCAAGAATCCTTCGTTCAATCTTTCAAGGTTCAGAAACCTTTCTCAAAAGGAAACGTTTGCCGGCAATCATCCCCCTAAAGAGTTGGAAAAAATATATCAACCGATTATTTCAAAATATTTTGGATATACCCGGGTTGAACAGACCGACCAGGGGTTATGTATCTTTGCCGAAAAATGGCGCTGGACGCGACTGGGGGTTTATGCGGTACATCTGAGTGTCATTTTGTTGTTACTCGGCGGTCTGATGGGATCGCTTTTCGGTCTTGAAGGATTTGTCAATATTCCGGAAGGTGAAAAAATTGACAGCATCCGGATCAGAAACACCGGGAAAATCCACTATCTGGGGTTTGAAATCAAATGCGAAGATTTTAATATCAGTTTTTACGACAACGGCGCGCCCAAGGAATACCGATCGCGTTTAACCATTATTGAAAAAGACACGCCGGTATATCAGAAAGATATCATTGTAAACGACCCGCTTCGTTATAGAGGGATTAATATTTTTCAGTCCAGCTACGGCAAGATGCCCTCGAATTCCACTTTTAAAAACAAGCCCCCGGCTACTGATCCTTCCGGAGAGATCACATTAAATTTTACCAACCGAAAATCAGGGGCGTCATTTCGGATAAAAACCGCTATGGGTAAGCCGGTGGATCTCCCTGAAGGTTTTGGTAAATTCGTTATCGTGGAATACACAAAAGCGGCTGAATTCCGAGGCCAGAACATTGGGGAAGCCTATAAGGGGATTTTGACTCCAGCTGACGGAAACCCTTTGGACGTCCTATTGCCTTTGCATTTTCCGAATTTTGATCGTATGAGAAAGGGTGCCTTGGTTATTTCTGTGGCAGATCAGGAACCAGAGGCGTTCAGCTTTGAAGAAAGCTCCGATCTGCGGTATTACACCGGTCTCCAGGTGACAAAAGATCCGGGAGTTTTGGTGGTTTATGCAGGATTTATCATGATGATTATCGGGTGTTATATCACTTTTTTCTTGTCTCATCAAAGGGTCTGTATCGAAATAATAAAAGGAAAAGCAAAAAGCAGGGTCATCGTTACGGGTACGGCCAACAAAAACAAAATGGGAATGCAACAGAGGGTCAAAAAACTTTCGGATAAATTGGCCAATTTATAATGGTGTTCATGAAGACGATATGGATCTTAAAGCGTCAATTATCAGGGGATAAACAATGAGCAGTTCAAATTTACTATCGATCACAACGTTTATTTATGGAGCGGCGGCATTTTTTTATATTGCCCATCTGGTTTTCAAGAAACCGTTGATAGGAAGACTGGGCACATGGACCGCTTTATTCGGTGTTTCCGGAAACGTTGCCGGCATTATCATGAGGTGGGTGGAATCTTACCGCTTGGGTATCGGACATGCCCCGCTTTCTAACATGTATGAATCTTTGGTCTTCTTTTCCGGTACTATTATCATTATCTACCTTGTGGTGGAAAGACAGTACAAAAATAGGATCATGGGCGCCTTTGCCACACCCATAGCATTTCTTGCCATGGCGTATGCTTCCATGTCTCCCAATATAAATGATCGTATTCAACCCCTTGTTCCGGCATTGAAAAGCAACTGGCTGATTGCCCATGTTATTACCTGTTTTTTGGGGTATGCCGCCTTTGCAGTCGCCTTTGGCATGAGCCTGATGTATCTTTTCAAGCAAAGAGAAGTCAAGGGCAAGAGCAGTTTGCTCGCTAGTTTTCCTAAATCCCAGGTCCTGGATGAGTTGAATCATCAAATGGTCATGTTCGGTTTTCTCTTTTTGTCCATCGGTATCATCACCGGCGCTGTCTGGGCAAATTCGGCCTGGGGAAGTTACTGGTCATGGGATCCCAAAGAGACCTGGTCTTTGATTACCTGGTTTATTTATGCAACCCTGCTGCATGCCAGGATGGTGCGGGGATGGTATGGCAAGCGAATCGCTTATCTTTCAATCATTGGATTTATGGCGGTTTTATTCACATATTTTGGTGTTAATCTTCTGCCCGGC
>DATKWE010000266.1:0-5346 GCA_035529735.1 Desulfobacterales bacterium | reverse complement strand
TATACATTTTCCACCAACTTTTTGGTGACCTCATAGTAGTTCTTGTCGTCCAAGCAGCCGTGTTCACGGTCAACCACCTTCTGAACAATAGAGCATGTGTAGCGATCGACAAAACGAAGAATCCGTGACTGGGAAGTTTTGTGAAACGTTACCGCTTCACTTTCAGATATATTGAGTTCCTTAGCAATATCAGCGACTAAATTTTTGCCGATGTATTCGTAACCAAGTTTTTCCGCTACCCGCGATGCGACCTTTTCACCTTCAGTGCCAAATTCCTTGCTAATGGTAATTACTGCCATGAAACCCTCCTTTTACCCCATCAGTTCCCTGCGTCGATGCTTTTCTCAGAATTAATTTTTTCGAGCTTTGCATGAAAAATCTTTAACGGACTTGTAAACGTTTTGGCTTTAATCATGAACAACCCTCCATATCTTCAATGATCGGGCATTGTCAAGGGGTTGGATGGTAAGTTCTTAATTAAGTTTGTCAAGAAGTTACACGGACTCTACGCTGATTATTTCCGGGATTTGCTTCTTAATATACCGCTCTATGCCCTGTTTGAGTGTCATCTGGGACATGGGACAACCGGCGCAGGCGCCCTTTAATCTGACTTTGACAATATTATTTTCCACAGAAACAAGTTCCACATCTCCACCATCTGCCTGAAGAGATGGTCTGACATCATTTAACGCTTTTTCAACTTTTTCTTTCATTGGATTTACGCTCCTTATTCTGTTGAATTCGAATTACATCGGGGGTCGGGAAGTTTTTTGTCAAAACACTCCATTATATATGTTTTTCGAGGACCGGTCGGATATCCCCGGGTGTTAATTGGACAGGAATCCTTCCTGCCAAAAGTTTCTCCTCATAGGTCGGTTTTTTGACCTGGTAAAAAATGCCGATGGGAATTTTTTCACCCGCTCCGTAAGCCCATTCTCCGGCCTTGACAAACGCGGCCTTTCTATCTGAAACATCATGGTCCTGCTGGGTGAATTCATACACCCTTTCGTTGTAATAATCATAGGTATTAAAAAAGGTGAAACAAGGTTGAAGCACGTCGATAAAGGAAAATCCTTTATGGTTGATTGCCGCTTTAATCAAAGACTGAAGATGTTCCATATTTCGCGTATACCCTCTGGCGACAAAAGTGGCACCGGCGGATATCATGAGTTCGATGGGATTCAACGGTTCTTCGGGGCTGCCTTTCGGGGTCGACCGCCCTTTAAACCCGGAAGGACTGGTGGGCGTAAACTGACCGGTTGTGAGTCCGTATACCCTGTTGTTGTGAACAATGAACGTCATGTCTAAATTTCGCTTGGCACTGAAAATAAGATGCTCAATGCCTTCACCATATGCATCTCCGTCACCGGCGTGGCCGATTACCGTCAAATCCGGATTGGCCAGTTTAATTCCGGTCATGGCCGGGGGAACCCGGCCATGAATCGAATAGAAGGTGTTGACGTTGACATAGTCCACAATTTTAGCATGACACCCGATTCCCGAGACTATAGCTACTTTATTAAGATCGAGTCCATCATCTTCAAGATCTGCCAATGTTTTTTTGATGGATGCAAAGATGCCGAAATTGCCGCAGCCGGGACACCATGTATTCTGTGCATAGGTCTCTAATTCTTTAATGGTTGTCATGAGAGCACCTCCTTTACGTTGTCGAGCAAAACATCCGCGGTAAAGGGACGCGCGTCAAAACGTAAAATCATATCGTCAATACAGAAACCGTGGCCGGAAATAAGTTTTGCCAGTTGTCCGGTGGTATTGACCTCCACATCTATGATTTTATCGACGCCGGAAAGGGCTTTTTTTAACGCATTTACCGGTAAAGGCTCCAATATCAGGGGTTGAACCACTTTAAGATCAAGGGCTTCGGCCACTTCTATACACGCCCCTTTGGTTGAGCCCCAACACAGGAGGGCGGTTTTTGAATCAGGGTTTCCGTATACGTTCACTGTTTCATATTTTTCAAGCTCATCTTCCAAGGCTTTTCTTTTGCGCAACCGTTTCCTTTGCATTTGCGCAATTATTTCAGGTTCCTCAGTGGCAATACCGTACTCATCATGTTCATAAGAGGTGGCTTTAATGATTGCCGACGGATTTCCCGGAAAGGCCAACGGTGAAATGCCGCTTTGAGTATCTATATATCTTTTGTATTCTCCCTGGTTGTTCCATAGAAGTGGTTTCTCCGGTTTAACCTTGTCCAGATCGGCCTCGAAGCTGAATATGCTTTCACTCAAATGCTTGTCGGAAAGCACAAGGGTCGGAATCTGAAATTTCCACGCAAGGTTCATGGCCAGTCCTGCGGTATAAAAAGCCTCCTCAGCATCACCGGGTGCCAGCACCACCCTAACAATTTCTCCATGCCCGGCATGGACAACAAAGGCCAGGTCGCCCTGCATGGTGTATGTGGGAACACCGGTGCTTGGCCCGGGCCTCTGAGATTCCACGATGACCATGGGAAGCTCACCCTGTCCGGCCAGGCTCAATGCTTCTGTCATCAACGCGAACCCTCCGCCGGAGGTTCCGACCATGGTCCTTGCGCCGGCATAGGCGGCCCCCAGTGCCATGAGTGCAACACCAATCTCGCTTTCAGGGTGTACTGTGACTACCCCCAATTCGTTTTCATGGTCTGCCAGATAATGGAGAATGGCCGATGCGGGGGTCATGGGATAGGCAATGTACATGTTCAGACCGGCTTTGACGGCCCCAAGGGCAATGGCTTCATTGCCGGAGACCAGTGGAAGCGATTTTTGATCCAGTTTTGGCACAGACTTGGAGGGGTTTTCAATCCGGTCATAAGCATGCCGGGCAATTTCGAGATTCAAGTCGACGCTCTTTTCTACGGCATCCATGATAACCTTTTCCAGAACAGACCATTCGATATTTAATACGCCGGCCAGTGCTCCGATGGCTGCGGTATTCCTCATAATCGGCTTTCCGTCGAACTTTTTGACAATATCCATAAAATCGAATCCTATGCCTTCGGCATCCGTTTTCTTGGAATCATAGAGGATTATCCCGCCGGTATTGAGTCGATGTTTATGATTGTCAACGGCATCCTGATTTAAGGCTACAATGACATCGACCATCTCTTTGTGCGCAACGATGCGTTTTTCCGAGGCCCTGATGATGGAAAAATTGTGACCGCCACGGATCAGAGAGGGATAATCATCATAGAAAAAAATCCGATAGCCGATTCGATTCAAAAGTCGGGCAATGATGTGACCGGCCTGCCGGATACCATCACCCGCTTTGCCGCCGACAAGAATCGATATTTCTTTCATGATGTGCCTCCTGGAGTCGTATAGGTGACTGTTAATATGCAGTATACGATTTGGCGTGCTATTGATCTAAATATAATTCCACACGGTGGCATGTCAAATCTAATGTTTTCGCAGGATAAAAAGCTACGGGGCCAGATTTATCCCGTGTAACCCTGACCCCGTTTAGATGTAATCAATCCTCTTCTATGATAATGGCATCGGCGCCGCATTCATCTGCAGCCTGCCTGACAAGTTCTTTATATGCTTCGGGGACTTCATCCACCTTAACGGTAGACTTGAGTTGATCCTCATCGTATTCGAAAACTTCAGGGCATAAATCGTTACAACGCCGATCTCCCATGCAATTTTCAGTGACTTTTACTTTCATTTTTTTCTCCTTTTCAAATAAATTTAAAGTCTTCGTATTCCGGATCCAAAATTGACAAACTTGTACTTAGGGTTAAGCAAACTTCTGACCAATGGCTTTCCCGTAATCCTGGCAGGCACGCGCCCCTTCATCCGTTTCCAAAGCCTGTTCTTTCAGATCTAATGCACCCAGATCGACCATGTCCATTTTGAATACGTAAAGCATGGTATCATATATCATGCCCGCAGATTCCCCGCTATGGGTATAAGACCCGAACGCACCCCCCATCTTACCCACTAGATTGGCTTTTTCCGCCAGGAATAGAAATGTTTTCATGCCCGCAGTAATATCCCGATGATACGTGGGACACCCGAATATAAACCCGTCGTATCCTCCCATATCTTTTTCATCTTTTAGTTCAGAGATTTTTTTCAGCTCTGCGGTGTTTCCGGTGAGACGGACACCTTCAGCGATATATTCCGCCATTTTTTCCGTAATTCCAGTTCTGCTGTAATATCCGATAAGTACTTTTGCCATTTTCAACCTCCTTATTAAATTTATTAATGTTTTTTTTAATCCACCTTGGAAAAGGCCTTGATGTTGGCGTTGCAAACCGGACATGTTTCCGGAGGTTCATTCTCACAGGTATAGCCGCATACAGCGCAGACATAATAGCATTCCACGGCTTCAGGATTATCAAGACTTTCCAGAGCTTTCTGGTAAAGATTGGCGTGTATTTCTTCAACTTCATTGGCAAAGGTAAAGCTTCTCAGGGCTGCTTTGTCTCCTTCTGATTGTGCTGTGTCGATCATTTCCGGATACATATTTTTGAACTCATGGGTTTCACCGGCAATGGCCTCTTTGAGGTTTTCAGCGGTTGATTTTACTCCTTTTAGAACCCTCAGATGTGCATGGGCGTGGACCGTTTCAGCCTCTGCAGCCGCCCTGAAAAGGTTGGCAACTTGAGGGTAACCTTCCTGATCTGCCTTTTTTGCAAATGCAAGATACTTTCGGTTGGCCTGGGATTCCCCGGCAAATGCTTCCTGTAAATTTTGTTCTGTTTGACTCATACAATTCCTCCTTGTTTATTCTATTAAGTCTTCCATGGTCAGTTCATGGTTAATTTCAATGCAACCGATGACGCTTTGGGCGCCGGGACACAATATCAAATAGGCTTCCAGCGCATCTTTTGCCTCCGTCCTCTTTTCCTTTGGCAATTTAAGCCAGTAACTGACGTTAATCCGTGTAATTTTCAAAACACCGTCGACGTTTTCGATGTCGCCGGTTACGATGGCTTTAAACAGATCTCGAAAGGTCCGAATCTTTTTGCCGGCCAGCACCACGGCCAGTGTGCCCATCATTCAGCCCCCTACAGCACCAACAATGTGATCTAACGTTGCCGCATGCTCTTTTTCCGGATCAACTTTATAGAAATTTTTGATTCCGCCGTGGACCCCGTAATAGACCGGTTCAGCAAAACCCTTAATCATGGCTTTCCGGGTAGGCCCCATTTCTCTCGTGATCGTAATATGTGATGTGTGAACAATTTTACCCATAATCTCCTCCTTGATTATCAGTTTAAGTCAAATTATCACCCCGCACAGCGGGTGAATTATGTTAATGATTTTTAATGATATTCTTATTATGAGACCATCATATGGGGCGATGGTTCATGTCGATTCATCAATGAATCGGCATGCCCAT
>DATKWE010000265.1:0-10345 GCA_035529735.1 Desulfobacterales bacterium | reverse complement strand
GGGCGAGGTTGCATCTCTTCTCTTTTCAAGGATGACGGTCCCGATCCTCTATTTTCTCGATAAAAGATGGGAGTTCGCCCATGGACATCAAAACCCATCGGAAAAAACTTTACCTAAATAAGCGCCCGGATTTAAAAAAAGTGCTTTGGTATTGACTTTTCTACGAATGTATGATCGAAAAAGGGTTGTTTTGCTTATACTTTGATCATCTAAAAGGTAGGGGGATATCATCAATTGTACGGCTTTAATGCAATATCTACGCATAACGGCTGGGCCATGGCAATTGCGGGCGCTTTGATCGTCTTTGCCGGTTTGCTAATACTGTCTGCTGCAATATCTCAACTTCACAAGATATTGATGCTGTTGGAAAAAAAACATCCCGATTCCAAAAGCAACCAAAACATTCCGGAAGACGATGACCCTGAAAACCAAGAAGACAAACCGGTCTCACCCTTACCCAAAGAATTTCCCACAGACCTTAATGAAATTGCGTGCCTTTATAAACCGTTGATCGACGAAATTGGCGAAACCTTTTATCTTTCCAATTTATATGAAATTGCGAGAAAAAACGATTTTCCACACCCTCACATAACGTTTACGGCCTTTCGTGAGTCTGAAATATTGGTTCCTTGCGGTGACGGTGTTTTCAGTTGGAATCCACCGACAGAAAACGAAGACAATGATAACGGATAAAGGTTAATCCATGGATCTGCTTTTTCAATTTTTATCAAATACCGGGTATTATCTGGCTGACTATCGAAACATTATCATGATCGTGGTCGGTTCTGTTTTTTTATATCTGGGGACGGCAAAAAAATACGAGCCGCTGCTTCTTGTCCCTATCGGTTTTGGAATTTTGGTGGGAAACATTCCTTTTTTCAAAGGATTCGGACTCGGCATATACGAAAATAACAGCGTTCTGCACTATCTTTATTTCGGTGTTACAACGGGTCTGTACCCTTCAATCGTTTTCTTGGGTCTCGGAGCAATGACCGATTTTTCCTCTTTGCTGGCAAGGCCCAGCCTTATGCTGTTGGGCGCCGCAGCTCAGATGGGAATATTTTTTACGCTGTTGGGTGCGCTGGCCCTCGGTTTTTTACCCAAGGAAGCCGCTTCCATCGCCATAATCGGCGGCGCCGACGGCCCCACGTCCATATTTCTTACCGCCAAGCTGGCACCCCACCTCATCGGCCCCGTCGCCATCGCCGCATATTCGTATATGGCATTGATACCGGTAATTCAGCCGCCCATCATGAGACTTTTGACCAGCCGCCAGGAGCGGTTAATCCGGATGCCGGAACTCCGGGATGTGTCCAAAAAAGAACGGGTCATTTTTCCGGCCGTAGCCGTTATACTGTGTTGTTTTCTCGCTCCGGCCTCCATACCGCTTCTGGGAACGTTCTTTTTCGGTAATTTTCTAAAGGAATGCGGTGTTGCCGACCGCCTGGCCCAGACCGCCCGTACATCAATTATCGATACAGCGACAATACTTTTGGGCCTTACGGTCGGCGCCAGTACCCAGGGAGATGTGTTTCTAACCCCGAAATCTGTGGCTATTTTCGCCCTTGGTGCTGTCGCTTTCAGTATCGCAACAGCCTCCGGGGTCATTTTTGCTAAAATTATGAATCTCTTTCTTAAGGAAAAAATCAATCCTCTGCTGGGAGCAGCCGGGGTGTCAGCGGTTCCAGGATCCGCCAGAGAAGTTCATCTGGTGGGTCAATCCGAGGATCCCGAAAATTTCCTTCTCATGCATGCAATGGCCTGCAACTCTTCGGGGGTTATCGGATCTGCAATCTGTGCGGGTATCTTGTGGAGTTTTATGGTTGCCCTTTAAAGACATAAATCTTCACTCAAATCCTTCTCGTTTCAACAGTTCACTGTACCAGACCGAGAAATCAAACATACCCCGGTATCGTTCATCATCATTGACAATTCCAAGACAAATTTCAAACACGCCCCTTCCGTATGCGTTGCTGTATTCCTCTGAGCTCATCGCCTGTAAAAATTCCCTGACCAGAGCTTGGGTTGTTCGCTTGGTTTTATCCTTTCTGATATCTATGGGATCTTTCGGTTCCTGAAACGGATCCCATTTTTCATATCCCTTTTTTAAAATGTGTTTCTGGCGTCTCGGAGACATGCTGCTGAATATGGCTTTTTTCCTTTTTGCCTCCTCTTCGGAAGATATTTTCGTCATTTTTTTATCCCTGTTTTTTTTTGGACATCTTCTTTATCGATAATTCCAAGATATTTCTCATCATACTCCGTAAGAATTGCCATGGATAACGGAACGAGCATTTCTCCCATCTTCACATACTTGGTTTTAATCCGGCTTACAAATTCAGCAGAAATTTCGTAAAGCTTTTTTTGAATGATGTCCAGATTGACCGTAGGATATTGTTGGCCCTCAACAAAACCCGATCTCCCGCAGGTATGCCCGATTCCGCCTATGGATGTGGGTATCCCATAAAGCCGGCAGGTGATCGGCCGATATTCATAAAGATCGCACATTCCATCCCTGTTAAGAAGGGGGCATCTGACACGCTCGACGGCCATTTCCATTAATATGTCCACCTCGTTTTTCCCGGATTCTTTATCTTGATATGCTTTTTTCTTTATTTGGTAAGTTTTTCGATCCGCACTGTTCGATTTTTCCAGCAGTTGTTCTCGTTCCTTGCCCTTGAATTTATTATTAAACTGATGATTAATATAAATTGCTTCGATCAGTGTAAGGTCAAACAGGGCATTACAACAATCCTCGCATTTAATTTCACATTTTACACATTCCGGAAAATCTTTTTGTACCCGCAAAAACAATTCATCTGCCGTTGATGAAATTTCTTCGTATTTCTTAAAATACGGTGCAAAGTCTGTCTTCATAATTTAACTCCTCTGGAACAATCTGGTTTTTTGGAATACGCCGACTCAACAGCGCTTCAGGTACGATTCATTTTTAACCTGGAAACCGCTTGACCCGTTTTTCCACAAAACATTAATTATGCTTGAAGCGATAATATTTTCAAAAAGATGTCATCCGGTTCAATTGTTTCACGTGAAACATTATTTCCCGATACAAAACCGGCTGAAAATCTGATCGATGACATCTTCCCTGGCAGAAACGCCGATAATTTCGCCGAGCCTGTCGATGGCTTCCTGAATATCGATGGCGATTAACTCTATCGGCGTCCCGTTGCGTATTTCTTTGGCCGCAGCAACGACAAACTGCAGGCTCTTCTCAAGGGCGATTTTATGCCGTAAATTGGGAACAATTCTGTTGCGAACCTCGAGACGATATTCTCCTGTTGCGAGTTTTGCAATTAAATCCTTGAGTGTGCTCAACCCCCTGCCGTATAATGCTGAAATATTTACGCTGGGTATTTTCCCCCATGTGTCGGGAATGGCAAGCTCAAACCCATCTTCCAGCAGATCGATTTTATTGATCACCATTATTATACGTTTGTGTTTGACGGTTTCGTATATTTTAATATCTTCACCGGTCAATGGATCGCTTGCATCCATCATAAAAAGTATCAAATCTGAACCATTTATATATTCCTGCGTCTTCTCTATGCCGATGACTTCAACCGGATCATCCGTATCATGAAGGCCGGCGGTATCTGCAATGACCACAGGAATACCATGAATATTCAGTGTTTCTTCGATCAAATCCCGGGTTGTACCGGGAATCGGCGTAACAATGACACGATCCGCTTGAATAAGCCGGTTCATCAGGCTCGATTTGCCCACATTGGGCCTACCGATAATCACCATTTTGAGACCGTCTCGAAGAAATCGCGCATTTTCGTATTGATCGACCAGTTTTTTCAAATCTTCGACAACCCCTTTCTCTAAAACTTCGATGACTTCCTCTGCATTAATGATTTCACCCACATCTTCCGGAAAATCAATGGCAGCTTCGGCTTCCGTTAAAATATCCAGCAATGTGCTTCTTATGGATTCAATAGTGCTTTTCAACCCGCCTTTAATCTGTGAGGTTGCGATTTCGAGGGATTTTTCGGTTCTAGAATTGATAATATCGATGACCGCCTCCGCCTGGGTCAGATCGATACGGCCGTTGAGATAAGCTCTTTTCGTAAATTCACCCGGTTCGGCCAGCCTGGCACCGCTTTTCAATACCAAATCGAGAATCGAACCCAGCACCACGTGACCGGAATGACTGTTTATTTCAACGACATCCTCCCGGGTGTATGTCCGCGGTGCTACCATCTTAGACACAAGAACTTCATCCAGCACCTTTCCGTTTGCCCTATCCACAATATGACCATGATAGAGACGATGGGACGTTAGGGAAGAAAAAAGCGGGGGTTTCCTGTCCTGAAGTTCATCAGGTGGATCACAGGATCTTTGAAAAATTGATGCAGCTATTGAACAAGCGTCTTTACCGGAGATTTTAATAATCCCAATACCGCCGCTGCCGATGGGTGTTGCAATGGCGGCGATAGTATCACATTCCATTTTTTTTACAATTAAGGTCAGTTTAAGCTCCCTGCAGCCCCGTTGAACCAGGATATTCGCTGTTCGACAAGCTGCGGGGTTTAGCGTTTGCTGTTTCAGCCCAAAGCCCTAAAACGAGTGAACGCTCTGGATTTAATCGCGTTTTTTTCGCTGAGAATTTTTTCTGGGAAATATGACGAGCTTCCTTAAAACGCCTTCTCCCATACTCTGGGTTCTAACCAGACCGTCATTTTTTAAAGCGATATGTACGATCCTTCGATCGTGAGAATTCATTTGACCGATTGTCGCGGGTTTTCCGGTCCGTTTTACCTTTTCCGCAAGCCGTGTGGCCAGCCCTTCCAAGCTAATTCGTCTTTTTTCCAGATAACCTTCTACATCCACCTGAATTCTAATGCGCTCTTGCCTGCTCTTATTGACAATTTTTTCAAGGATATATTGAATTGCCTCAAGGGTTTGTCCGCGTTTGCCGATTAAGATGGCAGAGTTTCCGCCTTTGACGTTGAAAAAAATTCGGTTTAATCGCTCTTCGATGGATATGGTCGCATCGGTCGTAATCAAATCGATAATGCGCTGAAGCGCATCCCTGCCGATATCCTTTAGATCATCATCTGAATGTAAAATTTCTTGTTTTTCTGGTGCGACATCTCTTTTTGAATCTGTATCATCTATGGCTTGATCGGGGGAACCGCCTCTATTTTTTTCTGAATCTGAATCTTTGTGGACAGACGCCCGGGAAGGTTCCGGTACGGTAACTCGGATACGCGCCTTCTTGGTTCCAACCAACCCAAAAATCCCGGTCGATCCGTAAGAAATAACATCGTGTTTGAGTTTTTCCCTGGGAATGTTCAATTCTTCACAGGCTTTTTTGACAGCCATTTCGACATTTTTTTCTTCAAATTCTAAACTGGGCGACATTATCAAACCTCCGTTATTAAACTCTTTTCTTCGTAATATAATACTGTTGAGCCATTGAAAGGACATTGTTTACAAGCCAGTATAAAACCAACCCCGAAGAAAAATTGATAAAAATAAACGTAAAAACAATCGGCATCATCATCATCATCTTGGCCTGGGTAGGATCACCCATTGGAGGGGACATTCTTTGCTGAAAAAACATGCTCGCCCCCATTATTATGGTTAAAACAGGTATTCCGTATGGCGGCTCCATGAATGGCACGGCAAAGTCGAATCGAAAAAGGCGATCTGGCGCTGAAAGATCGTTAATCCACCAAAAGAAAGGAGCGTGTCTTAATTCTATGGCTTCATATAACATTCGATACAGCGCAAAGAATACCGGAATCTGGACAACCATCGGAAGGCATCCCCCCATGGGGTTGACTTTATACGTTTTGTACAACGCCATCATCTCTTCATTCATTTTTCTCTTGTCACCTTTATGTTTTTCCTTAATCCCTGCCATCAAAGGTTGAATTTTTTTCATGTCGGCCATCGATTTATAGCTCTTATTTCCGAGGGGCCACAGGATGATTTTGGTAAAAATGGTTAAAATTATAATGGCCACCCCATAGTTGGGGATAAAATGATCATAAATAAAATCCATTATCCAGACACAGGGTTTGGCAAGTATATCAAACATCCCAAAATTCACGGCTTTGGCCAGATCATAATCCATGGATTTTAAAACCTTTATGCTTTTGGGCCCAAAGAAAAGCCTGTATTTTGAAGCATGCTGATCGCCGGAATTAATAACGAGTTCAGGCTGTATATATTCATTTCCGAGTATCTTGTCGTCATTAAGGTTAAGGCGCATAGTGGCCTTCACAGTTGCATCGGGCACGATTGCAGACATAAAATAGCGGTCCTGGACCGCAATCCATTTTATGTCTCCGGGGTAGATATTTTTCTTTTTAATTTTCTTAATCTTAACCTGTTCGAGCTTATCGTTTATCAGTGCGCTCGGACCTTCGAAACCATATCTGGACTCATTTTCCGAACTGGAACGCCATAAAGATAGGATGAGACTGTCTTTAATGATCTGGTTGGAATCATTCTTTACGGTAACATTAAGATCGATCATATACGTTTCAGGTGAAAATAAATATTTCTTTTCAACAACAATCCCCTGAGGAGATGTCCATGAAAAAGAGATCTCTTGAGGTTCATTCTTAATATCTACGGTATCTTTCTCAAGATTTGTTGAAAAAACCGCACCATTAAGCCCGTCAAGGCTGTTGTCGGCAAATCCAACCCGTACGGTTCCTTCGGTCAAATCCGGAGATATCATTTCCAATAACGACGAATCGGCATTTATGCTCTCTTTGTACTTTTTAAGGACAAAACTCTTGAATACGGCCCCTTTTTCCGAAATCTTAACCGTGTATAACGTCGAATTTACAGTGATTGTCTTTGATGGTTCGATCTGCTCCGAAGGCGTGTCTTTCAAAGAAGGCGCTGTCACCGCGGCCGGCTTTTCTTGAATATCTGGCGCTTTCTTCGCCGGTTGTTCCGCGTTCATGGTTTGCTGGGTGAGCGTGTCCTTTTTCTCGTCAACAAAGAAAAAATTCCACCCAATAAAAACAAGCAACGAAAGGCCTATTGCTATAAATAGTCGAAGGTGTTCCATTATCCTCTCCAAATTTCAATAAAATACACAAAAAGTTGTGCTCGGGTTAATGCTTTGATGTCTTACGGGTCAGAATCCAGAGGAGGAAAATCTTTGCGGGATTTTCAAATGGCGGGAAAATATATTTATTTCCACCAATGGTGTCTTATATATCGAATCTGCTCTAACAAGGCGCTTTAAGGCACAGGATCAATTCCTCCCGGATGAAAGGGATGGCACCTTAATATTCTCTTTAAAGCAAGGAAAATTCCTTTAAGAAATCCATAACGCCGAATAGACTCATGGGCATATTCGGAACAGGTTGGATAGAAACGGCACGCAGGAGCCAGAACTGAAGACAAGATCAACTGATAGGCCCTTATAAAAAACAGAGCGATTATCACAAACAGTCTGTTAATGGTATAAACCCCTAGAAATGTTGGTAAAAATGTGTTGAAGGGATCGATGAGCTTGGCCGGTCGATAGTTCGGCCGCTTTGTTTTTTGCGATAATATTTATATCCCAACAACCTGTTATCATGTGCCTGTTTAGCCGAAAATATTCGCGAGTAAATCGCTTAATCCTGTTGCGTATCGCGGCATTTCCAACCCTCCTCACGACAGTGATACCAAGGCGGGTCCTTTGAAACAGACCCGGAGAAAATATTGCGACAAAATGTTTGTTTTGAAATTTTTTCCCGAAATTAGACAACCTGAGAAACTCGGAGCGTTTCAATATTTTGTCCGCCTTGGTAAAAAAAAAGCGCAAAAGAAACTCCTCTGTTTAATTCGCTGTTTTTTCTATATCTATTTTATTTGACCAACCGGTTATACCGATAAACGGTTTCTGCCTTTTGATCTGCGCCGGTTAATGATCTTTCTGCCCTGTTTTGTCGACATCCGCTTCAAAAACCCATGTGTTCTGGCGCGCTTAATTCTGCTTGGTTGATATGTTCTTTTCATAATGCAAAACCCTTAATTAGACACTAAATTTTCTTCGCATGTGCTTTGAAAATATTATATGTTGTAAAATTAACCGGACAAATTAATCATAAGATTTCTGGATTGTCAAGATGTAAACTCTGATGGTTTCGTAAAAAGTCAGTTTTTCTCGCTCTGTGACCATTTAGAAGCGTTTAAAACGGCACTGCTAAATTTCAAGAACTCGTCGCAAGCGCCTAAAACAGCTTGAAATTTTTTACGCATCACCGCTCGAAACGCTACGTCCCAAAAGGGTCAGATATCGCTCGAAAAAAACTTTTTACGAGTACGTCAACGCTGGTTTCGCGAAAAAAATTCTTTTTATTCGGTTAACGCTTTATTATTCTTTATAAATTTCGAAAATATCAAACTCTTCCATATGCAGCTGGGGCGAGGGGTATATGACAATCTGTTTTCCGATAATACGCTCGAGGTCGACAATAATTTGGCTTTGCTCGCCATGGAGAAGGTCGGCAATTTCAGGATTAACCCGCAGGCTTATCTTGACCCCCGCCATGTCGTTTGATTCACGAAGAATTTCCCTGAATATATTGTAACATATGGTCTGCCTGGATATCAGATACCCCTCTCCATCACAATAAAAGCACGGCTCACACAGAATCCTGGTGAGGGGTTGTCGGGTCCTTTTTCGCGTCATCTGCATTAACCCCAATTCGGACATGGGTAGAACATGGGTCTTGCTCCTGTCCTTTTTAAGCAACTCTGAGAGCGCATTAAACACCTTTTCCTGATTCAATTTTTTTTCCATATCGATAAAATCAATGATGATGATACCTCCAATATCCCTCAGGCGGATTTGATACGCAATTTCTTTAACAGCTTCCAGATTGGTTTTTAAAATGGTTTCTTCCAAATTGTGTTTGCCGACATACCGGCCGGTGTTCACATCGATTGCCACGAGTGCTTCCGTATGCTCGATCACGATATAACCACCTGATTTCAGCCATACTTTCTTTTTTAAAGCACGGGAAATATCCCCTTCCAAATTATACGCATCAAAAATCGGTTCCAAACCCTCATACAGTTCTACTGAATCTTTGAGGCTCGGCTTGAACGTATCGAGAAAATTTAAAATAGACTCATACCCCAAACGGGAATCTATGATCAGTTTCTCAGCTTCATCGACCAACAGATCCCGAACTGCACGAAGGCTGACCGCGACTTCTTTGTGCAGCAGAGAGGGTGCCGGAGCTAATGAATATTTTTTTTGTATGCTCTCCCACAAATTTTTTAGAAAACCCATCTCATACTCGAGTTTTTCTTTTTGGGCACCTTCGGCTGCAGTTCGGACAATGTAACCGAAATTATCTTCCCGTATCGATTCTATGATCTCCTTTAACCGATGCCTTTCAGCCTCATCTTCTATACGTCTGGATATTCCAATATGTTCTGTTGTGGGCATCAGAACAAGCAGCCGGCCGGGAAGGGATATATGGGTTGTTAGCCGAGCCCCCTTTGACCCCAACGGCGCTTTGGCAGCCTGGGCCATTATTTCCTGACCTTCGGTGATAAGCTCCTCGATCTGTCTTTCGCGACGTATCACCGGTGAAAACGAACCTGCGATATCGATATCCGGGGCATCCTTTTCGTCACCGTTCCTTTTTATCAGGAAGTTTTCAATTTCATTATAGTTTCCGCCAAACACATCATTCACATAGATAAAAGCGGCCTGTTTGAGTCCTATATCTACAAAAGCAGCCTGCATTCCCGGCAGAACCCGTTGCACCCTTCCCTTATAGATATTTCCGGCAATGTCTGAAGCATCTCCGCGCGCGATGAAAAGCTCAGCGATGTTCCCATCCTCAAGAAGCGCCACCCTTGTTTCATGTTCAGCCGCATTTATAATAATTTTTCTATACATGGTTTTTCCTGTATTTACATATCGTTATAATTCAGATTCGCCCCTTTGAAAAAGAGGTTTCCATGCCATACAGTTGCGCAACCCAATTTTGACAACCTCGTAAAAAGTCTTTTGTGAGCGATATCTGATCATTTGGAGATCCAGTGTTTCAAACGGTGATGCGTTAAAAATTTCAAGCTGTTTGAGGCGCTTGCGACGAGTTCTTGAAATTTATCCGCCTCTGGCATGATTTAGCAGCACCGCTTGAAACGCCCCCAAATGGTCACCGGGCGAGCAAAACGGACTTTTTACGAGACCATCCTATTCGAAGGCCTTCTGAACGGCTTCAAGGAGTTCTGCTGAACCAGGGTTATTCACAGAATTTTCAACAAGGATCTCCACAGGCGTCACCGCCTTCCCGTAGTAGGCCTGATTCCATTTGGCCCGCGTCGCGATCACAGCGCCCTC
>DATKWE010000264.1:0-15195 GCA_035529735.1 Desulfobacterales bacterium | reverse complement strand
GTAATCCAAGGTTGTCTTTCTTCCATATCCTTCTGTTTACCCTGTTAAATAAAATCTCATTTCATGAAATCAGATTTTAATGCGAAGCATTATTTAACAGGGCAGGTATTAGAAGGAATAGACACAACAGATCTTCTTATCTGTGAAGTTAGACCGTATTTTTCTTCCTTTGGGAATTTTGCTGTTATTGTATATATCTCTAAACAGAGTTCGTATGACTTTTGCCAGACTTTCAACTCTTTGTAATTCTTTAGCATTTCACTCGAACCCTTGAATCCTTGAACCCTCTGGGATCACAACTGTTCAATTGGAGATGACATACTTATTTTACCCAAATTAACTACAACTAATCGGGAGATGATCCAATTAATTTTATTTTATCGTAGGTACTCACTCCTATTAAAATTTAATCCATTTTACATTTTGTAAAAATTTCTGACACGAATTCTTTCTTATTCTTAGTGAAAATATCATGGGATGTTAAAAAACTTGTCTATTTATCAAACTGTTATCTCAAATTATGTAAAAACTAATGGTTGGCATGTCTTTTGCCTTATGTTTTCTCAGACGATTAAAATATACAATATGTGGGGTTTATAAAAAAAGGAAAAGAAAATGCAGCCTGTAGCACAGCGCTTTTTCATGTCGGATCCGGGGTCTTCAGAGGGTACATGTATAAAAACCACATTGTATGAACTGATCGAAGCGGCGAGTGATGAAATAAGGCCGCATGAAGAAAGATGGCTTACGTTGATACTATACCATATGCTTCGTTTCGGTAGATCGATTTCATTATAATAAAAATAAACGCCTGCCTTTTGGCAGGCTGCGATATTGTTTTTAATTATGTTAAACGGTGCTTTGTTCCCTCAAAGAAGGTTTAAATGGTAAGGATTCGTAAAATCATGGTGGCTTGTGATTTTTCTGAATATTCAGAAGAAGCCTTAAGATATGCTATTGAGGTGGCAGCAGATTTAAAAAGCGATCTGATCGTTGTCAATGTAATTAACCAAAAAGATGTCGATGTAATCCGAATGGTAGCAATAGGGGGGGAAGGTATTTCTGAAGAGGCGTTTATAAAGAATAGAATGGAAAATCGATCAGAACGTATCAATCAACTCCTTGAAGAAACACCTGCATCCCATCTTTCGGTCAAAAAAATCCTTAAGGTCGGGACACCGTTTCGTGAAATCATTCAGGCAATAAAGGATGAGGGCGTCGATCTTGTGGTCATGGGACCTAAGGGCCGAAGCAATCTCGCCGGTATTCTTTTCGGCTCCACGGCGAAAAAAATGTTCCGTCACTGCCCCGTTCCGTTATTAAGTGTCCGCACGAATCGGCACGAATCAATTTGGGATCGGTGAATATGGGAAAGTAGTACAAGGCGGTGGTGCTTTCTTCTGGAAAACGGTGTCGTCAGCGACGATTCTGTAAACCCACTCGAAAACGATTATTCTATGAAGTGTTCAAGTGTCGGCGGCGGGTCAATACATCCCGGGACCGGTTTCCATTCGCACTGCGCGTTCAATTCCACGCCCTCTTGAATAACCGAAATCGGCCGGTCCACGGAGACGACCACGACGATGAGATTAACATTTTCGGCGGTGAACCGCAATGCTGAGTTGAACCGCGCGCCCCGGGCCCGATCCTCACCCGGGATGGCGTGACCGTCCAAGAGACAGGCAAACCCGTGAAGTTTCAGATCCGCCCCGATATGCAGTGCCCCGTCGAGCTTTGCCAGGGATTCCGAGAGCTTTAGAAAACGTTCTTGTCTGAGATCCAAGGCTTGCTCCGATTTCTGTCCTGCAATCTCGATGGGGGTATCGTTAAAGTCGATGACCAGCGTGCAGCCGTACTTTTCTCTTTCGGCCGTATGCACAATTCGCGTGATGATTTTAAACAGTTCATGCCCGGTGGGAAAATCCAGATTCGATCCGAGCAGGGCTTCTTCCACTTCCACCAGCTTGGCCTGTCGGGTCGTCGAATGAAAGCTGCCGTCTGCAAAACTACACACCCGATCTCCGTTTATGCTCAAAAAACCGTATTCACCTCTGAAATCGGCAACGATTCGAAACGTCTCTTCGGCGTCGGCTGCAATTCCGACGATGGTTTTACCGTCAGAGATCAGTTTGCGCGCAGAGTTCTCAACACTCTGAAGGAGCTTGCGCACATGCTTGAAATTGTTTAGGTTCGGCTGTTCCAAAAGGGGAAACCGGGCTAAAAATTCTATTTCTTCGATGGCTTTCGGTTCAACAAAAGTCAGTTCACCCAGCGGCCAGGCCTTTTCCTCGCGGGTCCTGGAAATACCGAGGACGGCGTCCAGAATAGGATATACCCGTATTTGAGTATCCCAGCCCAGAAGGACGTTCATTCGGTCAATAATATAATCCCGCACCGCATGGGTAGCGTATTCACGAAGTACGTTCCCGGAAGTTCCTGTGTATAAGGGATCTTCTGTGGCAAAATCATGGGAAAGGAGCCAGACGGAATGTTCCAGCCAGCATTCAGTGGGCCCGATGGAACACATGTCGGGGTGATGCTCCGTAAACCACATCTGGTAGAAAATCGAACGCGATCGACCGCCGCAGGAAATCAGCCCCGCCAGTTGAAGGTTTTTTTCGGCGTGGATGTGTCCTGAGAGCATCTTTTTCAGGACCTCTTCCGCAACATCCTTGCGCCATTGATTCGATTGAAGATAAAGTTCTTTTAATATGGGTTCATGTCCCTTTAGGAGATGCTGTGGATCGTAGACGCGAATCGGGTCTTCAGGTTTGATGGCATAGATGAGCGCCGCGCGACTCGACCCAGAAAAATGGGTAAGACCGTCCCGAAGCCCATCAAGGGTATGAAAAAGGCACAAGTTTCTGAAAGATTCCCGAGTCATTAAAACACACCTATCCGGAATTTTTTTATGAATAACATCAAACATATTTTTTTAAATTTTACAATCTGCAATTTCGACCATTCTTTAAATTTCAATATAATTTGTTGATATCGTTTTTTTTCCTTTCTGTTTGAGGTTCTTCATGAGAATTCAGGCTAATAAAGACGGCCTCCGATTGCCTTTATAAGTTCCTGATATTCGAGTGCCATGTAGTCTTTTAGATCCATTAAGGAATAATTTATAAGTTTCTTCAGACCTGCCAGTGAGCGTGCGGGTTTTTGTGCAAAATACCGTGCCGTATCTACTGCGGCTTTTTCAAGTTCTTCCTGAGGGACAACCTTGTCTACAATACCCAGTTTCTTGGCTTCATCCGCGGTGATATCCTTGTCGGCCAGCAGTATTTCCAGAGCCTTGCTCCGCCCCAATCTCCTAGAGAGAAAAAAAGCGCCACCGCCGATGGGCACCAGTCCCAGTTTGAAATAAGGATTCTGGAAAACGGTGTCGTCAGCGACGATTCTGTAGTCGCAGGCAAGGCTAACATTCAAAAACAACGATATCACCCTCCCGCTGTTGGCATGAACCACGATTTTATTTAAATCCACGATTCTCAAAATTATTTGAGCAAATACATTGTGCAATCTGTGAACATACTTGTCATCGAATTTTGAGGTTAACACGCGATGATAAAAATCAAAATATTCTTCACTTCCCGTAGCCTTTGGAGAGCTGATGATAACAACAACCTTGATAGAATCTGTTCTTGAAACCCGTTCAAGATAGTCCAATACCTTGTCTCTGACACTCAAGTCGGTTGCACGAAAAAGAAGGTCTTCTTTTAAACGGAGTATGACGATTTCATCGAGCCTTTCTGCTGTAAAGAATTCACATTCTTCATCGAGATTCATTTTTTCAATCATTCTTTTCTCTCCTTCTAAACCGAAGTGTGGTTCACTTTTTTTAATAGAATGAAGAGCAAGAACCATACCAATAGAAAACTCACTTTTTATCCGATGTATCCATGATCGACTTTTGTAAGTATTGAGGCGGTGTAATTTATAAAATCTTTTAAAAGTCAGGGTGATATTGATAGTTACTCTTTTTAGAAAGCATTAAGGATTGTTTGGATAAATGGCTTTGGCTTCACAGAATAAATCATTCAAAAAATGTTACATTCAATGGAACGAGTATTTTGACTTTACAATTTGTAAAAAATACTGACACCAATTCTTTTCCTCCCACAGAAAATCATTTGCCAAATCTCAAAAAATAATCCGTTTTATCAGGGCGTTATTCCCCATTACTCCTAAATCCATTCTTGGCATATCTTTTGCGACTACACATGGCAGTGATATTGCATTGAGGTAGCTGTGCCGGTCTTAAATTAAAGGAACCAACTGGGAGGAAACTTATGAAGGTAATGAGAAAGATGTACGATATGCTCATGTATGGCGCATATGCCCATGCGAAATGGGACTATGAAACAAGCATGTCAATCCTTAGAAATAAAAAGAAGATGCTTTTCCTGCTTATACTGTGTGTTGCCCTGTTCTGCACGGGAGCAGTCCTGGTCTATGCAAATGACGGCCTAATACTCGGAGGGAACAAGGCATATGCCCCTCCGATCGGTTTTGCAGCGGGCGCCTTCATCGTGGCGATACTCGTGGGTTTTGCCGCAGGATTAATGACGGGCGCCATCGGCGTCGGTGGTGGTGTTGTCATCACTCCGGCCTTGATGAGCGTGGGAATCAGAGGGATCGTCGTGGTCGGCACCGATCTTTTACACATGTTTGCCAAGGGAATTATGGGGACCGCAGTGCACAAGAAACTGGGAAATGTGAACTATCGGCTCGCAATCGCATTTGTTGCCGGCTCTTTTATCGGTGTCACTTGCGGCGGATATATAAACAGAACCGTTTACAACATCAATCCGGTACTGAGCGATGCTTTCATAAGCATTATCTACGTTGCGTTGCTTGGGTTTCTCGGTTTCTATGCTATTCACGATTACTTTCAGCTTAGAAAAGTAGGGAATGCAGCACACGAAGAACATGAACAAAAGGTGGAAGTATCAAGGGCGGCTCGGAAACTGCAATCGCTTAAAATTCCCCCAATGATAAAATTCGACGAAGACCTGGTACCCGGCGGGAGAAAGATATCTTTCAGCTTAGTCACCATAGTTGGGTTTTTTGTAGGTACATTTGCCGCAATAATGGGCGTAGGCGGAGGGTTTCTAACATTTCCTGCCTTTGTTTATCTGCTTGGAATATCTTCTTTCACGACAGTTGGAACAGATATCTTCCAGATCGTCTTCACTACGGGTTATGCCTCCATCGCCCAATATGCGATATATGGATTCATATTCGTTTCATTGGCAATGGGCCTCCTTTTGGGGTCGCTCATCGGCGTTCAATTCGGAGCGCTCACAACCAAAGTCGTGAAAGGAATGCACATCAGGGCATTTTACGGTCTTGTCATGCTCGCGGGCTTTATGAACAGGCTGCTTGCCCTACCATCTAAGCTCTCGGATTTAGGGGTATTCCACATCTCCAAATCTCTGGGGGGTGGCCTGAAGCTGGTCGGAGTCGTAATACTATACGGAATCATAATCTACTTTGCGCTGTGGGTTTTTTACCGCTTTATAACCAACATTAAGACTTTTAGGCAGGAAGGTTTGAGAAAGGAGGGATAGAAAATGGCACTTGTTGTGAATAAAAAGGAATTTACACTGGGGGCGGTACTTGCGGTCACTTTCTTTGTCTCCTTATTTATCATGCATACCACCACTGTAATAAGCATCAAGGGAAAATCCATGGTGAATTATACCGATGAGATGTTTGTATCCGTATCCAAAGGCTCGGTTTATTTTATTCCAGAACTGGTGAAAATAGCAGATGAATATGTTGGGAAACCTCTGGATGTCAAAATAAACGGGAGTGAAAAATCAGCGATTATTTTCGAAAAGGCAAATGCAAAAATTGAACTAAAAAATGGCGAGCTGAAGATAAAAGGCGATTTGGGCGAGATACTAAAAAACGTTCTTAAAGATGCAGACGCCGTCTTTAAGGGTGAGGACAAAAGGTTATACGACAGATATGGATATGCCGGGAAAGAGGTTATACACCAGTGGTGGCTGTCTCTCAGAGAGATAGAAGGCGTATACAAAAAAGCCAAAAAGTTTGATGCAATAAAATCGTTAGAGACTGTAAGAATCAAGGCGCTCGAGCCGACATTTAACTTTTTTGGGGTAGAAGCAGCATCAGCCTCGCAGCATGCTTTAGGCATCAGTGCTGTTGTTGTATTTTATGTGATTTACACAGTGTGGTGGGGATATGCCATATACTTTCTTTCCGAGGGTGTTGGTCTGCTGATGAAAAAATCCAAGGAAAAAAGAGAAGCGTAAACTAAGGTTTTAAAAAACCGATTCCAGGATGCCGTCGATTTCGGCGTTTATCTGATCTTCGGTGGCATGCTTTAAGGTGATGGCCCTTCGCGGGCACCCAGAGACGCAGATGCCGCACCCCCGGCATTTGGCGGGCTGTATCTCGGAAACGCCATCGGCGTTGATAAACGGCGCTTCAAAGGGACAGAACCGCACACACACCAGGCAGGCGGCACAGATTTCGGGATTTACCTGTGCGACGGTGGCCGGAGTGGTCATGGTTTCTCGGCAGAGAATTTTTACGGCCTGCTGAGCGGCGCCTTTGGCCATGGCAAGAGATTCCGGGATGAACCTGGGGCTGTGGGCCAGCCCGGCCAGGTAAATGCCGGGGGAGGCAAATTCTATGGGCTGGAGCTTAACGTGGGCTTCCATGAAAAATCCTTCCTGCGTGCGGGGCAGCTTCAAAAGCCGTGCGACCTGTTCGCTTTCCACATGGGGCCGGATGCCGGTGCTCAAGATCACCAGATCGGGTTCAACCCGAAGATTTTCGTAGGTGCTCTGGTTGTAAAAGTCCACCACCAGTTTATGGTCGGCATCTTTGTGCACCCGGGGTTCTTGCTCCGGAATGAACCGGAAAAACAGAACGCCCATTTTGCGGGCCTTCGCGTAGTAAAGTTCCTTGAACCCGAAGGTCCGCAAGTCCCGGTACAAGATGATGACCTGAACATCCGGGTTGAGTTCTTTGAAAAGGATGCTGTTTTTCACCGCGGCGCTGCAGCACACACGGCTGCAAAAGGCAAAATCCGGATTGCGTGAGCCGACGCACTGGATCATCACCAGCCGCTGTATACTTTTGGCCCAATTAGGATCCTGTTTGATCCGGCGTGTCAGTTCAACCTGGGACAGAATCCTTTCATCGGACGAATAAAGGTGTTCGCGAGGCTCATAGGCCTGGCCGCCGGTGGCAACGATCACGGCCCCGTAAGAGATCCCATGGCTGCCTTCTCGATTTTCCACCGTTCCTTCGAAGGCTCCCACGTGTCCCTTATGGGTGACGAGGCGACTGCCAAGATGGACCGATATCTTAGGCTGACGACAGACTTTTTCTTCCATGTGCCGGACAAGCTTCTGAGGAGAATCTCCCTCCAGGGTTTCGAAAAGGTTGCGGGCAAACCCGCCGAGCCGGTCGTCTTTTTCCACCAGATGTACGGAAAACCCCTGGTCCGCCAGGGTCAGCGCGGCTGCCATCCCGGAAATTCCCCCGCCGATGACCAGCGTCTCATGGACCACGGGGTGGGTGAAATCTTCTAAGATCTCCAGGCGAAGTGCCCGGCAAACGCCTCCGCGGATGAGTTGTATGGCTTTTAAGGTGGCTTTATCCGGCTCTGATCCATGGACCCAGGAACACTGGTTTCGGATATTGACCATTTCAAAAAGATAGGGATTAAGGCCCGCCTTTTGCAAGGTGTCCCGAAAGAGCGGCTCATGGGTCTTGGGGGAGCAGGCAGCCACTACCACGCGATTTAACCGGTGTTCCTGGATAAGATCCACCAGCGTCTGCTGGGTCTCAACGGAACAGGTGAACATAAAATCAGTGGCAAACGCGACTTGGTCCATTTTTTGGACCTGTTCCATGAGTTCGGGAATACGGATCACGCCGGCGATGTTCGACCCGCAGTGACATACGAATACGCCGATCCTGGGCTGATCTTCCACCGGTTTTTCAGCAACGATTTTTAAGGAAACGGTTTCGGCATGGCGCGCAGTCTCGATCAGGGCCGAGGCCTCGGCGGCCGCGGCGCCCGCCTGGATAACGGTTTCGGGAATGTCCTTGGGAGCTTCCATGCCGCCGCAGACAAAAACACCGGGCCGGGATGTGGATACCGGTTCATCGAAGTCGGCGGTGATAAACCCAAAAGGGTTGGCGACAATCCCCAGCCGCTGGACAAGATCCGAGCTGTCATGGGCCGGTTTGAACCCGCTGGAAAGGACCACCAGATCGTATTCTTCTTCAATCTTGCGGTTCTGCTGATGATCGAAGGTCTCGATGATCAGGCTTTCATTTTCCGGGTTCAGGTACACCTGGGAAATCATGGAACGCCGGAACGTTACCCCGTGCTGGTGGTGCGCCCGGTCGATGAAATTATCAAATCCCTTGCCGTGAGCCCGGATGTCCATGAAATAGATGGTCGTATCCGTATCCGGCAGGTGGCTCCGGGTCAGAACGGCCTGTTTGGCCGCGTACATGCAACAGACCGAGGAGCAAAACGGACGGTTTCGGGCGGCATCCCGGGACAGGACGCACTGGATCCAGGCTACCGTCTTCGGCGGTTTATTGTTCGAGGGACGCTGAAGATGACCGGCAAAAGGGCCCGTGGCCGAGAGCATCCGCTCGTATTGCAAAGACGTCACAACGTTTCGATACCGGCCGTAGCCAAATTCTCCCTCTTGGGGAGTAAGGGCCAGCTCTAAACCCGTGGAAAGGATAACCGCGCCTGCGTCCAGGGTAAGGGTTTCGGGTTTCTGATCAAATTCAATGGCCCCTGTAGGGCATATATCTTTGCACAGGCCGCACCGTTTTCGGGTCAGATAGAGGCAGTGTTCGGCGTCCAAGGCATACTTTAGCGGCACTGCCTGGGGAAACGTGAGAAAGGCAGCCTTGCGAAACCCCAGCTTTCCGTTGAACGGGTCGGGCACTTTCTTGGGACATTTTTGTGCGCACTGGCCGCAAGCGATGCACTTTTCCATGTTGATATAGCGGGGGTTTTTTTGGATCCGGGCGGTAAACCGGCCCGGTTCGCCCTTTAGATCCAGCAGGCGGCTTAAGGTGATGATTTCGATGTTGGGATTTGCGGCCACTTGTACCAGTTTGGGGGAAAAAATGCAGGTGGAACAGTCGTTGGTGGGAAAGGTCTTGTCCAGGGCGGCCATGGTTCCGCCCAGAGTGGGGCTTTTGTCAAGCAGGTAGACGAAAAATCCCGTTTCGGCGAGATCCAGGGCACATTGAATGCCGCCGATTCCACCGCCGACCACGATGACTTTCCCGGAGGGTCGGTCGTCCATGTTTTTTGTGTCGATTCGATCTTTCAACGCAGCAATTCCTTTATCAGTAAAAGTGGAACCGGATTGGCGATATGCATCCTAAACCATTTGCGGGAAGCTCTTCCGGGCTCGAAAGCCAGGCGCAGCAGCTCGGTGAAATAAAAAACCGGAAGGGTCGATTCGGTCTCGTTTCGCTGGAGAATATCCAGGTTGGCCTGACACAGAGGGCAGGAGGTCACAACGGCTTCCGCATTGGCCTGACGGGCTTTGTCAAGCAGCCGCGCCGTCAGAGACTCCTGGATATCCCTGCGGCCGATACCGATGCTCGCCCCGCAGCACGTGGTTTTGTAAGACCAGTCCATGGCCTTTGCGCCAACCGCTGCCACGATCCTGTCCAAGGTCTGGGGATTTTCGTAATCGGTGAAGCCCGTGATGCTCGGCGGACGGACCATCTGGCATCCGTAGTAGCAGACCACTTTAAGGCCTTCCAGCGGCTTTCGAACCCGGGCCGTGATTCGCTCGAGCATGTCCGGGTCGGCCAGAAAGCGGGTCATATCGTGCACCTCGATTTTTCCCGTGACCTTCCAGGGTACATCGATGATTTTCTTTTGGATCATGATCTGGGATGCGCGCAACCGGTTGAAACAATTGGGGCAGGGCGACACAATATCCATACCCATTTTCTCAGCCTGCGCAAGGTTTCTGGCCGGAAGCGTCACAGCCATCGATTCGCTCAAGCTGTGGGCCGCGGTAGCGCCACAGCAGGACCAATCTTCGATTTCCACAAGTTCGATATCAAGATCCCGGAACACCGCCGTGATGGACCGGCTGTAATCGTTTGCCATCCCCTCCAGGGAGCATCCGGGGTAAAATGCCAGCTTCATCTTAGTCCATCTCCCCTCGTTCCTGCCGGTAGAGTTTTCGAATCTCGCCCATGGCCTTGCACCGACGGGGAATCAGTTTCAGCTTTCCTTTGCGCAAGAGCAAAAGGCCCAGGGCCATTTCTTCGGCCAGGGCGCCGGTCCGGATTTTCTTTTTTAACACGCCGGGTTTTAAGTTCAATCTTCCCATGAGCCAGAATTCGTTGACCCGGCCGAAATTCTCGAGCACTTCTATAAAGGCATGGTGAAACAGGGCCAATTGTTTTTCCTTGGGCGCCACCGACGAATGGGACGCCATATTTCGCAAATGGTTGATGGTCTCTGCCACCCGGACCTCGTTGGGGCAATAGGTGGTGCACATTTCGCAGGACAGACAGACCCAGATGGTGGAAGATTGCAAAAGCTTCTCTCGCCAGCCGAACTGAATGTACCGGATCACCTGGTGCGGTTTAATATCCATGTAATGGCTGACCGGACAGGCGTTGGTGCACCGATAGCACTGATAGCAGGCGGAGATGTTCGCGGCGGTCTCGCCCTCTATCCGCTTTAAAAAGTGGTTTCCCCGGTCCCCGATAATCTCTCTTGCTTTATCCTCCGTGTCCTGATTCAAGAGGGCTATTTCATCGGCTTCGTCAAACATTTTTGCCATCGCAGTCACCGTTATCCTTCGAGTGCTTATGAAAAATTTTCAATGCGCTTTTAAATGATTGTCTCATTCTACTTTCCGGCGTATTGGTTTACACTTACGACCGGGCAGTTGGCCCGGCCGATCACCTGTTCAACGATATTTGCAAGTGGTGCGTCACCGGTTTCTGTCTGTTTTGCATGGTACGCCAGAACGATCAAATCAGCATTCTTTTCGCCGGCATATTTCACAATTTCTACAGACGGGATGCCTTCCCATACTTGAACGGAGTATGGTTTAAACTCCCCCAACCGGGAAACATATTTACTCTTGATCTGCTGTTTTGCTTTGCGAATTTTCCCTTCAATATATTCGGTTGTATCGAATTTGTTCGTCTGGATACCCCTGATGTCTAACGCATGAAACAAATGAAATTCACAGTCAAGTTCCTGTTCCTGAACGAGCCGGAAAGCAAATGCGAAGGCTGCATCATCTGCAATGGAAAAATCAGCCGCGAATACAACATTCGAAAAATGTCCCCCAAATGAGGCTGCAGGTCGGCTGACCACTAAAACCGGACAGCGAGCGGCCTTTGCCACCCGCTGGTACGTCGAACCGGTCATCGTTTTTTTATAAAATGAAATATCAGGGTCTCCTGTGCTTCCTCCCATAACGATAAGATCCGGATCAATACGACGCGCAAACCGCAATATTTCTCGGTGAGGAAACCCAATGGTGACTTCGAATGAATAATCTTTTGTATTTTTAAGTACTTGATTACAATAGTCACTGATTTCTTCTTTCACAAAATCAACATAATTTTCATCGAGTATTAACTCATCGCCCGTAATTAAATCGATGACGACTTGACTGTAGCCGTGGGTGGGTACCCCAAAAACGTGAAAAACATAAATATGGGCATTGTATCTTTGCGCAATGTCAAATGCCATCCGGGCGGCAGCATCACAGGCGTCTCTGGCGCATGTGGCAAAAAGAATTTTATCGAACATAAGATCACCTCGTTTTTGGGTGCGCTGAAACGGATCTTCTTCTTGCGCACTTATTCATTGAGCTTAAGATGCTCAGGAATTTCAACCAGATCGATCAGTAGCGGCCTTAACAAAGACCAGCGGATACCGATACGGTATTCTTTTTCAATGTCGCGGATGGCATCCCAACAGTTGTGACAGGGTGCAAGTACGAGCGTCGCACCGGTTTTAATAATCTGGTCACGTTTTGTGATGAGGGCTTTGTTTCGTTGTTCACGAAAGATCCCGATGCCGTTTAATCCGCCGCCGCCGCCGCAACAGTGATTATGGTCACGGTTGGGTGCCATATCAACGAAATAACCCGGCTCCACGATATAACCGATGATTTCCCGGGTGATTTCTTTGAGTCCATGATTTCGGATATAATTACATGAATCCTGAAGGGTGGTGCGTTCTTTGATTCGTTTTGACGGATCAATTTTTAATTTTCCGGTTCTGAGTGCTTCGGCAAGCCATTCTACATAATGTAGCGATTCAACGGGAGGCCTGCCGTCCTTTCGACCTGCCCAGTAAGGCCCCTCAACAACGGTTGCGCGATGGGCGTGGCCACATTCCGTTCCCACCATGCGTTTTGGCCTCAATCGTTCCATCGCAGCGTAAACATGTTCGACCTGCATTTTACACGCTTCCCAGTCACCGGCAAACATGGCCAAGCTGGTCTGTTCCCAACCGCTGCTGGGAATTGTCCAATTCTCACCTGCCAAATGAAAAAGAATTGCCGCTTCCGCCAAAGATTCCGGGTAATGTTTTACTTCGCGGGCATTTAAAGTATACATGATATCCGCCCCGACTTTATCAATCGGTATGGTCAGACCGGGATAGTCTTCTTGGTATTCTTCGGCCATCCATTTAAATGTCTCGACAAAATCCTCGTCTGTGACATCCATCTGAGCATGGTAGACGCGGTGCATGCCGGCGCCGATTTTCAGTTCCCAGGGGACAAATCCTTGTTGATACAACAAGCCGCGGAGATAACTAAACATCACGCCCATATCAATGCCATGGGGGCAATATAGACCACATCGATTACAACAGGTACATTTTGCCCAGGCCGTTTCCATCGCCATCCACATGAATTTGTTATCGACTTTTCCTTTTCGACGGATGATTTCGCCGAGAGTTGATTGAATTTTGTAAGCCGGCACCTGTTTGGGATCTCGATTGTATATGCGATAAAAAAAACAGCTGTCCGCGCACAAACCGCAGTGGGCACAGATCTCCAACCAGGTACGCATACGGGAATGGAATGTTTTATGGATCGTATCCCACAGAAGACGGCTGTCAATATCTATTGATTTCATCTCTTCATAGTATTTTTTCCCGCTTGTATCAGAAAGCAGGGTTTTCAATGCTTCTTCGGTTTGAATCGGATTTTTATTACAAAGCGTTCCTTCAGGCATTATTGCTTCTCCTAAATCGGACATCTTTATGTTTTAGGGATTACCAAGTCAGTCCTTTACCTTTCATGCCGCCCCGTTTAATTCCGAAATCCATTCCCAATTGTGCCCGGGACATAAAGAACAGCAGTATATGAGACAATTTGGTAAACGGAACGGCAATAAGCAGCATCTCACCGCTGATAATATGAGCCGGCAGCCAGAAAGAATAATTACCCAATTCATAACGGCAAATTAATCCGGTAATAAACGGCGCGACTGAAAGAAAAAGGACAATATAATCGTGTTTGGTTGTGAGAATTCGAACCTCTGGCAATGCAAAGCGCCTTAATAATAGAAAAACAGCACTAATGATCACTCCCCAACTTAAAATATCTGCCAAGTTTTGATTCAAGAAAGCAAAAGAAAGGCCCACTTTTTCTTGGAGAATCATTTGATGCGCCTCCAGAAAAAGGGGGATGCAAATGACACCGATATGAAATGTGTAAAAGAGCACCGCCATAAACGGCTGCGCGCGCCAGCTGCGGGTTCCAAACGGCAGAAGCCAGAAGACAATCGATCTGACCGCACCTTTTATTCCGGCTTTCGGGTGAGCGGTATACGCCACGCGATCAAGCTGCCAGTTCAATCCTTTGACATACCTCACCCCCCGGACCAGCAGGCCGATCAGGCAGATACCGATGGACAGCCATAACCCGGGGCCGGTTAGAAAGTTATACATTGGATTCTTCCTTTAATATCTATACAAGACCGTATCGATTTTGTGTAAGAGCCGTAACCGTTGAATTCTTAAAACGTCCGCTTTTTTTTATCTCGTCCGGTCAAAAACCGCCAGAAAAGCGGGAGCGCAACCAGCGCTCCGGCCGCAAGCAGATACACCATCGACTGGGTATACGTTATAAATTCTTGAAGCGTGTAAAAAACCGATTCCATGTCATTTCTCTTTGTCTCATCTTAAAAATCAAAATCCTCAAGCTCAGGCCATAAAACCTAAGATCTGCCAAACACCCTTAAAAGTGCCCATTTATCCCGCCAAAAGCGGGGAAGTTTTAAGTGAGTCCCGCCTTGGCGGGCCTTCCGACCCAAATGCTTTGTTGCTGTTTAACGTTCATATCGATAATCCGGGTGTTCGTATAAAATCGGCATCCGGGCAGCGCAAAACCGGTATGCAATAATACCGATCGTAACAATGAAAATGCTGGTTACAACCTCCATCCAGCTGGGAAAATATCTTTGATCTGCGGGCAGGTTCCAATTAAAGGCGATCAGGCAGATATTTAATCGATTTAAAATAATTCCCAGCAGGGTCCATAGCGCCGTCCAACGAATAAGACGGACGTTGCGTTCCCGTTCGCCGACGGCAAATAAGAATGCCGGCAGCGCAACAAATCCGATCAATTCAAGAAGATACCACATTCCCCAGCGGCTGATCAGCAGCCCCCAATCATTGTCGGCGGCCAAACCGATCAGCTGAATCATGACATAACCGGCCATAACCAATGCCGCGGCTTTTGCAAAACCGAACGTTATGTGAGGACCTGCGGACAGGTGGGCCTGGTCCATTTTGGGGCGAAGAATCCGCTGGGCCAACGTGCTTTCAAAAATAACCATGGACATCCCGGCAAACATACTGGAAATTAAGAAAGATACGGGTAAATAAGTGGAATGCCATAGCGGATGGAGCTTGAACGGCACAATCAAAAAAAGGCCGCCGAGAGTCAGGTTGTGTAATATAAAAAGTATAATACCTAAAATGGTCAGGGCCAGCGTCAACTCAATGACGGCATTGCGGGCTTTTCTCCATCCGAGCCATTCAAAGGCTGCCGGACTGCATTTGATCGCCAGAACGAAAACAGACAGAAACATACACACAGCCAACATAAAGAGTAAAGAGGAGGTCCCTTGTGAAAGAAATATTGAATAAGGGAGACGCCACGG
>DATKWE010000263.1:0-3214 GCA_035529735.1 Desulfobacterales bacterium | reverse complement strand
CCATAAGGGACTGGACTTTGAGCCATTCACACTGTATTTTTTACAGTTGGACATACCCCGGCACCGTATGATTTCTGGGGTCTCGAGTTTGAGACCAGGTCCGCTTTGGCTTTTCCAATAGTGGATTGATCTCGATGGGTGTCTGGTGCAAAACATGCTGCTTTTGCAACCAATAAAAAACTGAAATCAAGGCCGCAATAACATCATTGATCATTGCGCTCGAACGCATTGTTAAAAAAATAAGAAAATATAGTTCTACCTACTTGACAGTGACCTTCTAATGGGCGTCCCCAACTGCCAACTGGAACCACGCTTTTAAACTATTGAAAAATTGACGGGATTATTTAAATCCTGTCAGTTTCCAGGTAAAGACTCCACCCTTTTCATCTTTGTATGATCCTTTAAGAATGTAACCTGAGGAAGGGATTGCCATTCCGAAAGCCTCGGCTGCAATATTTTCCCTGCTTGGATTTTTTATCACATCGGGAAACATTCTCTTAAGGAGTTCAGGAAAAGGGATGTCCCTGTTATGCTCCTCCATTTTATTTATTACAGCCCGGGTCACCTTGATCTCGGATATGGATTCCACAAACACTCCGGAAGCACCCAGCTCTTCATCCGATATACCGGGAGAGATACTTAAGGAATATGTCCCGCCATAATAATCGAATCTGAGATAATTGATATACTTCACCGGCTCGATTTTTTCATTCCCTTTTCCGTTTGTCAGGTGCACTATTGCAGCTTCTCCCAGTCTTGAAACATTAATAATCGAAACACTATATTTTGCCTCTCCCTGGCCAACATAAACTCCCGTGGTTTCGGAATTTTCAAAAAGCAAATCATTTTCATTCGGATCGGCATTTTTGTCCCTGAGCAGGTTAAAAGTTACTTCCCCGTCTATAATCACCTTTTCAAATGTTTGCCCGCTTAATCCCTTTAATTTGAAAAATTCGACATTGTTCTCATAAATAAAATCCTTATAATCCAGTTTGTAATGGAATTCCCCTTTCCACTTTTTAACATTCTTAAAACGTGCACCGCCTGACTGAGGAAATAAAAAATTTCCGGAAAAGAAGATCAGTATGGCAATTATCAATAATATGAAGTTTATTCTTTTCATGATATCCTCCCTGATCTCTAATGAAAGAATTTTAACAAATTAATATAAATAAAGCCAATATGGTCAGGATAAAAGAGCCACATTGTTTAAGCTGCAAAATTTTTCTTATCACGGAAAATCAGCGAAAAATATAATCAGTCTGTAAATCCCATCAACCAGAAAATATGCCGGTGAATTTATCCGCATTTCAAAATCGCCTTTCATAAATTTATGCTGATGGTAAAGGGAAAAGACCACACCTGAAAAAAGTAGAGAGAAGAATAGAACAATTTTTATCTTTTTGCCACGCTTACTATTAGCAATAAGAACCGCTGCCTGTCCGAGCATCAGGGCTGTTATCGGGAAAAGGACGATCTGATAATAATCGTGGGTTGCACTGGGATAACTGAAGATCAGAGCGAACACAAGATAGTCGAAGAAGAGGCCGGCCAGGGTGAATTTCACTTTCACCGAACGCGAACCGTATAATGGATATCTCATCTTCCAGGGCGGCATCCCCGAGGTCGAGGCATTCATCAAGAAGTTTCACAAATAGGCAAAGAGGCCGTCCGTGTTCTGTGTCATTTCAATAATGTTTTTTTAATCTCGTCGGCGATGCCAATATTTTTTGGTGAAGGACAGTTGATCAACATGATGATCGTATCCCTGCGGTCCAGGTAGCGTATGATCAAACTTCGAAATCCAACCCATGCTCCCCCGTGGGAGACCACCCGGCCCTTGTCACTGATGCCGAAACCGAAGCCGTAATCGATCGCTGTCCCGTCATTCAGACGACCGGGAGTGAACATCAGGCGGATGCTTTCTGGCTTAAACGGCTTTTCGCTGTAAAGGGCGCGGTCCCATTTGAGAAGATCTTCCAGCGAAGAGTACACATTGCCGTCTCCACGCATTCCGTCACAGAAGATGAGATCGTTTAAAAGCAGTTGCCCATTTTCCCGTTTCATGCCGAACACCCTGATCGGCCGGGGATACTCTTTCATGGTGAGGTAATAAGCGAAGCTGTCGTTCATGTCCAGTGGAACAAAGATCCTGTCTTCCAAGAACTTGTAAAAAGGAAGTCCCGCCACCTTCTCTACGATGCTTGCCAGCACGATGTATCCGGTATTGCTGTATTGCATCTTCTCGCCCGGCCTGAAAAGGGGCTTGGGTTTTGTTCTGGCAAAGATCTCAAGCATGACTTCATTGCCGGCGACCTTTGACTTGTCCCAGGTGCTTTCCAGAATGTTGTAGATGTCCGGAAGGCCTGCGGTGTGATGCAGCAGGTGACGGATGGTGATTTCCGGGAGATAGGCCAGTTCAGGAAGGTGCTTGGCAGCCGGGTCATCGAGCTGCAGTTGTTTGTTCTCAAACAGGATCATGATGGCGGCGGCGGTGAACTGTTTTGCAACCGAGGCCAGGTTAAAAGAGGATCGGGAAGTCAGTGGAATTTTGCGGTCGAGATCCGCGAATCCCAATGCCGATTGGTAGACCGGATTGCCGTTTTCCACGACCAGGACAGCCCCGGAAAACTCCTTTTCCTTTAGCAACCGATCCATGTTCTGCTTGGTGCTGGTGGCATGATCGGTTGTGATGGCGACCATGGTTTGTGTAGCTGCCAGGATCATAATGAAGAACGCTTTTTTAAAATGGCGGATTGTCATGGGTTCCTCTTTTGCTTTTATTGTGATCAATTCGGGCTTTGTTGTCAACGATAATCTTGACGGCGGTGGACGAATTAATAAATGTGAATGAGCCAGGCTCTGATTTGGGTTTGTGTTCATTTTCGACACTGGCCGCGACCTGATGGCCAAGGGCATCATCCCGGCCGAGAACATGCTCCCCGAGGTGGCCTATGTGAAATTGGCCTGGGCCCTGGGCCAGAGCACCGACCTCGGCAAGGTCAAGGATCTGATGCTGACACCCATTGCCGGCGAGACCACCGAGCGCGAGCCGTACAATGGTTATTTAATATTCCAGGGCGGGATCCCTGAGGTCGAAGAGTTCATCCGCAAGTTCCACAAATAGTTATCATTCACGGGAACAGTGATAGGTTATTTTCAAGGCTGCCGCTTTTTCTTCCTGCCCCCCGTTCCCGGCACGGTTCGGCCGGGG
>DATKWE010000262.1:0-5170 GCA_035529735.1 Desulfobacterales bacterium | reverse complement strand
GGCATCAGTGTTCTTTTGGTGCTCCTCACCACCCTGGTGATGCCCCTGTGTATTCTCTGCTCGTGGACGCATATCAAAGACCGATTCAAAGAGTTCATTTGTGTCCTCCTCCTCATGGAAGCCTCCATGATCGGGGTTTTTATCAGTTTGAATACGGTTCTTTTCTTTATCTTCTGGGAAGCGATGCTGGTTCCCATGTACCTCCTCATCGCTGTCTGGGGCGGTCCCCGTAAAGATTATGCATCCATCAAATTTTTTCTCTACACCCTCATCGGAAGCATCTTTCTCTTTGTTGCCATCATCGCCCTTTATGTGACAACCGGCACGTTCTTCATCCCGGAGTTGATGACGCACCATTACAGCTTCAGCTATCAGATGTGGATCTTCTGGGCCTTTACACTGGCCTTTGCGATAAAGGTTCCCATGTGGCCCCTTCACACATGGCTCCCTGCAGCCCATGTGGAGGCACCCACGGCAGGAAGCGTTATTCTGGCCAGTATCCTCCTTAAAATGGGAGGGTACGGTTTTTTAAGATTTTGCCTTCCAATGGCGCCGGGGGCAACGGTATACTGTATGCCCTATTTGATCGCACTCTCCCTTATGTCAATTATTTTCGGCGGCTATCTCGCCCTGGGCCAGAGCGATATTAAGCGCCTGATCGCATACTCCAGTGTGGGCCATATGGGTTTTGTCACACTGGGGATATTCCTTTTGAACGACGCCGGTATCAAGGGCGCTATCCTGCAAATGATAAACCATGGTATTACCACCGGAGCCCTCTTTATCTGTGTCGGTATCATCTATGAACGAACGCACAGCCGTGAGATTTCGGACAATTCCGCCCTGGGGATAATGATGCCCATCTACGTGACCTTTCTGGTGGTTTTCTCTCTATCTTCTTTGGCATTTCCCGGAACCAACAGTTTTGTGGGAGAATTTTTGGTCCTGATGGCGTCCTTTTCCAAGTATAAAGTCGTGGGCGGGTTTGCGGTGATTGGCGCAATTCTGGCGGCAGCGTATATGCTTCGGCTGGTTCAAAAGATGGTCTGGGCCGATTCGGACGGTCATGTGCATCACGGCGAAAAATCACATCTTATTGACCTGAACTTTAGAGAGACCGCCACATTGGCGTTTCTAACCATCTTTGTTTTTTGGATCGGATTCCATCCGGCACCTTTTTTGAAAGTTATGGATGCCAGCACCACTCACCTCCTCCAGCAGTTGGAGTCGGGCATGAACGTTCTGCCGGCCGGACACGGTGAACCCCATGCGCTTCTAAACGGGTTGGGTGAATCGATTAAACATGCGTTGGCACTCAAATAGAATGGATTGAATAGTATGCTGTATTTACCCGAACTGACATTGCTTTTTATGGCCCTGGTCTTCTTTGTTGTTTCACTGGGAAATCTAAAAGAGTCCCGTTTGCGAAGCCTTGGCCTTCTCCTTTCCGCCGTTGCGGTCATTGCATCCGTATATTCCTATGGACTTAAAGGCTCTCTTTTCTTCGATGCCTACCGTGTGGATGCTTTTTCTCAGCTATTCAAGGTGATCATAACCTTTGGTCTATTTATTGTGATCTACCTGGGAGAAGGGCTTTACGGTATCGACGATACACTCCGGCCTGAATATTACCTTTTTCTGACCATCAGCGCATTCGGACTCGTTAGCATGAGCAGTGCCGTGGAGCTGATTACCATCATCATCTGTCTTGAAATCTCTTCGTTTGCACTCTTTATCATCATTCCGTTCCGGAAAAAGGGGGCATACCGGAAACAGATGGAAGCGGGCATCAAATATGCACTTTTCGGGGTCGCAGCATCGGGAATAACCCTGTACGGTATGAGCTATATCTTTGGAATGACCCACACCACATACCTTGCCGATCTTATGAAAATAATTCCCGGGGTCATCCTTAAAAAACCCCTGATGCTCATCGGCCTGGTGATGCTTCTTTCCGGTTTCTTTTACAAGCTGGCCCTCTTCCCCATGCACTTCTGGGCGCCGGATGTCTACGAGGGGGCTGCCAATGAAACCTCCAGCTTTGTGGCCACCCTCCCCAAAGTGGCGGCCGTGGCATTGTTGATCCGACTGATCACCCTGGCGGGTGCCGAGGTCGGCCAGTTTACCTGGGTTATGATGATTTTTGCCGTACTCTCCATGACCTTCGGCAACTTGTCCGCCCTTGTGCAGACCGATTTAAAACGCCTGCTGGCATACTCCAGTATTGCCCACGCCGGTTATTTGATGATCGGTCTACTTTGTGCCAGTGAATTGGGATACCTTTCGGGGATATACTATATTACCGGTTACCTGTTCATGAATCTGGCCTGCTTTTTTGTTATCTACCACCTGGCGCCCCAAGGGGAAAATATTTCCTTTGATGGCCTTACAGGACTCTATAAACGGTCCCCCCTGATGGCCCTCACCCTGGCGGTCAGCGCCTTTGGTATGGCCGGTATTCCCCCGACCATCGGTTTTACCGGCAAGCTTTTTATTTTTACCGCCGCCATTAAAAAAGATATGTACGCCCTGGTTATCCTTGCGGTGATCAATACCGGTATTGCAATTTTCTACTATCTTAAAATGGTCAGGGCGGCCTATACCAGTGTGGATGAACAGCTTACGCCGCTGAATCTCCGGGTTTCCACATCGGTTCTTGGAATCTTTTTCATCGTAATCATTATTCTGCTGGGCATATTCCCCCAGGGGTTTATCGATTTTGCGAAGGAGGCTGTCGCAGCCGTTATATAAAAATGCGAGCCCGTTGTTCTGTTTCTCAAAACTAGCCCTTCCCCAGAGGATGTAACCCTTCTGCCGTCAAATTTACCGATAATTTCTCGCTTTCCTATCTCTTGAAATTCAATTCGTTTTGTTCTACCCTAATTGATCGTAAACAAACTGGGAGAAATATTATAAGTGTTTAGGTTTTTATATATTTTGTAGATGCAAATGTATTTTCATAACGCTTCTATAGATGAGATATAAATCTTTTAATACCATCCTATTTTTTTACCCTTCGGGAAAGCTGATGAATGCCCCTTGAGCACAGCGAAATCCCGCCTGCGGGGATCTCCTTCGTTATCAAGGGCTCGATAGTAGACGACGGAGGTTTATCCCGCTTTGTCTAGCGGGGCTTCGTCCTTGATGCCTTGTCGTAGTGAAACGCAGATCCCGCTTGCGGGGGATCTGCGTGCCCGGTGAAATAAGTTTCGCCCAACAATTTACAACAATAGAAGGAGAGAAATCCGGTGCAAAAGAAAATTCTGTTGGCCGTCGATGATTCACGGCACTCAAGACGTGCGATTCACTATGCTGTTCATGTATCTTCATTTGTCAAAAACTTACATTATGTCCTTTTCCATGTTCAGCCGGCGATATCCTTTTTTTTGATGGATGAAGCCAAGAAAAGCTTAACGGCGAAAAGCGAGCTGGATAATGTGCTGAAAAAGAATGATCAATCCGCTCGCCGTCTTCTCGAGAGCTACCGAGATAAAATGGCGCAGATGGAAATTGTTCCCGATCGAATCGAAATGGTCACCCAAAACAGAAAATTAGGTTTGGCCAAAGATATCATCGATTTTGGTCAAAACCGAAATTTTGACGCCATTGTGGTCGGTCGCAGGAGGTTGTCGCGCCTTCAAGAGATGTATATGGGAAGTATAACATCCAATATATTGGAGCATTCTCGGGTCATTCCGGTTTGGCTGGTCGATGGTGACGTCGTCTCCACCGAAATTTTGCTGGCCATTGACGGATCTGAAAGTTCTCTGCGCACCATAGATCACGTCCGTTTCATGATTTCCAACAACCCGGAAGTCCATTTAACCCTATTACATGTTACGAGCAGTGCTCGAAATTTTAATCTGGATCAAGAACCCAACCCGGAGTTGGAACAAATCATTGCCCGCGGTGACAAGACGAATATCGAGCAGTTTTATCCCTATGCAAAACAAAAGTTTAAAGAAGTTGGGATTTCTGAAGACCAGATTGAGATGAAAACCGTCAAAGGCGGCCGTCAAGCCGGAAAAGCCATACTGGATTTTGCTCAGAAAGGAAATTACGGTACCATTGTTATCGGCAGACGCGGTATTAACAAAGCATTTTTCATGGGCAGTGTTTCCCGTTATATCATCAACAGGGTTTCAAATTGTGCCCTTTGGATCGTTCCATAATATCTCTATTTAGAGATTTTAAAAATAAAATGAAATGGAGAGTATTTCATTACCGAAAGAATGCAACACATGATTGAATGTTTGAACCATGGGCAGTGAACTGTTGGGTGGCAATCGATCGATTGCGTCATACATCATGGGCACTACCCTCGATCCATTTCCCAGGTTATTAAATCCTTGATATATCCGGTAAAAATTTTTTCAACTTCACTCTGCGGGTTGACAATCAGGACACATAGATTTTTAATTGAAAAAAACATCTACAAAGAAAGGATGTTCCATGAGAAAGCATTTTGATACGGGTTCGATGATTGTCATCATCATTACGTTTGTTTTATTCATAATGGCGTTATTTACCAAAGGGTTTACTCAGGATCTTTTATTGGAAGCCGGCGTATTTTTGGTCTCCATGAAGCTTATCATGATGGCATATTATAACAGTGTTTACATAAAATCCATTGAAAATGAATTAAAGGAAATAAAGGGGCTATTGCAAGAGAAGCAATAAATTTTAGTTCGCAATATTGGATATAGGATTAACAAGGAGGTCGGTGTTATGGAAACTAAAAACGCTGTGTACTTTCAAATCAAGCGTGTTGTTTGGGTGATATCTATTCTTTTGTTTTTTGCGGGGGTTACCAATGCCGGGGAACCTCTTTCCAAAGGAGAAAGCGTATACGTTTCGATTTATTCCAATGTTTATTCGGGCGTTAAGCTTCATGCTTTAGAACTTTCCGGGATGCTAAGCATGCGCAACACAGACCCGAAATATTCCATTTCCATCCTAAAAGCAGACTATTACGATTCAAAAGGTGAAATATTAGAACGATATATAACGCAACCATTAAAACTAAAACCGCTTGAATCAACACATTTTTTGGTAAAGGTATCTGATAAAAGGGGCGGCCCGGGGGCAAATTTCATCGTTCGGTGGCAATCAGACCATAAGGTCAATCAGCCGATTATTGAAAGTATCATGTTAAGTACAAAAGGTCAGC
>DATKWE010000261.1:0-7761 GCA_035529735.1 Desulfobacterales bacterium | reverse complement strand
AAGGGACGATTTTTTTATTGCTATTGATTTTTCTGTCGGGAGCGGCATGGACCGCTTCTGAATCGGCGCTGGATGCGCTGCCCATCGGGGCGTCGCCGCAGCGCCTGGATTTGGCTGTGCTGCCGGTTGGACAGATCATGGCCACGGCCCGGGGTCAGGAGATCGATATGCCCACTCTGGTCCGGCAGAACCTTGACAAGGATGTTTTCATCATCGGCGAGTTTCACGACAGCTACGCCTGCCACCTCCGGCAAAAGGAATTCATCGAAGCGTTGGCTAAAGAAACTCCGCGCCTGCTGGTGGGGTTCGAATTTTTCAACCGCGATGACGATCCGTTCCTGGATCTTTATCTTAACGGCAATATCAGCGAGGCCGAGCTTCTTGAGAAAACCGGCTGGTATCAGCGCGGCGCCATGAATTTTGGCTATACGCGCCTGGTTTTGGAAACGGTGAGAAAGCTGAAATTAAAGGCCGTGGGTCTGAACGTCCCGCGCGAAATGGTCAGCAGGGTGGCCAAACGCGGCTGGGCCGGTCTTTCGGCAGCCGAGCGGACCCTGTTCCCCGGAGCCGAACGCTCGCATCCAGAGCACGAATACTTCATCCGCAGCACGCTCGGCGAATTCGCCGTGCAGGTGCCGCTCTGGTTCCGGAACGTCTACGCCGCCCAGAAGTGCTGGGACACGGTCATGGCCGAATCAATGCGTCTTGCCCTGGCGCGCCCGGAATTCCGCGGCCGCAAGGGGATCATCATTGCCGGAAGCGCCCACGTGGCCTACGGCCTGGGCATTCCCTGGCGTTACCGCTTGCGCGACAAGCGGGCCAAGATCCTTACCCTGGTGCCGGTGACGGTCACAGCAAAGAAAGCTGAAACCTCCGAGGAGGAAAATCCCATGGTCAAGGCCCTGGCCGGGCAGTTAAAGCCCGCGGCCCTGTTCGCCCGCGGCCTGGCTGACGCGGTTTTCGCTATAAATGCCGAGGAGAAACCCTATTTCGCCGAAGCCGGCTTCAGCGGTAAGGGGAACGCCGAGGGCCTTTACGTAGTGGAGCGGGTGGGCAAGGGAACCCCGGCCGAGAAATGCGGGCTGAAGAAGGGCGATTTCATCCTGGCCGTCGACGGCGTGCCGTTCAAATCACTCTCGGGGCTACGTTTGCTTCTCTCCCAGAAGAATTGGGATGATCCGCTCCAATTGGATATCAGGAAAAAAATTATTCTGACCAGGGAATAGGATTCAATACGAACCGCGGCCTATAAATTTCACGGACATCACCCCATTTTTTTCTAAGATTTTCCAGGAATGTAGGCTATGGGGCTTTTTCCGACATCCCCTTCAGCTAAATCCCGTCCGCATTCCGGTCCGCCATAGGCGGAAAGCGACTCCGCCCATTTTTCTCTAAAATGGGCTACGTACGCCGCTGCTGGCTGCGAAGCGTCCCCAGCGGGGGAGGATGTCGGAAGCGACCCAACTGCGAATTTTGGAAAAAGTGGTGACGTCGGTTCATTTCATGGTTGATTTTATTTTCCCCAGAATCTAAAATATCCGGGAGGGGAAACCCAATTTTTCGATTTTTCTTATTTCCCTTTGAATTTATGAAATAAATTAAACAGGAGTGTAAAGAATGAAAGCAAGCAAGACGTTGGTTGGGTTGGTGGTGGTGCTGATGATCGTTGGCGGGATCGCCTGCGGCGGGGGAGGCAAGTATGCTTCGGCAAAGGCTCTGATCGGCAAGCAGATATCGATCATAAACCGCTATGCCGACGCCATGGAAAAGGCGGACAATGCCCAGGACGTGGTCGCGGCGCTGAACGCCTACGCCGCCGATACCAAGAGCCTGATCCCGGATATGAAAAAATTCCAGGAGCAGTTCCCGGAAATGAAGGACCAGACTGAACCGCCGGCGGAATTGAAGCCGGAGATGGACAAAATGCAGGAAGCCATGGGGCGCATGATGTCGGCCTCGATGAAGGCGGCGCAATACATGCAGGACCCGGCCGTCCAGGAAGCCCAGAAGAAACTCGGCGAGGCCATGGCCGGGATGAAATAAAAAAAAATAAAGTAAAAGTTCGATAAGGTAGCTGTCACCCGCCCATCCAGACCGGCTGAAGGAAAAGTTGCCGCTATTGCACACGCCATTCGGTCAGGCTTGGGTAGATTATTATATGAGGCAACGATACCTGATTCAAGTAGATTTTTGATGAGGTTGTGCAAGGACTTGACATTTTTAAAATACTGTTTTAAAATATTTCTGCGACTGAGTGAGACGCTTGCGACTCATGCGGGGCCATTGGCCCCGCCTCAGACGCTTTTTTTTTAATTAAATAATGCATGTAATTTATGTAGATGAATCGGGTATCCCGGATAGTGGCCAATCTACCAATCACTTTGTAGTTGCTGGGATGGCTATTCCTTTGAACACTTGGAAGGATAAAGATAGAGAAATACGGATTCTTCTTCAAAATCATCGGCTCTCTGATATTGAACTTCATACGGCGTGGATGGCTCGTAAATACCCGGAACAGGAACGAATTCCAAACTTCGAAACTTTAGACGATAAAAATCGCCGTGCTTTGGTCGAGATTGAAAGGAAAAAAGACATTGCGAAGGCCTCTCTAAAGGGAGAAATTGCAATTAGGGGCTTACGAAAAAACTACAATAAAACCAAACATTATATTCACTTAACACACGCTGAAAGAATAGCAACTCTTCAAGATGTTGCAGACAAATTGTCGAGATGGAATGATATTCGGCTCTTTGGCGACGCTCATAAAAAAAACTCGTTATCATCAAGTCAATGCGATCGTTCCCGAGAATTTGCCCTGGAACAAGTGACTACTCGGTATAATACTTATCTGGAAAATGTTTATGGCCCTGATGCTCTTGGGATCATGGTTCATGATCAAAATCAAGCTGTATCTCTTAAACTAACTAGTCTTTTTAGAAAATGGCTTAGCAATGGAACAACCTTTTCAAATATATCACATATTGCCGAAACGCCATTATTTGTCGATAGTTCACTAACAGTGATGATTCAAGTTGCCGATCTTGTTGCTTATACGACTCGGCGCTTTTTCGACAACAATGAAACCGACCTTTTTGACCGTATTTATCCCCGCTTTGATAGAACTCCAGGGGGAGCCTTAGTGGGACTTCGGCATTATACTGGAAAAACTTCATGCAAATGCCGAGTATGTTCTGATCATGTCCGTGTTCCCTAGTGTAGGGACTGCGGGGAAGCGCTTGCTGGTGGAACTTACGGTAAGGATTCGAGATCTGGCGGGATTGACTTACCGGGAGATCAGTGAATTTATCCTATTCGCCGAACTGCAATATGGCTCTTTGCAACAGTTATATTTGAATATTCATAGAAAAAAGGATGGCAAATATCAACTTTTTACCTTTTCGCAATCCGTCCCAAAATTTATTACTATTTTAGCTCACCCTTAAGGATTCTGTTTGCTAAAGTGATCTATCTGGGCAATTAAATTTATCATTTCGGGGTCAATTTCCTCAAGTATGAACGAATTTACAATCAAAGTGAATGTGATTGTGACTCCGTATTCATTTTGAAGATATGTGTTTAGGGTAGATAATGTCTCTTTTCCAGGAACAATTCTTAGGCGATGATCTAGATTATTCCAAGTTGACTCAAATTCAGCCATAAGATATTCAGTTATAGTTGGGTCAGCAAAATCGCGATTTTGTGCCTTCATAAATGGTTTTTGACGTTCTAGATATTGTGCTTCTATCCGATAACGCATTTCTGATGTAATGCTTCCTAGGATGGTACAAATATCCTCATTGAATGATTTATTTTCTCCAGTTCGTTTATTATGCTCGTTTATGCGTGAGTTTATTGCGCGTAATAATATTTGAGGAACGATGAGAAAATTCTCGATTTCCTTTCGACTATGAATCCGAGCGAAAACACAATCGTTTTCCAAGTTCATTTGAATCTCGGTACATTCTTTTTCAGATCTATAGTCCCGGTCGAAAATAATGGCTGAGATAATAGCACAACCTAGTGTTAACTTTATTCCTTCAATGAAATTTCTTACTTTTGTAGGATTAAATCCCTCAACTGGAATAATAGCAAAATTCCCGCGATTGGCAACCCTGATATTGCCGAGAATCCTTGCAAAACGTGAAATTATTTGAAAGTCTTTACCTTCAACAAATAATGCACGTTTTGTCTTTGCAAGTTGAGTTAGTGTTGGATTAAGATTTGATCCAAGCACCTGAAATATCTGCTGCAATTCACCTGGTTGTCGAATACGTTTAGCCGAAACGTTCTTTTTATTCACTACAAGAATATCATCAGGTTCAGATTCAGAAATTATTTCTGTTGAATGTGTGGCAATTAAAATATCAGGGCCCAATGAACGTAATATACTCATAAGTTGTCTTTGAAGATCTGAATGAAGGTAAATGTCTGGTTCATCAATAATAAAAATTGATGAGTTTTTCCCACGAATAATAAATGTAAGCATCTGGCACCAAACCTGAAATCCAAAACCTCCCCAATAAATTTCCCTATGTATTCTTTCTTCTGGACTGAACATATGTAATCTTGTAGGGGAGTGCGTTTGGTCTATTTGGGGTGCTTCAATATCCATTCCGGGCCATGTTGTTTTTACAAGCTCTCTGAATTCTTTGAAATCTTCTGGATAATGATACCAGATATTTCTAAAATTGCGTGAAGCACGATGTGTAAGAAGAGCTAGTCTGGCAGCCTCTTTTTGGAATAATTGTTCATCATGTTCAACTGGTCCCAGAATAGGAACAAATCCAATTTGTAAGTTAAATACTTTTTTAAAATGAGCAACAGATCGAATAATCCGATTTGTAGCTTCGCAAAATAAATAGCATCTTCCAACTTCAGGAAAATATAAAATTAATTCATTTCCATTTGAGATTTGAAATTTTACTGTGGCTGGTTCTGATTCGTCATAATCATAAAAGATGTTCTCTGTGGAGATTGGAATGTTTGAAAGATCGATATTATATCCGTATGTTTTTCCTTTAAGTCCTTCAAGTAATTCGGGGTTTTTTGCTCTCGCTTTTCGAATTGCTTCCGAAAGTATACGAAATGCTCCAAGAATAGTGGATTTCCCACAGTTATTTGGTCCAACGAGAATATTAAAATTACGAAGGGAAACGGAATAATCAAAAAATCCCTTATATCGATGGAAAATTACTTTTTTGAAATGTTCTAAAGAATTCATTTTAGTTAAATAAGAAATGAATTTGTTTAATTATTAAGCTCCCACCAGTTAGTATTTGTGGGCAATTTCTGATAAAACCATGATATTGATCTCTCCTCTTCGCCGGCGTAGGGACAAATTCTGGCAAAGTGGAGGAGAAAAGTCAAGAAAGACATTGTTAGTTGTAGTGATTGTGGGTGAAAAAAGAAAAATCAACAAAAAAAATGCATGACTTAAAATTGAATTTATTGCGAGACAGGATATCCCTAAATGGGAGAACCCAGGTATTTGATAGAATGCAAAGATTCCTAGTGTGACTCATTGGATTTGATCCGTTTCTTTTTTCTTTTTATGCTAAAATATTATTGGGGAAAAAATGGAAAATAAATATGTTAATCCAGAGTTCAAAAAAGATAGATTTAATTGCCCACATTGTAAAACATTCTCTCACCAATTTTGGTCTGACTTGTATTGGCGTCCTGATGATCCAGAGAAACCCGGAAAAAGTGTTACTTATGTGAATGATTTTATGATTTCGAAGTGTTATTCCTGTCAGGAATATTCAATTTGGATTTGCACGTCTGAAGAAGATAGATTGTATGAGATGATTTATCCAATAGATTTTTCTTATTTCCCCCAACCAAATCTGGATCTTACTGAAGACATAAAAGAAGATTATTTTGAAGCTGGAACTATTCTTAAAGATTCACCCAGAGGAAGCGCGGCTTTATTACGACTTTGTGTTCAAAAGTTAATTGACCAATTAGTGCCTGGAAAAGGAAATATTTTTTTTAAAATAGCAAAATTAGTTAAAAAGGGCCTTGAAACCGAGATTCAAGAGGCACTTGACCTAACACGAGTTATTGGGAATGAAGCTGTTCATCCAGGAGAACTTGATTTGAAGGATGACCAAGGAACCGCCCTTTTGCTTTTTGATACAATCAATTTAATAGCAGAGAAACTTATTTCACGTCCAAAAAGAATAAGTGAAGCTTATCAGAAATTGCCTCCTAAAAAACTTGAAGAAATAAAAAAAAGAGATAATAAATAAAAGAATAACTAGGTTTAAAAAGTTTTTTTAAGGCAGTTTATCCTGGTATCACCCATATTTTTTAGGCAAGAGTCTGGAGAACGTTTACTAATCTTGATTTTAGGGTTATTAGATATGGAAAAGCGCCTCACAACCTGATAAGATGGATTTGATGAAGAACCACATCAAACCAAGAGGAGGCGCTGAATCATGGTATCACAAAACCTGCAAAAAGTGAAAAAAGAAATTGCCCGGATCGTACAGCAGGCAGGAAAAAGCCTAAGCGTGCCAGAAAGGAAGTTCGTGTTGGAGATGATGACCGGGATGCTGGCCACGGGCCAGACCAACCTGACACGGATAGCGGCGGTGCTGAAGGAAGGCATCACGGTAAAAAACACCTTGAAGCGGCTGCAGCGGATGCTGGGTCATGAACGGATATTGGAAGTGGCCAACCGTTTGAGCTTGCAGGCAGCGAGCGGCAAGGTCATGGATGAAACGGTGCTGGCGCTTGACGATGGAGACTTGGTGCACCAGTACGGTCGGGTATTTGAAAACCAGGCCTATGTTCGTGACGGCAGTGCCCCTGTCTGCGTGCAATGCACAGGCAGAAAGGATCTGAAGCCCGGCTACTACCTGAACCAGGTAAGCGGTTACAACCACCTGTCTGCGTGCGTCCACGCACAGGCAGAATCGAGCGGAGAGACATTCCCGATCCTGTTCGATATGTTCAGCATGAAGGAGTCTGGGTTCCTGAGCAAGACCAACGAGGCGCTGGAGATGATCAAGCGAGTGACGGCCCAGGTGGGATGCAAAGGGTTGTGGGTGGCTGATCGGGAGTATGACAATGGGCGGGTATTGGAGTGTTTTTTGCAGTCGGCACTGACGTTTATGGTGCGGATGAAAGAGGTGCGAGACATCTGGGTGAATGGCCAGAAACGGAACATACGAGAAGTTGCCGGAGGGGTAAACCGGCGGGTGAAGTTCAGCAGTTATGCGCGCTTTGGAGCAGTGAAATGTACTCTGTGGCTACGAGGCCGGGAGTATCCGGTGACGCTAGTCTCTTACAAAGACCGGCGCAACAAGGATATCGTTATCTGGGTGACCTCGGGCTGGGTGAAATCGACGATAGAGTTGAAACGGCGTATCAGGGGCTACTTCAAGCGTTGGGGCGTGGAGGAATGTTACCGGTTTGAGAAGCAGGGGTTCGGGATCGAGAAAGCAACCGTGCGCAGGTATGGCAGTATCAAGACATTGCTGGGGCTGAGCTTGCTGAGCTGGCTGGCGCTGATCCGCATAAATGAAAATCCCGGTTTGAAAGCCGAAGTACAAAAAGCGGCGCGCATGGAAAAGAACAAGAAGAAGCATCAACCGAAGTTCGTTTACTACCGGTTGCTGCAGGGCGTAAAGAACCTGCTTGCCGGGGTAAAAAGAATGTTCCTTTTCCGCTGGAAACAAAGAGCCAGAAAGGCTTTGCTTAAAACCATCCCTCCCATGCTCCCATTCCTTATCAACCCAACGGCTCTTGCTTATG
>DATKWE010000260.1:0-6895 GCA_035529735.1 Desulfobacterales bacterium | reverse complement strand
AAAATATTTCATGTTGCATTCAAATCCGATCGTGCGGTCATAAAAGAAACCCTGTCGGAATATTCAGCGACGATCCCCTTGAACACGGATGCCATCATCTGCGGCTTGGGATTGGGCATGATTTCGGCCTTGCTGTGCGACCTTTTTTTCTTTGTGCTGAAACTGGTGTTCGGAAGGCGGTTCCGCCGGCGTGTCGGCCCAGACGCCCTTTGATGCTCCCCAACGAAGGCCCAACAACACATGGGGTATGAAACGCTAACGGCTGGGATATCATGCAGTTAAAAAAAGGGCGCTAAACTCCAATTTGGATTTAAACGCCCCGTATTGATGAGGAGGTTGCTGACTTAATGGCCTGGCACCTGGGCCACATTTTTCGAGGGACATTTAAAAGAAGATGAGAATCGTCTCCGGTGTCATCAACGACAGGTCCTTGATGGGCTTGACCATATTTTCCGTTATCGCCCAATTGGCTGCATTTCCGTTGGTGAATTCTGTATCCAAAAGATGGATTCGATGCACGCCAAGTAGCGTAACATTACGAGAATATCAGTCCACATGCAGCACTACAGCAAAACAGTTGAATAAGGCCCAAACCTGCTCACCGGGATCAAGAGCGAGGCGCCGGGCGCTTTCCGTTGAAACTAAAGCGCACAGTGCCGTTCCGTCGGCAATTCGAAGGGTATATTCCGTATTCACCTCCCCTTTGTTGATGCGCTCGATAACTCCGTTGAATCGATTTTCAGCGCTGCTTTTCGGTTTTTCCTTCCCGCTGAGTAAAATGATCCAGGGCGCCTTGACCTCCGCTGTAATCAGTCGTCCTTCCTTTAACGCAAGCTGATCCGAACTATCGTTTGTGATGACAGTGGTAACTGAATAACCGCTTATGGTCGTCAAGGTCACACGGGTTTGGATATCTCCCCTTTTGATCGTTTGGATTTTACCGAAAAATGAATTCCGGGCGCTGGTTTTGCGTAACGTTTCCCTCTCGATGAACAACCTTGTCACCTGCTGAATGTCGTCTGCAGAAAAGTCCACATAGGAAGATGTCAGGTTGGGCGTTGAGTGGCCCAGCATTTTTTGAACCGCCGGCAGTGGCATGTTGTCCTGCAACAGTTCAACGGCACGGGCCTTGCGAATCATTTCCGGTCCTCCCAACTGCTTTGAAAAACCGCAGGCGTGAGCGCGTTCGTAAAATTTGCGACGGACAAAGGCCGGATCCACATTAAACAAATTATGCAAAGAGCCCTGAAAAGATGGATCAGCGAGGGCCTCTTGAATCTCGATAGAAAGGGTTTCTGATATCTGCACCTCCCTTGAAACAGCCTCCGCGTTCTTGCTTGCACCCCCAAATAAAACCGAATGTCGGTCAGAATCGATATCCTCAAACGGATTCAGGGCTAAAACCTCTTTCAGCTTGGCGCCTGTATACCGGATCAGCAAAAAAATGATCAAAATTCGCCTGCGGGACAGGCGCACATCCTTTCGGGAAGAACTGTCCGACCATTCTCGAAAAGATTGCTCCAAACGGTTGAGTTGAACGGCATCAAGGCATTGGCCTTCATCAGGAATCGACACGATGCGCCCGGAATTTATGCCTTTTGCCGGCGTCATCGAAAGAGGCAACCGGGTTGGTTTGTTATTTTTATATGAATTCATTGGATTGCGCTGCTATGTATCCTTAATTGGGTATGGCCTTTTTCAGATTCGTATTTTATCCGGTTACAACGTGTTGCACAAGATCGAAGCGTTAACATCCGACAGCGTATGCGCAACAATATTCAAATTCATACTGGATATGGATACGTTATGTTCCTTCAGACATGTTTTAACGGCGTAAAACTCATCGAAAAGCCGACGCATCTCCCTATCCTAGTTCCCTTGCAGCTATCGAACGGTTGCAAGGCAGCTTCGATATTTTTCCTAAAACATATTATTATTGGTCCATAGTTATGTCTATACCAAGTCGGTTTTCATCGTGACCTAATACCCAAAAAAGGCGGCGGCGTATTTTAACGCGGTAAAGATGATGATGCAGGCCAGCATCCATTTAATTGCCTTCGCTGGAAAAAATTTCTGACAACGAGCCCCAAGATACATCCCCGCCATTCCGCCTAAACCGAATAAAATTCCTAAAAACCAATCGGGTGCCACCGACATGTTCGGAAAGTACGGTGCGATGGCCTGGTAAAAGGCAACGCCGGCCACCGAGGTGACGAAAGTGCCCATCAAGGCGGCGCCGGCCACTGTATAGACCGGCAACTCAAAGACGGTCACAAAAAATGGCGCTATGATGGAACCGCCGCCGATACCATAAATACCTCCCACGATACCGACAACAAAGCTGAGTGTGAAAATACCCCAGAACGAGACATCAAACGCTTCATCGAGGAAGGTGTAGCCCAGACGCTTCAAGTTGAAGTGGGTCACGCTGACTACCGGTTGCGTATAATTGCCGGGCATCACCTGGCCATCCGACATTGAGCGGTGTCGACGCAGTGCTTCTTGAAATCTTTTCTCGCTATTGACCTTATTGGTGTTACCCATATTTTTCTTCAATAGGTCACGCACCATTTTGAGCCCGATGTAGATCAAAACACCGGCGGCAAACAGTTTGAAATGCCTTGGATTTGGGAGATAGGCCACACGGACTATAGCGCCGATAAAAACCCCGGGCAGAGTACCGGCGATCACGACCCAAGTCAGAGGCCATACCATTCGGCCCTCCCGGCAATAACGATACACACCACTGGGAATGGCCACAATATTGAATAGTTGGTTAGTAGCGCTGACCGAGGGGTTGGTGTACCCAAGAAAAGACATCTGGAAAGGCAGCAGAAGGAAAGCCCCCGACACACCGCCCATGGAAGTAAAAAAGGAAACAACGAAAGCGACAAGGGGTGGAATCCACGAGGCAGCTTCAACACCGGCGGTTGGGAAAAGCATCAGGCTCTCCTATTTTAAGAAAACTTGATTATATTGACACGCAATTTTAACTTTTCGTGTTAGTTTATTAAACCTCCATTGGGTTGTCAAGATATTTCATGGAGTGGAGCGGGTAGTGGAGGACGCGGACCACAGGAATATTCTGATATTATAGACCATACATTTAAAACCGCGTCAAATAAGGTTCGTAGATTCAAATAACAAGTGCAATGTTATCCTTGTTAAGGATGGGTAAAGATGCCATTGAGAATATCCCCCATCCCTGGTCGAATTTGTGAATCCGGAAAAAATTGTGCCTAAAATTTGTATGATCAGGATGCATATACCGGCTGATGCCGACCGCTGATTCCGGACGATGCCATATTGCGTAGGGTCAAATCTTGGTCAGTGATAAATGCAAACCAGCATATGATATCAAGATGTTATTTAATGGGATTTTCCCCGTACGATCTTTAGGACCTTCAGGGCAGGCATGATTTTTCAGATTAAGAGATGGGTTCTAATAAGTTCCCCGGATTTGCACATTTTGCAGTTCCCGAATAACGCGACGGCTCAATTCAATTGAAATGTTGTGTTCGAAAATGTCATTGTCCAGAGTGATGCCTCTGATCTTGCCGTCGTCAAGAAACATTTTTAGGAGATTTTTGCCGATTTCGATCCGAGCCTCCGAGTTGCGAGTGTCGACCGGCCGTTGGCCAATCCCCCCGGCTCCCGCATCAATGTCTTTCAATAATTTCATAAAATTGAGGATTCTTCCCAACCGCAAAAGGGTCACCACTTGTTTCCGGGTGGTTGTGTGGGACAACGGCAGGGCGCTGGAACGCATCAACGAAAATGTCCCGGGAAGGATGTCGAGCGTTCGGCATAAATCAAAATCCCGGCTGCCCGGAGCCGGATAAAAAACGGAAATACCGGCAAGAACTCTTCTGGCGGCCAAAAAGAGGAGGTCGTTCAGGGATTCTTCGGCACTTTGACCGGGCGCACCGACAATCACGTATCCAACGGCGGTCAGACCGTATGTTTCGGCCAGGGCAAGGGCGTGGTCAAAGGATTCCCGAACATCTGGACGGTTAAAACGTTCATTCTGGGCCCGGGAAGCCGACCCCAGCGAGAGGTTCAGGGAATTGAAACCGGCGGCTTGCATGGCACGGACAATCTCTTCATCCAGGGACAACGGCAAGAGTCCGTTCATGGCCCGGAGCTCCAGGTTAGATCCCTTGAAGCGGCTTTGGATCTGCTGCAAAAGATCGAGAAACCATTTCTTATCGAAGGCAAGATTTTCATCTTCAAAGTCTATAAAGCCCGCATCATGGCGGGCTACGGCCGTTTCGATCTCCTGCATGACAGATAGGGTCTTGCGGCGCCGGTAAGGCAGATAAGATGCTGCGCCCACGCTGCAGTAAGTGCATTTGAGGGGGCAGCCCCGGCTGGTAACGATGACCGCGCCGCCTTTGTTTTTCCTGCGATAAAACTGCTGCTTCACGAGATGAGCGGCCGGCAGGGGCAATCGATCCGGATCCGCCGTGCAGGCCGGCGAATCCAAGTGGATGGATCCGTCTTCCTTTCGAAAGACGATACCTGGAATGGTCTCAAACCCATGGCCGTTTTTGACGGCCCCGGCCAGCAAGGCCATGGATACCTCGCCTTCGCCCCTGAGGACAAAATCGATTGCCGGGTGCTCCATAGCGCTCATTGGCAGGGCTGTGGGATGGTGCCCGCCCAAAACGATTTTGCAGGCCGGGTGAAACTTTTTAACAGCCTCGGCCACCTGTAACGCTTCCCGGAAATAGGGTGTGAACAGGGCGGACACACCCACCAGAAACGCTCCGGAAGCGCGGGCAACCTGGCCGATGTGCTCGAAGCTGTAGCCAAAGTGGCGATAATGATAAAACAGCCCGAAAGGGGATCGGTCCGGCTGGCTGTAGTATTCGCGAACATATGCCATTTCCTCCGGCAGGCCGATGATGCGGGATTTGGAAGTGGCGAGACCATCGCAGATATCAACCGAAAAGCCCTCCTGCAAAAGTACCGCCGCGATACGCGTCAGGCCGTACGGCAGGGTTCTCTTGGCGGTCAGATAAAAGTCCCTGATGGGCGGCTGGACGAGAAGAACATCAACCATGGTTTTATCGCCTCCGGCATAGGGGATGTTGGTGCCGAACGTTGATAGGGGGTCGGGCCACATCGCTACCGCCTTTTCAAGCTGTGAGTTGAGGATTAAAACGATTCCGCCACCGGAATCAGCAGAAATTCTTTGATTACAATTTGCTTAACGTTTTGAGTAAATGCCAACAGCGCTCATCTAAACCCTTATATCTTATAGGATGAATTTAAACAACCATGAGGGTCGCCCATTAAAGGGTGGGTCACCAAAGGAATATATCGATCTTATGGACAATACAGTTAAAATTCGCGGCGAATAAGGCTAAAAATTTATTTTTTGCGCTTCAAAACAGCTGGTTAAAAGGCACGGGCATAAGGCAGGGAGTGGGAATGAGGGATCTTCGAAGCGCTTTGAATTCGCCAAAGGCGCACAAGTACACCCGAGGCTCATGTTCCCCTGATATCCCGGCATGAAGTCGGGATGTTCTCCGCAGAGCGGAATCTTCGACAAGCCCCAGAAACAAAAAAGCCCGGCAACTTTTTACCGGGCTTCGATGATCTTGGTGGCGTCCCCAAAGAAACTCCTCATTTACCCGAATTGCTATATTCGCATCAAAAACTATTGTAAATACTACGAATTCTATCCAACAAAGAGACACAGAAAGCCCACCGATTTACTGAAATCAGCAGGATTATAGCCACAATCTCACATAACAATATTAAAGTCAAAAACATATCATAAGAAAAACCCTATACCTATCTATGCTTCACACAATAATCGTGTCTTATATCGTATCTGGGAGCGTCTGGATAGTAAAATATAATACATATTGACATACAATCAGTAAAAGTATATCCATAATCATAGCCATAAGAACATAGACACATTATCTAAACTATAATTATATTACTAAAAAGATGGTAAGTATGAAAAAGAAGAAAAAACCCTATCCAACTGTATTCACCAATATACCAAGGAATGAACTTGATAAACTATTACAAGATGATGAGGACAAACCTATGACAAAGAAGACAGAACAAACATCAGAGAAAAAGGCAAGAGCGCTAAAGAAGTCTCTAACACCAGAAGATATATCCAGGATGATAGCAGGGTGGGACGATAAGACTACTGTCGAGTGGACATATGAATTTGGTGTTTCATATCAGACAGTGTTAAAGATGGCAGAGGTTATTCGTAAAGAGGATAAGACTTTATGCCCGAAGAAAAAACCAAAACCAAGAACAAGGGAAGATGTTGCCAAAGCAGGTATAGCACTGTTTAGGAAGAAGAAGAGCAAAAAATAACAAAAAATATTGTGCCAGCATCGACAAATAATTTTTATATTTTTTGTTGCGTCCCTAAGGGAGCCGTCAGAGGTTCATTACAGCAAAGCCGAAATCTCAATAAAATTGTAATACCAGCGTAATTACAGAACCCTACACACCAAACCAACTGTAATGACATTCTTGCCATATCGTCCATCCAGTGTAATAAAAATCATAGGAAAAGGGAGCGTTAGTAGTATGAAAAGCGGTGTATTCCAGCATCGGAACAGCCAGTATCTAGCCCCCAGATGACAGACCATCCACACGCCCTCTTCCGGCCAATTTAACATTTTCCGTACGTACGGAAATCATAAAATATCGCTTACGCAGAATTCTGCGGAAGCGATTTTGCGTGTTTGTTCTATCGTCCAAATCAGTTAGATCGTCCAATTATCTTCCGTTCTAACTGCTTAATATTATAATACCCTGGACGATTGGACGACGCGGACGATGATTTACAAGCATATATCTTCACCAATCCAGTCAGTCTAACTTTATCCGTATCAGGAAATCATAAAATATC
>DATKWE010000259.1:0-9697 GCA_035529735.1 Desulfobacterales bacterium | reverse complement strand
CATGGGGGCCGACAGTATCTGTTTAAAGGATATGGCGGGGCTGATTGCCCCCTATGATGCGTATGAAATTATCAAAGCCTTAAAGGGGGTGGTGAAACCTCCCATTCATCTTCACAGCCATTTTACTTCCGGGATGTCTCCGATGAGCCATTTGAAGGCCATCGAGGCCGGCGTCGATATCATCGATACCTGCATGTCGCCGTATGCCTATCGGACATCTCATGCAGCTGTAGAACCGCTGGTGATGTCGCTGCTGGGAACCAACCGCGACACAGGATTCGATATCAAACAACTGGCGGAAATCAACGAAATACTGGAAAAGAAGGTGATGCCCAAATACAAGCATCTGCTGGACGATTCCAAGGTATCCGTCATCGATATCAGTGTGCTGTTGCACCAGACACCGGGCGGGATGCTTTCGAACCTGGTGAACCAGTTAAGGGAAATGGATGCTTTGCATAAGATCGATGAGGTTTACAAAGAGCTCCCCAGGGTCAGAAAAGAACTGGGGCAGATTCCCCTGGTAACCCCCACCAGCCAGATTGTTGGCATTCAGACCGTCAACAATGTGCTCTTTGACGATGATAAAGAGCGGTACAAGATGATTACCGGCCAGGTCAAAGATCTGTGCTTTGGTTTATACGGCAAGACCGCCATCCCCATAGATCCTGAAGTTCAAAAGAAAGCACTGAATGGCTATGAAAGGGGAGAAGAACCGATTACCTGCAGGCCGGCCGAGATTTTAGAACCTGAACTCGAACCGGCCCAAAAAGAGACCGAGGGCCTGGCCCAGGATATGGACGATGTTGTTTTGTATGCCCTGTTTCCGGTTACAGGGAAACGGTTCCTGAAGTGGAAATACGGCAAGGAAGATCCGCCTCCGGAAGTCAGGCCCCGGACTCTGGAACAGATCAAAGAAGAAGAAGAGCTGGTTAAACTGGCAAAACTCGGTCGGCTGGTTAAAAAGATCGAAAAGAAAGGCCCGGCCAAGACCGATGCGTTGCGAACATTCAATGTCTACGTGGATGACGAATACTTTGAGGTCGGCGTGGAAGAACCCGGTGGATCGCCGGTGATCAGTTATGTCCAGCAAATGCCGGCCGGAGTTCCGGTTTCAGCCCCTGCAGCAGCGCCGCCATCCCCTGTACCGGCAGCGCCTGCACCGGCAGCCCCGGCACCCCCCAAACCGGCACCCCCTGCACCGGCGCCGCCCAAACCGGCAGCGCCTGCGGCGCCCAAACCTGCCGGCGTCGACGGAACCCCCCTGAAAGCGCCGATGCCCGGGATGATCGTTCGGTATTCAAAAGCGGTGGGAGATGCGGTAAAAAAAGGGGACACGGTGGTCATCCTCGAGGCCATGAAGATGGAAAATGCCCTTCAGGCGCCCGCGGACGGGACCGTCAAGGCGATCAATTATTCCAGCGGAGATTCCGTAGCCAAGAATGATGTGCTGTGTGTTATTGGCTGAAACCATTGAATATTGAAAATTGAAGATTGAATGACGCTAAGCTGATAAAAGCAAATTTTTTTTACGGTGTCATTATTCAATCGTCGATTTTGAAATAGGAGGTTCAGGATCATGAAGATCCACGAATATCAGGCAAAAGAGTTGTTCAAAAAATACAATATCCCCATTCCCGAGGGCGGCGTTGCGTTCAAACCGGAAGACGCCCACGGAGTCGCCCGAAACCTGGGCCGATTTCCGGTGGTTGTCAAAGCCCAGATTCATGCCGGCGGCCGGGGTAAAGGGGGCGGTGTTAAACTCGCAGGGTCCATGGATGAAGTCGGGAGCATCGCCGGCGATATCGTCGGAATGAACCTGGTTACACACCAGACCGGCCCTGAAGGGAAGACGGTCAGAAAAGTGCTCGTGGAGCAGGGGCTGAACATTTCGAAGGAACTCTATCTGAGTATTATTCCGGACAGAGAAACCGCCAAAGTCGTTGTCATGGCCAGCGAGGCCGGCGGAATGGATATCGAAGCGGTGGCTGCGACGACGCCTGAAAAGATCATCAAGGTGTACATCGATCCCCTGGTGGGCATTCAGCCCTATCACTGCCGTCAAGTGGCCTTTGGCTTGAAACTGCCCCCCACCGTAATGAAGCCGTTTGTTTCAATGCTTGCAAATCTTTACCGGCTGTTTATCGATTACGACTGTTCGCTGGTAGAGATAAATCCCCTGGTGATTACAGCCGAGGAGACGGTGATCGCCTTGGATGCCAAAGTCGATTTCGACGACAATGCCCTGTATCGCCATAAGGATATCCTGGATTACCGTGATATTCACGAAGAAGACCCTCTGGAGGTCGAAGCCTCCAAATTCAATCTCAACTACATCAAACTGGATGGCAACGTCGGGAATATGGTGAACGGCGCGGGCTTGGCAATGGCCACCATGGATATCATCAAGCTTGCCGGTGCCGAGCCGGCAAACTTCCTCGATGTGGGGGGCGGTGCCAGTGCCGAGATGGTCGAGAACGGTTTCAGAATTATGCTCAGTGATAAGAACGTCAAAGGGATACTGATCAACATCTTTGGCGGAATATTGCGCTGTGATGTGCTGGCTGAAGGTGTGGTCAGGGCGGCCCAAAAAACAGGCATCGATGTCCCTGTGGTGGTTCGGATGGAAGGGACGAATGTGGAAGAGGGGCGAAAAATTCTGGCGGATTCCGGTCTTAGCTTTATTACCGCCACCGACATGAAGGACGCGGCAGAGAAAGTCGCCCAGTTGGTCACCGGTCAATAGAAGCCATTTCAAAACCGCCCATTGGTTTTTGTAACGCGCTAATCTCGCGGAGTGTATTCCCGCGATCTGTCAAGGGGCATCGGATATTAACACATGACCGATGACCGATGACAAATGACAAAAATATCGAGGAATGAAGAATGAGCATATTCGTTGACAATAATACGCGCTTGTTGGTTCAGGGAATCACGGGCAAGGAAGGGCAGTTTCACGCACGTCAGTGTATTGCATACGGCACACATGTGGTTGCCGGTGTAACGCCGGGCAAAGGCGGCCAGAAAATGGACGATGTGCCGGTATTCAATACCGTTAGAGAGGCTGTCGAACAGACCGGGGCCAATTGCAGCATGATTTTTGTCCCCCCGGCATTTGCTGCCGATGCCATCATGGAGGCGACAGACGCATGTGTTGAACTGATCGTTGCCATCACCGAAGGCATCCCGGTGATGGATATGATGAAAGTTAAAAATTACATGAAGGGGTCGGCATCCCGACTCATCGGTCCCAATTGCCCGGGGATCATTACACCGGGTCAGTGCAAGGTCGGGATCATGCCCGGACCTATCCATACGCCGGGCGGACCCATCGGCGTTGTTTCCAGATCCGGAACCCTGACGTACGAGGTGGTGCACCAGTTGACCTTTCAGGGAATCGGGCAGACCACCTGTATCGGTATCGGCGGCGATCCGGTCAACGGCACGAATTTCATCGATTGTCTGGATGCATTTGAAAAAGATCCCGAGACCACAGGAATCGTTATGGTCGGAGAGATCGGCGGGACTGCCGAAGAGGAAGCATCTGAATTTATAACCCAGCATGTCACAAAACCTGTGGTCGGATTTATAGCCGGCCTGACGGCCCCTCCCGGGAGACGCATGGGCCATGCAGGCGCCATCGTCAGTGGCGGCAGCGGAACCGCCCAGGGAAAAATTGATGCAATGAAGGCCGCGGGAATTCATATCTGTGAGAATCTCGGCACCTTTGGGGAGTTGTGCGCAGAGGTTTTTTCATAATATCATGGAAATGTTTTCATATGCATGAAATGGGTATTGCGATGCAGATCATAGAGATTGCCATCGCCTCAATACCTGCTGATTTGGAGAATGCACGGATTGATAGGGTCAATCTGAAAGTCGGAAAGCTGGCAGCGGTCGTGCCCGAAAGCCTTCGTTTTTGTTTCCAAATTGCAGCCCAGGACACCCCCCTTTGCGATGCAGCCCTCCATATTGAAGAAATTCCAGTTGTGGCCAGATGTAACCATTGTAGCGTTGAATGGACCATCAGTGAGCCGGTTTTTAGCTGCCGGCAGTGTAACGGTGGTTCTGTGGAGGTTATCTCGGGTCGGGAGTTGGATATCATTTCCATTGAAGTCGTCGATGAGGACACCACAGATGCCGATTGATATGTATAAAACCCAGCGATATTACCACCACAAGGATTTCCGAAAGCCCGGCCATTTTCATGGCGGCAATGGTGTTGTCACGGAGCGCAAGAAACGGGGCTCCCGGGAAATAAAGATTGTCCGTAAAGTACTGGACGTTAATGATGCCGTGGCCCAGCAGAATCGTGAGATGTTTGCTGAAAAAGGTGTCTTTGTCATCAACGTTATGAGTTCGCCGGGATCCGGGAAAACCGCTATTCTTGAAAAGACATTGGCCCATATCACGTCAAAGGTCAGGTGTGCCGTTATTGTCGGAGATATTTGTACTTCAAATGATGCGGATCGCCTTGCCGGTTTCGGAGCGCCTGTTGTTCAGATCAACACAGATGCATTCGGGGGTGACTGTCACCTGGCAGCCCATGTGATTAAAACAGCGGTCAATAACTTTAACCTGGATGAGATTGATCTTTTAATAATAGAAAATCTTGGGAATTTGGTTTGCCCGGCCGAGTTTGATATGGGGGAGAATTTGCGGATCGTTGTTCTGAGCGTCACCGAAGGAGAGGACAAACCTTTAAAATATCCGCTGATGTTTCGCGTGTGCGACGCGGCTTTACTCAATAAAATCGATTTGCTGCCGTATCTTGATTATGACAGAAAGACGGCCGTTAGAAATATCCTTCAGGTCAACCCCGGTATGCCGGTGTTTGAAATATCCGCCAAGACGGAAGAGGGCTTTAATTCCTGGATCGAATGGCTGATGCAAAAGATTCATGGATAAAGCTTAATCTTCAAGTTTAACCCCCTTGAACTGAACAGCTATCGCATTCCCTGCAGCTTGCTACATGGAGCCTCAATTCTTCTGATTATGATTTCGATTAAAACCCTTCACTTTTTGAAAATTGAAGCTTCAGGCACGTAATCAAAACCTGAAAACCGGAATTAGGGGAAAGTGACAAACACAAGATATAGGGTTGGGGGCAAATCTGGATTAGGCAATAATTATTAACAAGAGCGATCAATATCTAAATGGTATCACAAGCTATTGACATAACTAAAAATATCAGGTAATGGCAAGATATTCCAAGAAAGGGACAGGGTATAATTTTTGTGATACGATATTACCGTATCTCAATATCGCTTGAACTTAGGTACTTGCAAGCTATCACCAGAGTTCGAGTTCAAATTTAAGCAGAAATTTCTATTAAACTTTCTGGTCATAATAACTTTTTCAAAACCCGCCTTGTTCTCTGGTGATTTTTTTTATAAGAGTGGGAAAACTGAGGTTATAATTTGGATTTTCAATCTTCACTTTTCGGAAATGCACGATGTAGGCAATCAGCAGGGTTACAACCAATAAATATGCTTATACTCCGCAGGCAATTTTAGACACTTTTTAAGAGTTTCATAAGTTTTCAACCTCCATGAAATATACTGACACCGATGTTTTTCAGGATAGAAAAACCAATAGTCGCTTGTTATTGGGCATTATTTCTTTATCCCCCGGCCTCCTTTGTCGGAAACTCTATCCCGGGTCTCATGGCACGAATGAGATCATCCAGCTCTTTGCCGGTGATGGTCTCTTTTTCCAGCAAAAGCTCTGCCAGTTTGTGCAGAATATCTATATTTTCATTAAGAATTTTCTTGGCACGGTTGTAGTTTCGGTCGATCAAGTTGTCCATTTCTTCATCAATTTTTCGCGCGGTTTCCTCGGAGTAATCCCGGTGCTGCGCAATTTCCCGACCGAGAAAAATATGTTCTTTATCTTGTGAATAAGAAAGAGGGCCGAGCTCATCACTCATGCCCCATGCACACACCATTTTGCGGGCCAGCTCGGTTGCCTGTTTGATATCGTCGGTTGCACCTGTACTGATGCGGCCGAAAACCAGATCCTCGGCCACTCGCCCGCCAAAGGCTACCGACAATTCACTTTCCAGCTGGGATTTATATTTGAAATCACTTTCTTCCGGCAAAAACCAGGTCATACCGATCGCACGACCCCTGGGAATAATTGTTATCTTGTTAACCGCATCTGTGTCGGGTAAGAACCGGGCGACGAGGGAGTGGCCACCTTCGTGGTATGCTGTTGTTCTGCGGTCCTCTTCCTTTATGACTTTCGATTTGCGTTCCAGGCCCATGACGACTTTGTCCTTGGCATCTTCAAAGTCCTGCATATCAACCTTTTCTTTATTTCTTTTGGCCGCAAGAAGAGCTGCTTCATTGACAAGATTTTCCAGGTCTGCGCCCGAAAAACCGGGTGTGCCTTTAGCCAGTGAATCGACGTGCACTTCAGATGCAACCGGCGTTTTTTTCATATGTACTTTCAAAATCCCTTCACGGCCCTTGATATCCGGTAATGGCACGACCACCTGGCGGTCAAAACGCCCTGGGCGTAAAAGTGCCGGATCAAGTACATCTGGCCGGTTGGTAGCAGATATAAGGATCACCCCTTCGTTCGATTCAAACCCGTCCATTTCCACCAGAAGCTGATTTAGAGTCTGTTCTCTTTCGTCATGTCCACCCCCAAGTCCTGCTCCCCGGCGCCTGCCAACAGCATCGATCTCGTCAATGAAGACGATACATGGTGCATTCTTTTTACCCTGGACAAAAAGATCCCTGACACGTGAAGCTCCCACACCAACAAACATTTCTACAAAATCCGAGCCGCTAATATGAAAGAACGGAACATCGGCCTCTCCGGCAATGGCACGTGCCAAAAGGGTTTTGCCGGTACCGGGAGCGCCCATCAGAAGAACACCTTTAGGTATCCTGCCACCTAAACGCGTAAACTTTTTAGGCTCCTTGAGAAACTCGATAATTTCTCCCAGCTCTTCTTTGGCTTCATCGATTCCGGCAACATCTTCAAAGGTGACTTTCTTTGACTGGTCAGACTGCAGGCGGGCACGGCTCTTTCCAAACGACATGGCTTTGCCGCCGCCGGATTGCATCTGACGCATGAAATATATCCACACCCCGATGAGCAAGAGCATCGGAAGCCCTGAAATCAACAGAGACATATACCAGGACCCCTCATCCGGCGGTTTTGCCTGGATAGACACCTCTTTTTGCTTGAGAATCATGATAAGGTCGCTGTCTTTGGGCGTGAACACTTTGAAACGACGACCGTCCACAGCCGAAACTGAAAGCTCCTGGTCTTGTATGACAACCTTGCTGACCTTGTCAGCATCAACCATGCCAAGGAACTCGGTGTAACTGATATTTATTGCAGACTCCGGCTTTTGATCGAAAAGACTATAGAGAACAATTATTAACACTGGAATAATGATCCATAAAGCCAGGTTTTTATTAAAACGATTCAAATGCTGCTACCTCACGTAAAAAGTTTAATATGATTTAATGATGCAATGAAAATGATTTATAAAGGCGAGATTCAGGATAGCAAAACCATTTCGGGTCTTTTTATGGCTCAGCGATAGTTAATAAACAGATAAAAGTAAAACATTCAACGCTCTTACTTATCCCCTTTCAGAAAGCCCCAATGCTTGTCTGAGTTTGGCGGATACAGCATTTGATATGTCCGGATTTGCCTTGAAAAACTCCTTTACGTTGTTTCGTCCCTGGCCTATTCTCTCACCGTCGTATGAATACCAGGCCCCGCTTTTATCAATGATACCTTCTTCAACACCTATGTCGAGAAGCTCGCCGGTTCGCGATATTCCTTCACCGTACATGATGTCAAATTCAGCTTCCCTGAAAGGCGGGGCCAGCTTGTTTTTGACAACTTTTACCCGTGTACGGTTTCCCACAACCTCCTGGTCTTCCTTGATAGTGCCGATACGCCTGATATCAAGCCTGACAGATGAATAGAACTTAAGGGCGTTTCCGCCAGTGGTCGTTTCCGGGTTCCCGAATACAACGCCTATTTTCATACGGATCTGATTGATGAAAATAACCGAGGTCAGGGTCTTGCTAATTATTGCGGCCAGCTTTCTTAAGGCCTGTGACATTAGCCGGGCCTGAAGCCCCATGTGATGATCTCCCATTTCTCCTTCGATTTCCGCCCTGGGAACAAGGGCCGCGACTGAGTCGATAACGATGATGTCTATTGCACCGCTCCTTACCAGCATATCCGTAATTTCAAGGGCCTGTTCTCCTGTATCGGGCTGGGCAACCAGAAGCTCGTCACAATTTATACCGAGTTTGCGGGCATACGAGATGTCAAGAGCATGTTCAGCGTCTATAAAGGCTGCAATTCCCCCCTGTTTTTGGGCCTCAGCAACGGCATGAAGTGCAAGGGTTGTTTTACCGGAGGATTCCGGCCCAAAAATTTCACAGACTCTGCCCCTGGGAAGTCCCCCAGCACCCAGCGCTTTGTCGAGTGCAAGGGAGCCTGTCGGTATTACAGGCACATCGAGAACAGCCTGGCTGCCCAGCTTCATGATAGAACCTTTTCCGAACTGACGTTCGATCTGAGTCATTGCAGCTTCTACGGCCTTTTCTCTGTCCACTTGAATACTCATTATTACCTCCAGGGTATATAGAATAACACCAGTCTATGCTGGATGCAATATGATTTGGTTTCAAAGGACAGAATTGCTGTAAAATCAATAAAATGATTGCCAACGTAATCGATAAAAATGTATATGGATGTAAAGAGACTTCTTAATAACTTCGCTTTAACTTATGAATTTAAATAAAGTATTGCAAACCCTGCATCATTTTTTTCCTTAATTCTCAGCTGCCGACAAAGGAGATATAACCTTGAAAAATCTGATCATACGCATAGCAAAGGCATTGGTTGATCATCCGGAACAGGTAGAGGTTTTGGGGGTGGCGGGTGAACAGATTTTGGTATTAGAACTTAAAGTGGCCAAAGAGGATATTGGGAAGATAATCGGCAAACAGGGCCGGACTGCTCTCGCCATACGGACCATTTTAAGCGCTGCTTCCGGCAAGACAAAAAAACGCACAGTCCTGGTGATTATAGAATAGTGCAATATTGCCTCCTCCCGGTAAAATGGCAACCTTGCTACTTAACTTAAAAGCATAAATTTATGCCCAAGAAATATCCTGCCCGCCTGCATGTCCGCTTGTTAATCACTCAAATTATAGAGAACTTCACAGCCCCAAACTTTGTGCCATCGTCAGGAAGGATAAAAAGGGGAAGAAAGAAGGCAAAGTCCATAAGTGCTTGATTCTTGAAACGAGCTATAGGCCGTCCATCTCATCTCGTTTCTGGTTTGATTAACCGTGAAAATTATCAACCCATCGCACAGTCTTCTCCTACCCTGGAAAAGGCGCTTCTTATCAATTAAATAACTTGATTTTATTTATAAACAGAATATCATATAATCGATCAAAAAAGGGGGAAAACAAATGACAAAAGCTGAATTGATCGAACAAATGGCAATGGATGCCAAAATTTCTAAAGCTGCAGCTGGAGCAGCCCTGGACTCTTTTATGACCAATGTCACAAAGGCGTTAAAGAAAAAAGATGGTAAGATGACTTTGGTTGGTTTCGGTACTTTTGCAAAAGTTCGTCGGAAAGCTCGAAAGGGACGTAATCCCCAAACAGGGGAACCTTTGAAAATTAAGGCAAGGAATGCTGT
>DATKWE010000258.1:0-2113 GCA_035529735.1 Desulfobacterales bacterium | reverse complement strand
AAAGGCCATCAACTCTATGGTAGCAAAATCATACATATGTATGTTCGACCCGAGATATTCACCAACAGTAACATCGACATCAAACTCTTCTTTAAGTTCTCTTTTTAAACACGCCTTCGGTGTCTCATTGGGTTCAATCTTTCCGCCGGGGAATTCCCACAGATTCGGCAATCGAGCCGTTGGTTTGCGTTTGGCGATAAGGAGCATTCCATCATTTACGAATATTGCCGCCGTCACTCTGATAATTTTATTCTCCACCTTTTATTTCCCCCGGCAATACTATTTTTTTTTGTTCTCATCACTGGTTATCGGCACCGGGATCTTATTCGCTGTCCGGATCGAATGAGATGGCTTTTTTGATTTTCTCGGCAGCCGCCTCCCTCAAACCCAATGCATTCAAGGCAATTCCCCAGCCGTACCATGCCGATGGATGGTTCGGACTGATTTCTGCAGCCTTTTCAAATTTCTCAATGGCTTCATCGAACTTCTTCATCTCTATCAGGGCCACACCCCAGCTGCACCATATCTCGGCATTTTGAGGATCATGTTTTAAGACCTCTTTGAACTTTTCAACAGCCTCATCAAACGGCAACATTCGGCACCTCTTTATTGGTTATGGGTTCTTGGTTCAGGGCTCGAAGGTAAATCCCGAATTTCGTGTACTCCTGCCTGAAAACACCTGCGTTTATCTGTGCCCAAAGGCGTTTTTCACCAAACTGCGGCGACAGAATTCCACGGCGGTCTCTTTAATCCCTTTGACTTCTTTCAACTTCAGGCCCCGCTGGCGGATCAGGCCGTTGAGCAAGGCGTTGAGCAGGTTCACTGTGGCGTCCACAGGCACCGTATGAAATTCGCCCTGCTGAATCCCCTTTTCCAGGCATCCGGCAAGATAATCCTTGAGACGCCGGCGCATCTCTTGGATGCTCTTACGGCAGATGCCATCCGGATCCTTGAGGCGGGACGGGCAGGTACTGACCGCCAGGTAGATCTCGTCGGGCATCTTTTTGACAATATCCAGGTGCAGAACGATGAGGTTTTCGATCTTTTCAAACTCGTTCTCGGTTTTCGACGGCAGGGTGTCCAAATGCGAAAAAATTTTTTCAAAGGTAGTATTGATGATGCGGGTAAACAGGTCGTCTTTACCCCTAAAATGGTAATAGATCACCGGCTCGGTAATCCCGGCCTCTCTGGATATCTGCAGGGTGGTGGTGCCGTCGAATCCCTGTGCGGCAAACAGACCGGTGGCAGCCTGGAGAATTTCCTGTTTCTTGCTGACTCTCAAGTGGGCCATGGTGCTCCCCTTTAGGGTTTTCGATTCCATCACACCGGACATGAAATATCCGGATCGCTAAAAAAACGATCGGTCCCGTAAAGGTCCGAGCAAGATCAATTTCAAAATCGGTGGAGGACCAGGGAAATACAGGTCTATTTTTAGTACAAACTAGAATGAGGTTCATAGCGCAGGAATCAAGGAAATGCAAGGGTTTTTATGGATGCCGCCGGATTGTTCGCCCAGAACCTTCCGGGTGTTTATTCCTGGATTTCGCCCAATGTGCATCCGGATACGACTCCAGAGTTTCAACATTGGAGAGCTTTATTTTATCCTGTCGTTCTTCTTCGCCTTCTCTAACGCGGTCTCGGCAATCTCCTTCCCAAAGGAAAACAATTGAATTTCTGAACTATAAATGCTATTTTAGAATACCATCAAATCGAGATAATAACCGGCAAACTTAGGGTCAACCTTAATGTGACCTATAACGGCTCATATATGGCATTAAGCTGTACCAGATTATAGGCCTTTTTTTTGTTTATTGAAGGATTCTAAAATGTTGGATAAGCCGACCTATGAAAAATTAGAGCTAAAAGTCCAAGGGTTGGAAAAAGAAGTCTCAAAGCGCAACCCAACATATTCCAGCGGACATGACATTGGAAGCGTGCCACCACTTACGCATCAGAAAGGAAGATTGCTCGGGAATTATAAATGACTACATTTAAAGTTTAGATCCGGAAGATGAAAATTCGAAAAAAGAGATCATCTCCCGATTAGTTGTAGTTTATTAGGGTAAAATAAGTGTGTCATCTCCAATTGAGCAGGGGTGATTATAGAGGATTC
>DATKWE010000257.1:0-14321 GCA_035529735.1 Desulfobacterales bacterium | reverse complement strand
TCCTTGTTATTTATTAAAGTAACGTCTCAACAACTGTAAGTGTAATCCCCCCTCCGAATAAAGTCCGGGTCAGACTTTTGCTCTCTCCCAGGGAGAGACGGCTGTGATGAGAGGAATCGACTAACCTGGAAGAGCAGTTATCAACGTAGGTGTTCGAACCATCGCATGAAGGTTTCTTTTGGCACTTTTGTAGCGCTCAAAATAAATTTGGGCGACTTCTTTTAGAAATTTATACCCCAGTTCAGGATCGCGTTCGCAAATTTCGAACAAGTTGTCGGCATCAAGCACCATAACCTCAGAGTCTGCCATGCAAACAGCAGTCAATGTATATTCCTGCGGCTCCATGAAACAGGCAGCACCGAAAAGTTCGCCCTGCTCCCTCTTCTCAAAAGAAATACCAATCTTTTCAAAGGGTTCGAGTCTATCCAGACTGATCAATCCTTTGGTTACTATATAGATGTGATTGGCCACATAGCCCCTTTGGTAAAACCAACGCACCTTTCTCATAAATTCTTTTCTCCGTGATTTTTGAAAGTTCTTCCAACTGCTCTTGTGAAAATACGCTAAAAAAATCTAATTGTTTAATTTCGTCGACTTCTACCATAATTATCCTCCTTTCTTTCGTTATGCTCATGAAGATTTATAAAATAGTTAACCACATCAGCAGAACTATTATCTTCAAGCAGCGATGTGATCAGTTCATGGGTGACATTGTCCATGATACTTATGCCCCATCCTAAGTCCTCAAGCTCCTGGTCTATGGTGGTAATTGCGGAATACCCACTGTTGCCAATTATATTAAAAACATCTTTAACAAGTCCCGGGATTTCAACGGGCATAAATCCTTTTGTTTTAACCCTCTGAAACAAATCATTTAATCTTATTTCCATCTTATTACCCTCCTCAACCAATTTGTCCTGTAAGCCATTACTTTTGCCCAAGGCAAATTGCAACAATCCAATTTCTTATGAATTCTTAACAGCATAAAACGTGCCATCAACATACATTCTTGATAATTGTTATGATTTCAAATAGTTCAGATTGATAAAGCTTCTAAGCTTCTCTGAGACGCAACCAGATTTAGAAAAATTTCGAAATCTCTTTTCGCAAAATTTCGAAATCAAAAAGAGTGGGTTTAGTTTCGATATTGACAAGGTTGCCAAAAGGCTTATGATTGTTAAGAAGTAGCTCGGCGACCTAATATCTTGTTGGAATTAGAACTGCTTAAAACCTAAGGAGCGGAAAATGACAAATGATACGTGTGTTTCCTTAACATTAAGGAAAGGAATATGGGACGCTTTCAGTGAAATAGCATCTAAAAGGAAAGTTGATATCTTAAATCTCATTGAGGAGGTCCTGATCGATTTTGTAGTCAATAACGTAGATGATTGTCACAGATTCCCCGACTTGCTCGACGATCAAGAATACATCAAACATAGGCCGATTTGTTAGTGGAAAGATTCAAATAAAGGATTGGTGCTATCTGCATCGTCACATTCTCTTGCTGTCATCTTTTTTACAGGAAATCTTTCCATGTACTTAAATGTAAATTATACTCCTGTCCCTTCACAACCCTCCCGATAGTTTCTTCGTGACTTTCGTTGTTCCCATCCGTTGCTGTTTCTAATCCTAGCGATCTTGAAGTTTTGCGAAAAAAAGTTCTAAATATTTCGAAAATTTTCTGTCCTGCGGGGTCATCTGTAAGCGCTGACAAAGATAACTGGCTGATTTCATGCTCTTTTCCCTAATCACTAAGTATGGCACGCTTTATGCAAATTAAGAATGCAAAAGGCTCAAAATACTCCTCAATAGAAAGTATTTCATAATTTTGGGGATGAATTCCGGCTTTTCATCATTCCCACAACACTTAAACAACGGAGCAATTCCGTAAAACAGAGTCTTTTGGTGGAGGTAGAAGTTGATGGGCGTAGACAAAAAACTATTGTTCGGCGTAGATGACTCTGATTTTTCCCGGCAGGCCTTGGCCAGGGCAGGAGATTTGCAAAGAAATAATCCAAATCTCAAGATTACAATATTTCATGGTGATAGTGACGCCAACTTCTCCTTTATGGCGAAAATACTTAAGCTAAGTCCCGATGAATTGGAAAAGCATCAGCGGCTTTGGAGCCTGGAAGAAAAGAACATCTTACAAAAAGCCAAAGAGGCTTTAACCGAATCCGGATTTGATTCAAAGAGAGTTACAACCTTTTTCGATCAAGGCTGCAACGACCCTTCTGAATCTATGATGAAGCTGGCGGGTTCTCAAGGTTTTGAAACGGTTGCAGTTGCTCGATGGGGAGCAAAAACACTATCGCGTCAGATCATGGGGTCTGTCACATGCCGGCTGGTCAACATGGCGGATATCCCGGCCCTTTGGATAATGGATCCGCGTATTCGTTCACATGACGTGCTGGTAACGCTGGTTGGAGCATCTATCAGTCAAAGGGTTATGGAATACACACTGCAATATTTTGCCCATCTCAAAGAGAGCCGATTCACGTTTTTTCACGTGATTCCAGCTCCACCCCCTCAAATTTGGAACTACGGGTCCATTAGAGATAAAGACAGTTTTGAAGAGCAACAGGAAAAAATAAGACGGTGGGTAGAGGAGAAGACGGACAAGGTTACACAGATCGCGGATGAAGGCAGACAAAGGCTTATCAAGGCAGGGATTCCGGAGCAAAACATCGCCATCAAACTCAAGCCCCAGAAACAGGGCATTGCCAGGGATATTCTCAAAGAACTTGAAACAGGCAATTACGGCATTATCTTGATGGGCCGTAAGGGTTCAAAAAAGATCAGAGAATTCCAGCTCGGAAGTAAAGCCAACAAGCTGCTTTATACCGCACACACACTTATAACCTGCATTCTCAATGATACATATTAAGAGGTTTTACTCATGGCTTCCAATGGAGAAAGGCCTTGACCCGGACAGCAAATTAAATAAAGGTTTTTTCTCTATTCTTCGATTTTGCACCGATGGTTGCAAAGATTGCAGCGCACCCTATTTTAGTCATAGATTCATAAAACATGGCCTCCTTCATAACATCGTTCCCATATCTGTTTGTAGTTGTGTCTTCTTTCTTCTTTTCGGATGGTGTTCTGTTACAAAATCTTGTTCATCAATCGTTGGGCATCTTGATATAGAATAATCCTACACAAAATGTGAACTTACCTCATTTTATAAGTATTAATAACCAAAACAGGAACAGAAGATTTCTACACCACATTTTCGGCTACACTCCCAAATATCGTTTGATCCAATCCTTTACGACCATGTGTGCCCATGACCACCAGATCTATTTCCTCTGAATCAATGGTTTTTAAGATGTCTGTGGCCGGATTTTTAAAAACTCTCCTTTTTTGAAAGTTGGGGCAGTTTTGTAACTGCTCTTCACAAAGTTTTTCCATGCACACTTCGGCTTTTTTCAGAGCTTTATTTTGATACAAATCCATAGAAGAACGGGAATCATAGAACCCACGATACCATTTAGGAAGGTCCTCCAGCACATGGAGCAGATAAATCATGCTGTCATACTTCTCAGAAACGGATAGCACATAGGGCAAAATCTTCGACGCGGTTTTCGTCAAGTCACAAGAGAAAGAATCTTTTTTATTTCTACAATAACCTTAACCGAATCTTTTTTATTAATTGTGGAGCTCACTGCTCACCGGATAGTTGGAGACCATTTGTGACAGCCGCCAGGCTGGCTTTAACTTGCACAAACTGCCTATTTTTAATGATAGATTTTTAGGGCCTCTTCTACGCTTTTCCCTTCCACGGTAATGGCATAAATAGCATTGCACATCCCGATTGCCTCTTCAAGGGACTTTTGATGAATGTTTCTGCCGGTGGCATTTCCTGAGGCGCCACTGATAAATATTTGATCATGTAGACGTTGCAAAAACCCTTTTACATCTACACTTGACCCACCCGCACAGACGACTTTTGTGTGGCCAGCTGCCCGGATGGCCTCTTTGAATATCTCTTTTGATTCACTACCTTCTTTTTTGGGATAATTCACCTTAACAAAATCACTGCCCAGACATGCAGCCACACCGGTGGCGCCAGCAATCAAATGAGGATCTTTCTCATCGGCCACCGTCTTACCACGGGGATAGACCCATAATACGGTTATCAACCCATGTTGGTGCGCATTGTAGATAATCTGGGCTGCCTGATGTAACATCTCGGACTCATACTCACTCCCTAAATAGACCGTATAGCCCACCGCCAAGATATTTAGTCCGCTGTTATCACGAAAATCCACTACTTGCTGAATATCCAACCACTGATTACTGAATGGGTCGGACTGGGGCGTTTTAACAAGATTTGTTTTGGAATTCAGCTTTGCCAGATAAGGAATATCAGAGCAATGTATACCATATCTGGCAATCAGCCCCAGCTGCGTCGCAAAGACACCGATCTTTGCCTGGCTTGCAATCCTGAAGAGATGTTCCGGATCACTATCATCCGGGTGGATTCCTTTACCATAAAAATCGTTATTTAAGTGCTCTACTTTTTGATCGCCTGCAAACAGCATCAATCGTCCACTGTTTTTTGTAATAGTTAGATAATTCTTGATATAATTTTTTCTCGCCGCCTTTGGTACATCCAATGGTACCATGACATCATTCTCTATAACACCCATGCTTATGTCCTCCTTCACTGTAAAAATTGTTAAAATAACTGTTCGTTTTTTTATTGACTGGGTAGAAGCCTAATACAGCGATCATGCCAATCTTCGAGCTACCACGCCCAAAGAAAAATTTTACATGGTAAACCCCCTGTTAGCCGAGGTTTCTTTTATCCTTTTGACAAGCGATGAACACGCGTATAGAAATCATTGTCCATACTCCGAGTCAGTGAAAACCTATCCCGTGTATATAGCAGGCAGTCTTCTCATATAGAACTTCCGTCCTTTATACTTCGTCTCGATGAGCTGACCCCGATCGATCAATCTGTGTATGACAGACCAATCAGCTCCGGCACGCGCCAGGAAGTCGCTTACTGCCTCCTCCCGCATTGGATGCACGGCGGTGATACTCAGAAGGTCTTCTTCAACGTTGCCCGTAAAAGCGAAATCATTGCCTTCGTATCCAATCAGATATTCCACCTGATCAATCCGTTCATGGAGGATGTGATAAGCTTGATTGATAATTTCCTCGGGAGGAGGTTGTGCCCATTCCTCTGCAGGCGGCCGTGTCGGAATGGATAAATAAGTCCTGTCAGGCCTCAACCGAGCTAACAAGTCGGCAATATTGCTGAGGCTATCTTCGCTGTCATTGACCGTTCTAACAAGCATTGTTTCCGTTACAAGTTCTCCCCTGTAAGTCCGGGCAAATTCGACCATTCCTTGCTGAATCGAGGAGAGTTGTAGGGTTCTATAAGGCCGATTAATCCTGCGCCAAAACTCTTCTTGTACAGAGTCTATCTTCAATGAAACCCAATCTGCTTTCATCAGTGCCTCTCTCACATCTTCGCGCCAGATAAGGGAACCGTTGGTAATCACGGCAATCTTAATTCCCAAAGATTTCAATAAATCGATCTCATAGGTGAGATTGATGTCCAGCGTAGGTTCCCCATCCGGCACGAATGTCAGATAGTCAATGGGGTCTCCGATCTCTTTCACCTTTTTCACCTTGTCCTGGACATCCCGTAAGATTTTTTGCGGATTATAGAACATATGGCGCTCAGTCTGCATTTTTTTAGTACGGCCCAACTGGCAGTATACACAGGAATAGGTGCATATCTTGGGCGGGATATTATTTATCCCGAGGCTGTGCCCCCAAACGCCTGGATGGGACAGGGCCAAAAGCAATCATTCTGCTCATTTTTCCATCTTAGATGTTCTGCTCGCCCTTCAACTTCGAGACCAGTCCATATACCTTCTTTTTACGCTCAAATTAAAAGGGACATCCTTAACGGTTTCGAGAAAGGTGCTGTTGAACCAGTTCATCAGGGCTTGTTGTACTGGAGGAGCCGATGATGACGGTGGTTCCCTTTGCTCTAAAATTCTCCATGGCCTTAGGGCCCATGTTCCCTGCGATGATAACGCTAACCCCCAAATCGTGAAGCCAATCGGGTAACACATCCGGCCCATGGGGAGGTGGGTGCAAAATGTCCTTTTTTATTATTTGCTGATTTTGTATATGGAAAATGGCGAATTCGGTTGCCTTACCAAAAGATGGAAAAAGCCGACCTTCGGATATTGGAATGGCAATCTTTTTGATCACAGATTTTTGTAAACGGCTGTCTTCAATAATTTTATCGACAAGTAATTCATATCCATGTGCTGCTTCGAAATTCGGATATTTCTCCAGATAGGATTGCCCTGCTGCAGTGCAATACGGCATGTTCGGGTCAAGGGGAATCCGACCTAAATAGCGAACATTCATGATATTTGATTCTCTGATCATTCCTTCCCCGGTTTTGTCGCAATTTTTACAAAATAAACCGCTCATATTTTCTACGAAACCCAAAATAGAATTTTGGGCGTTTTCGTATAAAACAATCAATTCTCTGACTTGTTTTCTGACACGAGGCAGATATTCCTTCTCGGGGGCTGAAACGAAAATGACTTTGGCATCCTGGATCGCTTGGGCCACGGCGAGCGGTTCATCGCCCGTACCCGATATGGAATCGATGATGAGATAATCCAAGTCTCCCCAATTTACGTCAGCAATGAACTGGCGAATGACATGGCTTTTCAAGCCCCTTCGCCAGATCACGCTCTGGTCCACATCCTTCATAATGGATCCAATAGATATCACTTTCAGATAATCTGAATAGGTTTCGGGGACAAATTGCTTATCTGCATTGGTTTCGCAAATTCCTTGGAGCCCGAGCATATTGGAAATATTCGTGCCATGAAGATCAAGATCGATCAGGCCAACCTTCACTTTTCTTTTTGAAAGGGCAACCGCTAAATTTGCGGCAAGGCTTGTTTTCCCGACGCTCCGTTTGTTGCTTGTAACTATGTATTTCTGTAGGATTAAGGACAGGGGATCGTGAATGACCCGGTCTTGTTCAGCCGCCCCGGAGTCCATATTCTTTTGAAATGGAGGATCGAAATCCTTGGATGAATTACTCATAATACACCTCCAACATATAATTACTAATTTACCCTTGTGACTTCTCTTTCTACCTAATTTATGCATGAAATGTGCCACCCGAAAACAGGATATGGCTATAACTATTGTCTATCCAAAAATGGTAGATTTTAATTCAAAGCAAGGCTATCGCGTTTTTGCAACCGCGAGCATAGCGCGCTATTCCGAGGATTGCAAAAAAGCGAAAAACGCAGCCCTGGGCCAAAAGATGCTGTTTATGAATGGACACTAACTATAAAATAATCCTTGTGTTTTCTGCCTTTAAGCCCTGCGCCCTCTTCCTTTGTTGGATGTGGAACCTATAAGCCTTTTTATCTCACTGATACCAAAAACATCACCTTAAGAATTATATTTCCATTGATATTATCCGTGATAGTCCATTTGTTTTAGAAAAATTGCGAAAAGAAATTTCGCAATTTTTCTAAATTTGGCTGCCCAGAAGAATTAATCACAAGTGGTAATGATATTAACTGTTTGGATTTTTATTGTTTTTTCAGATCATGATTTGGTGGCATGATCCATGCAAATCAGGAAGTTAGGTCAGGGAAAACAGCAAGATCAATTAATATCTTTTGAAGAATCTTTTTTAAATTATATCACGGGTCAAATATAAAATGATTTTTTCGTGAGGGGAGCAAAAAATATCAACATGCCCTTAAGGGTTAAAAGGAGGTGATCTTCATGACGGATCATGACATATATCCGAAAATAGATATTAACACGTATCAAAAAGAGACAGTACTTGAAGACGTGACTAAGCTTCTTCTGCGCCCTATGGTTCCGGAAGACCAGGATGCATTGTATGAGTTTTTCAAAGCGGTTCCCAGAGAAGATGCAAGGTGTTTGCGTGATGATATATCCAGCAGACTCCTTATAGAAAAATGGGCGAAAAACCTTAACTATGAAAAGACGCTTCCCATTTTGGCAATAAAAGATGATGCTATTATTGGCGATGCAACGATCAATCGTCGCCGGTTCGGCTGGAAATGGCACCTGGGTACTGTACGGATTTTTGTTCACAAAGAATACCGGAATTTGGGTCTGGGGCGTCTGATGATTAAAGAGCTCGTGGACATCGCGTACAAACTCGGGATCGAAAAACTCATTGTCGAAATTCCCGGCTTCAACATTGCCGCAATCCATGCTTTTAACAGAGCAGGGTTCTATCGTGCTGCACTAATTCCAAACATGGTCAAGGACAGGGAAAACATGCCTGTGGATGTTGTGGTTATGATGAAAGACGTCAGACCAGCCCACGACGATGCCTATGAGTATGATTTTTAAAGCAGTTTTTAGCCACAACTAAGGGCAGGATAGAAAATTTTGTTCCTCCTCACGGATAATTTTTTAGCGGGTTTCGCAAAACCTCAATTGTTATGTAGTTTGAAGAATCTCTACTTGGTTGATCAAAAACATAAACAAAAAAGTGGGATGATGTATGGAGAAAAAATATTGTGGCAATTGATGATTCTGAAAATGATAGGCGAGCAGTTGAATTTGTAGCAAATTTTATTGCACCGGATAATAAAATTACGCTATTTAATTTAATTCCAGACACTGCAGCCTTGTGCGCCATGAAGGCGGTGGACCCTATTGTAAGGACAGCCTGAGCATAGAGTTAAGCTCTGAACCCGCTAATTGAAGAGGAGGCATCAGGCAGCCTCCGCAAAAGGATGAGGAAGATCGTAATAAACCTCATCCGGAGTCAAATTGTCAAGGGCTTGGTGAGAACGTTCTTGGTTGTAAAAGCAGAACCACTCGTTGAGCCCGTTGCGTAACTGCATACCGTTGTCGAAAGCGTGTAGGTAAAGATAATGGTACTTGAGCGTCCACCACAGACGTTCAATGAAAATATTGTCTTGGACGCGACCTCGGCCATCCATGCTTATTTTGATATCATGACGTTTCAATAAATCTGTTAAAGCAACGCTGGTAAATTGTGCCCCTTGATCCGTATTGAATATTTCAGGGGAACCGAATCGATTGATGGCTTCTTCCAGGGCTTCAACACAAAAGTCAGCATCCAGGGTATTTGAGATGCGCCAGGATAAGACTTTACGGCTGTGCCAGTCCATGACAGCCACAAGATACATAAAGCCGCGATTCATAGGGATATAAGTGATGTCTGTTGCCCACACTTGATTGGGGCGGTCTATCTTCAAGTTTCTAAGAAGATAGGGATATACCTTGTGTGATGGATGGGGACGACTGGTTTTGGGTTTCGGATATATCGCTTCCAGCCCCATGAGCCGCATGAGACGCTGAACACGTTTGCGATTTACTTTATATCCCAGTCTACGGAGATGGTTCCGCATGGAGCGACTACCCCATGTGGGTGTTTTCAGATATTGTTTATCAATGAGTTTCATCAGTTTGAGATCAATGGGTTTGATCGGTTTCTTTTTATAGTAAAATGTGGATCGATGTATTTTCAATAGCCGGCATTGTCGGGATACACTCAGATTCTGGTTGGCAGGATCGATCATTTCCTGCCGTTGGTTTCTTTTCAGAAGCCGAGTTTTCGTGATAAAAAATCGTTTTCCACCTTGAGTTGACCGATCTGGCGGTGAAGTTCATCAATCTTGACATCCACCTGTTTGCGAGATTTGTGTCCTTTGTCAAAAGTGTTTGCGGCATTTTCGACCAGAGCCCGTTTCCAGGTAGCTATCATGGTCGGATGTACGCCAAATCGTTGGGATAACTCTGCGGTTGTCTGTTCATTTCTCAAAGTCGCATTAGCGGCTTTGGCTTTAAATTCTGGACTGTACTTTCTTCGTTTATTGCTCATGTCAGCTCCTTTCTTTTTACGCTGATTCAGAGCTTAACACATTGTCCAGATTTTTGGGACCACCGCCGAACAGTCCGGAGTCGTATGTTCCGAACAACAGGGAAAACTTATACTAATTTTCAGAATTATTAATTCTGGCCAGTTGAGGAGAAAGGTGCTCATGAAAAAAATAATGATCGCAGTTGACGATTCGTTGCATTCTAAAAATGCCGTGCGTTACGCTGCGCGCATTTCGGTTTGGGTAAAAAATATGAGTTATGTTCTTTTTCACGTACAACCAATGCTTTCCCAGTACCTCGAGGATGAAGCCAGAACAGACTTTAAATCCCGCAACCAATTAAACCAGATCAAGGCAAAAAATATAGAAGCATCTCGCCAGCTGCTTGAGCTATATAAGTCACAAATGGTCCAAACGGGTATCGAGGAAAGCCAAATACAAATCGTCACTCACCCGACAAACCTTGGTATCGCAAAGGACATTATTGAATATGCACTAAAGGGAAAATGCGATGCACTCGTTCTGGGGAGACGGGGTGTTTCAGGCTTAATAGAATATTATATGGGAAGCGTTTCATCCAATATCGTACAAAATTCTAGAGTTACTCCCATTTGGGTTGTCGGCAGCAATGTGACCCCCGCCAAAATCTTGGTGCCTATTGATGGATCGGAATACAGTCTTCGTGCGATTGATCATTTGGCTTATATCGTCAGCGATCATTCCGATATTAGCCTGACCTTTTTACACGTCCAACCCGAACTCAAAGACTTCTGTAGGATTGATTTTGAAACAAAAGAAGCGGATGCTTTTGAAGACCTGATCATAAAAGGCAATCAAAACTGCATCGACAACTTTTATGCCTTAGCTCTAAAGAAATTAAAAGAATTCGGAATAAAAAAAGATCGGATAGAAATCAAAACGGTCACACGCCTCTTAAGTATAGGCAGCCCTATCGTGGATGAAGTACAAACCGGAAACTTTGATACGGTTGTGATGGGACGCAGCGGTATTAACAAGAGTTTTTTTACGGGAAGCGTTACAAACTATGTATTGAATAACATATCAAATGCCGCCATCTGGATTGTCCCATAATAGAGGCTGTCGCAAAAACTAAAGAGACATATCAAAGAAAGTTGAGGTAGATTGATGGATACCCAGCGAATGCGAATTGGTTTTATTGCGACACGATTGTCGGGAACGGACGGTGTTTCCCTTGAAACCAATAAGTGGGTGAATATCTTGCAAGGGTTGAGACATGAATGTTTTTGTTTCTGCGGAGAATCTGACTGGCCGGAAGAGCGCGTGCATATGGTTCCGGAGGCGCATATGAAACATCCGGAGATCTTAAAAATCGATGAAACGCTTTTCAAAGATAAAAAACGCTCCGGAGATACTAGCCGAGCAATTCACGAACTTAAGGAACATTTAAAGGCCGGCTTGTATCGGTTTGTGCAGAGGTTTGATTTGAATTTTCTTATAGTAGAAAATGCATTGTCTTTGCCCATGAATGTGCCTTTGGGAATTGCACTTGCTGAATTTATAGGTGAGACATCCATGCATACGATAGCCCATCATCATGATTTTTGGTGGGAACGCACCCGATATATAAAAAGTCCGGCAGATGACTATTTACGTTCGGCATTTCCCTGCACCATGAGTTCTGTTTACCATGTTGTTATTAACAGTATCGCCGCTCGTGAACTTGCTTTCCGGACAGGCATTGGTTCCGTCCTTGTACCAAACGTGATGGATTTTGATTCACCTCCTTCTTTGCCGGATGGTTATGCAAATGATATGCGGCAGGAGCTGGGAATTAAAAAAGGAACTGCTATCCTGCTTCAACCAACGCGTATAGTACCTAGAAAAAAGATAGAAAGAGCTATCGCATTGGCACGGCGTATCAACACAGAATGTGTATTAGTCGTGACCCATAAAGCAGATGACGAGGGCATTAATTATCAGATATACCTTAAAGAATTTGCCAATCTTATCGGGGTGAACTTTTTGTGTGCAGCCGACCGGTTTGCCTACCGTCGCCAGACAACTTCCGATGGACGAAAAGTTTATTCAATAACAGATGCATATACACAGGCAGATTTTGTGACGTATCCCTCGGTGATCGAAGGATTCGGAAATGCATTTTTGGAAACGATATACTACCGCCGTCCCATTATAATGGAAGCCTATGAAATCTTCAAATGTGACATTCAACCCAAGGGGTTTAAGGTAATATGGTTTGAAGATTTTATAAGTTCGAAAATCGTTGAAGACGTCCAAAAGATTCTCTTTAATAATGAAATAGCCATTGAATGGGCAGAGAAGAACTATCAACTCGGACGCCGTTACTATTCTTATCAGACGTTGGAGAAGAGACTGGTCACGTTATTGGACCACTGTACTGGCAATTGGTAAAGTTCGATACTGTTTCATTTTTCATATAGTTAAATTGGTAATTTAACATACCAACTTCGATTAAACGTCCCGTCATTCCCGCGAAGGCGGGAATCCAATATTTTCAAAGGGTTCCGGCCTTCCGCTTCGCTTCGGCCGGAATGACATGTTTTATTGCCGGATTAAATATTGCAAATAAGCAAATTAAACTTGGAGAATATCCTCGCTAATCATTCCCCCGTGAACGAATGAGGAGCAGAGGGCGATCTATACGCTGCAGCACTCCGGCTGAGATACTTCCATAAAATGTCTTGGACAAACCGCTGCGGCCATGACTGGCCATTGCCAATAGATCTGCATTTTCACTTTTTGCAGCATCGAGAATTGCTTTCACAACCGGACCATGGCCGATGAGAGTTTGGACCATGATACCCTCTTCGCGAAATTGTTCTAGAAGAGAAGCAAGATAAGACTCTGTTTCCATGATCTGCTGATCGCGTTTTTCCTTGTATACCGACATGCCAATAATTTCATCATGTTCTAACAAATGTCCCGGTTCTATAACGATAAAAAAAATTGCTTTAGCCTTGAAACATAGTGCGAGGTTCTTCACATGAGGCAATATCGCCTCAGCTCGTTTCGAGCCGTCCAAAGGAACCAGTATCTTTTTATACATGTTTCCCTCCTGTATCTATAAATTTGATAAAAAACTCTATCATGGTTTTTGAATTCCTTGTCTCCTTGCGGCGGGGAGCTTCATTTTTCTCCGGATGGTGAGAACTAGTTATGTTAATATTCAATAATTCTAAACAAACCCACAACAATCGATCCAACTGCTCCTAATTTAGTGTAATTTTATGTCCATTTTCCCCAATAAAGATTAAGTTGTTGAATTCTTTATTGAAAGTGCCTATTTTCTTTTGAAACACTTCCCTGCCGAATGGATAGATGGTTTTAAGGTCAGTGATGTCAATAAAGATCTGATAAAAAACGCTGCCATACTTTTTTAGAGTTTCGAGCAACTCATAGGCAGAATTTCCATCAAAATCACCCTCCAATTTTAGATGAAGACTGTCTCTGGTTTTAAAAGAAAACATGTGGAAGTTTGATGCCATTGTTAGCCTCCTTAATGGCAGAGTCTTTTTACGGTGCGGTTAAGTTAAAAACACTGTTTTTAGTCCCGAAGGAGTTCGTACAAGTTTGATCATTTTGGGGGTCTTCCCGCCATTCCCCGTCAATCAAAAACTTGTACTCGTATTTTCCAGGAGAAAGCACCACTGTTTTGTTCCATGCTCCCTCTCCATCACTTTGCATCGAGTGTTTTTTGGGATTCCAATTGTTAAAATCTCCCATCAAGACAACCTCTTTGGCATCGGCCGCTTCTAATAAAAACGTCACTCTTCGCCGTTTAATTTTCTGTTCTGATATGACCTTTGACATGTTATGCCTCCTTAGTAAATATCCTGGCCCAGAGGGTCAGGCTTTGGTTTACCCCTGAAAGGGGCTGTTTTACTTAAAGTCGTACAAGTTAAAAGTGTCTAAAGTGATCTAAAGTGCCTAAAGTTATGGTGTCGCTTCGCTCCAATGTTTTTATATAATTGGCAGAATTCCTTAACTTTAGCTCACTTTAAACTTTAGTTCACTTCAAACTCTTGCAGCGATTCTTCAGGCAGAGCCGAAGAACTCTGACTCCCGCAATGCGGGACAGGCCCGAATGGTCTCGGCAATTTTTCTGTACACATCAGAAAACCGAATCAATCCAACAATCTCTCTGCCTTCCATGACAAACAGGGAGTCGTTTCTGCCCACCACAAAAAGGTGAAAAGCCTTGTCCATGCTGTCGTTAACGTGAAGAAATTGATTGGGTGAAGGTTTTCTGATGCAGTTTTTGATCTTGATCTCAACAGCCTTGGTGCAAAGTTTGGAAAGGGGCTGCTGCCACAACCGGAACTGCTCTTTCATATTTTCAAAAACGCTTTGGGGGATGCGATAATAAGAGAGATCTTTGAGATAATCGATTTTGTCATAGTT
>DATKWE010000256.1:0-6486 GCA_035529735.1 Desulfobacterales bacterium | reverse complement strand
GATGCCGGTCTTTCCTGCCCGAACCGGGACGGATCGATCTCAAGGGGCGGATGTATATACTGCAATTTTAAGGGGTCCGGAACCGGTGCCCATGAAAAAGGGCTTTCGGTGACCGACCAGATCCTTCAAGGCAAGAGCGCCCTTTCAAGGCGCTACAAAGCGAAAAAATTTTTAGCCTATTTCCAATCGTTTTCAAACACCTATGCACCCATTGAAACCCTTAGGAATCTTTATGCCCAAGCCCTGGCCATAGAAGATGTGGTGGGTCTTTCAATCGGTACCCGGCCGGATTGTGTGGATGATCCGATTTTGGAGCTCCTGCAGGGCTATGCGGAACATCATCTTGTTTGGATCGAATACGGATTGCAATCCGCTCATGATTCTACCCTTGCGTTTATAAACCGCGGACACGATTTTGAATGTTTTAAACAGGCGGTCGACGCGACGAAAAACAGGGGGATCAAAATATGCGCCCATGTTATTCTCGGTCTTCCCAATGAAAGAAAAGCCCATATGCTCGAAACCGCCGATGCCATTGCCGGCCTTGGAATAAACGGTATCAAGATTCACCTGCTCTATGTTGTAAAAGGAACAAAACTGGATGCCCTTTACAATCAGAAAAAATACACGTGCCTGGAGCAGGCGGAATATGTAGATATCGTCTGTGATTTCCTTGAACGGATTCCGAAAGATATGGTGATTCAACGTCTGACCGGTGACCCTCATCCTGATGAACTCGTGGCACCCCGGTGGTCGATTAAAAAAGCCGAAACCCTTGCGCTGATCAATGAGACCCTTGAAAAAAGGGATTCGTGGCAGGGGAAACGGGTTGTTGGCTGACCCGGGGTCAGGGTTGCGACGATTTTTTGGTGTACCGTTGAACCAGGGGGAATCTTCTGCCGTAACCGAAAGCCTTTGATGTCACCTTAAGACCGGGTGCCGCCTGATGACGCTTGTATTCATTCCGGTCAACCCTGTAGATGATATCTTCCACAATCATTTTGTCGAATCCCGTTTGCACCAGCTCATCGGCACCTTTGAAATCTTCAATGTATCCTTTTAGGATGGCATCGAGCAGGTCATACGGCGGCAGGTCATCCTGATCGGTTTGGTCGGGCTTGAGTTCGGCGGAGGGCGCTTTGGAAATGATGCGCGGCGGAATTAACGCGGTGTCCCGATTTATGAAACGGGCCAGATCGTAAACCATTGTTTTTGGAATATCTGAAATTACGGCCAGTCCTCCGGTCATATCTCCATACAGCGTACAGTAGCCGACGGCGAGTTCGGACTTGTTGCCCGTGGAGAGTACCAACGCGCCGTGTTTGTTGGACAGTGCCATGAGGAGGTTGCCTCTGATTCTGGCTTGAATGTTCTGTTCCGTAATATCGGGTTCGGTATCCTGGAAAGCCGGTGAAAGAGACTTTAAAAATTCTTCGAACAGGCTGTCTATGGGAATCCGGGTCTGGACGATGCCCAGATTTTCGGAAAGCTTTTCCGTATCTTTAAAGTTTTCTTCGGACGTGTATTGAGACGGCATAAAGACCGCCGAAACATTTTCCCGACCCAAGGCCGATACTGCAATACACGCTGTCAGGGCTGAATCTATACCGCCGCTCAAGCCCAGAACAACCTTTGAAAAACCGCACTTTGTGACGTAGTCACGGGTTCCCATGACAAGCCCCTTGAAAATGGCTTCCGCATCCGATGTCGATGTTTCATGGATGTGGATCGGCTGAGGTTTTAAGGCTTTTGAATCAAAGACCACCAGGTCTTCTTCAAAATCGGCGGCCCTTGCCACGGTCTTTCCGTTTTTATCATACGCGGTGCTCGATCCGTCAAAGAGAATGCTGTCATTGCCGCCGACCTGATTGGCAAACATAACGGGGACGTTATATTTCCGGGCCATGAGCTCGAACATGTTCCATCTGAATTCTTTGTGCCCCAGATAATATGGGGAAGCAGATATGTTAATAACCAGATCGGCGCCTGCCTGGATGAATTGCGCGACAGGGTCCGTGTCATAGATCCTTCTTTGGAAAATATCTTCGTCGTTCCAGGCATCTTCACAGACGGTGAGTCCAACCCTGTGGCCTTTGTACGGATACGGCGCGCTTTCCCCGCCGGGCTCGAAGTACCGCATTTCATCGAAGATGTCATATGTGGGCAACAACTGTTTGTGAACCTTGTGAAGGATGTTGCCGTCTTCAAAGAGAATGGCGGAATTAAAAAGCGGTTTTCCTTTCTCGGCGGTGTTTCTGTCCACAAATCCGCATATGACACCGATCCCATGGATGGACCGAACGAGTCTGTCCAAACAGGCAAGGTTGGCATCGACGAAATCCTTTCTCTCGAGAAGATCCTGGGGCGGGTATCCTGTAACAACGAGCTCTGAAAAGACCACCAGGTCGCATTGAAGCTGGATGGCTTGATCTGAAAAATTCTGTATCCGGTTAAAATTGTAGTCAAAATCACCGATGATCGGATTAATCTGTGCGATGGCTATTTTCATGGGTGTTTACCTATTGATATATCGTTATTTAATCTTGAAAAACCTGGTTCTTTGGGCCAGCTCAGAAACAATTGGCTATGCCAGTAAATTATTCGACGGGAATAATGGAATGATGGAGTGATGGAATGATGGGTTGCGGACTGCCACCAACTTCATAAGATACCTGGGCATTTTGATATTGCCAAATTGGGCAACGTTCCGATTTTCGACCCAATATTCCAGTATTCCAATATTCCATCCTTCCAACCACGTGCAATGAGATGTTAATCACACCCTTATGGGGTGAAACCAAAGCCGGGTCCTCCCCCGCATGGCGGGATCTAAGATGGGTCCGGATTCTTTACGTTGCTTGCAAGAATTTTTTTATCCGGCCCCGGATTTCCGAGAACTGTTCCGGTTCAGCCCATATAAGGTCGGGATCGGCGTTGAACCATGTCAGTTGACGTTTTGCATATCTTCTGGTATCCCGTTTTAAGGTCCGTACGGTTTCATCCCACTCGCAACGTTCTTGAATAAAATCGACCATGTGACGGTAACCGATGGACTGCATCGATTTAAGGTTCGACGCGTATCCCATTTCCAGCAGTCCTGTAACTTCGCCAACAAGGCCGGCGTCGATCATGGCATCGACCCGCCGGTTGATGCGGTCATAGAGTCGGTCCCGGTTTATATGAAGGCCGATTTTTAAAAAATCAAACGGATTATCTTTAAAACTGTGCTCGCGATGCAATTGGGCCATGGTTTTTCCGGTGGACGCGTGTACTTCAAGAGCCCTTATGATCCGGTAGGCATCATTCGGGTGTATTTTTTTTGCCGTATCGGGATCTTTTCGACTTAATCGTTTGTGCAAGAAAGCTGAGCCGTAAATTTGAGCCTCTTCTTTTAAACGGCTTCGTATCCGGGGATCGGATGCTCCGGCTTCAAATAGACCGTGCACGAGTGCTTTGATATAAAGTCCTGTCCCGCCGACAATAAATGGGGTAATACCCCGGGAATTGAGTTTCATGACCTTTTCGCGGGCCAGCCTCGCATACGCCTGGGTGTCGAAATGTTCGTCCGGAACGACGATATCTATCATGTGGTGGGGAACACACGCCTGTTCATCACGCGTCGGCTTTGCGGTGCCGATATCCATATGTTTATACACCTGCATTGAATCGGCGCCGACAATCTCGCCGTTGAAAGTTTCTGCAAGACCAATGGCGGTGGCGGTCTTTCCCAAAGCTGTTGGTCCGCAGATGATGATGATTTTCGGTTTAAAAATCTTAGCGTCCATCGATTACTTCTCTTAACGTGTGGTCAACGTGTTCACCTTTAGCCTATGTACAGGATTTCCGCATGGCTCTCAAGGGAAATTGGTAGGGTAATTAAACAGATCGCGACTTCCCAATGGTAATTTAGGTTGTAGCAAGCCCGATGCAACAAGTGGCAGGCGTGGTTTGCGGTTTTTTTCAGGCATTCATATGGGCTTGTTTTTCCCCTCAATTAAGGAATAATATTTATAATATCAGATAAATATGAACACCTCAGAGGCAAACTGCCTGCTGATTTGAAATCTTTGCTAATGCGAAGACATTGGATAAATAAAAAGTATTTATATTTTTCGTATTGACATTGATCGATCAATCGTATAATTATTTTTATCGTTTTTAATGAAAGGTATAGGCCGAAGGCCATGAGAATTAATAAAATATAAAGGAGGTTATTAATGGCAACAGTTGATTTTATGGGAAAAACATTTACCGTAGATGAAGATGGCTTTATCGACAGCTATGCAAATTTTTGTGATGAGTGGGTGATATGGGTAAAAAATCAGGAAGGCATTGAAGAATTGAATGAAGAGCATCGCCAGGTTGTCAAGGTTCTTCAGGAATACTATGAGAAGAACGGCATAGCGCCCATGGTTCGAATCCTTTCAAAAGTTACCGGTTTCAAGCTGAAACATATTTATGAACTGTTCCCTTCAGGTCCCGGCAAGGGAGCATGTAAGATGGCCGGTCTTCCGAAGCCGACCGGATGCGTCTAATTAAAAAAGCCGTGATCCGTTAACTCCAGCTTAGCAAAAAAGCTCTGCATTCAAAGCAGGGCTTTTTTTGTATGGGGAAAGGAACAAATGATTTTTACAGTTAAATCCGGAAACCAAACGGAATTGATAGATATTACCGCCAAAATTCAGGATGTTGTTCTTTCTGCGGGTATCGGTCAGGGCCTCTGTATGCTTTACGTGCCCCATACCACGGCTGCGATTACAATCAATGAAAGTGCCGATCCCAGCGTAAAAGATGATATTCTGATGATCATCGACAAGATCATCCCATGGAAGGCCGGATATCGTCATCTGGAAGGGAATTCACCGGCCCATATAAAATCGACACTTGTCGGATCTTCAGAGCTGATCGCCATAGAAAATGATCGACTGGTACTGGGTACTTGGCAGGGAATATTTTTCTGTGAATTTGACGGCCCCCGAACCCGAAAGGTCCATGTGCGTTTGATCGCGGAAAAATTTCAGGAGTAACCCATGCCACCGATAGATGATGTTGACCGGGCGATTCTTAACAGGATTCAATCGGATTTTCCCATGACGAAAAGGCCCTTTCTTTCAATTGCTGAAAATCTCGATCTTTCTGAAAATGAAGTTATAAAGCGGCTTGAACAGCTTAAGAAAAAGGGTATCATTCGCCGGATCGGCGGCAATTTCGTTCCTGAAAAATTAGGGTTTGTCAGCACGCTCTGTGCGGCGAAGGTTCCGGAAGACAAAATCGAGCGTTTTGCCAGGACGGTCAACCGTTATCCCGGAGTTACCCATAATTATCAGCGGGACAACACCTATAACATCTGGTTTACCTTTATCGCTCAATCTATGGATGAAATTAAGGGAAATCTTGAAGATATCTCTCGGGAGACGGGAGTCAAGAAAATTATTAACCTGCCTGCGACAAAAATGTATAAAATAAGAGCGCATTTTGACCTTTAGTCCGGTGTGTAATTTCGGCCCTAAATGCACGCAAACAAAATGCCCGGCAACCACCATCAAACATCCCGTGATACCATCGCTTGTGCGATACGATATAATGCGGCTTTGCCGTTTTAAAAAAGGAAATTTCTACACCATCGAGTCATGCAAGATATCCGTATTTCAGTCGTGATCTTTCGTTCAGTGACAGGGGACGTACGCCGTAATCTTGATGCCATGCAACCGTGGATAAAGGCGTCCGGAGAAGCGGGTGCTGCTGTCGTGTGTTTCCCTGAAATGAATATTACAGGGTACAGTAATCTTAGAGAAATTATAGATTCTGCAGAACCTGTTCCCGGTCCCATATCCCGGGATCTGTCAAATTTATCTAAAAACCATGAGATTGCCATTCTGGCAGGAATCCTTGAAAGGGATGAAACGGGCCGTATTTTTCCCAGCCACCTGGTCATAAGGCCGGATGGGTTTGTGGGGGTCTATCGAAAGTTACATATCGCTCCGCCGGAACAGGAAATTTTTACACCGGGTGACAAAATACCCGTGTTTGACGTAAAGGGTCTTCGGTTCGGCATCCAGCTTTGTTATGATGTCCACTTTCCTGAGCTTTCCACTCAAATGGCAATTAAAGGCGCTGAACTGATTTTTATTCCCCATGCATCTCCAAGAGGAACACCCAAAGACAAATACCGGTCATGGATGCGTCATCTTACTGCAAGAGCTTTTGATAACAGCCTTTTCATTGTTGCCTGTAACCCAGCCGGGGACAATGGAAAAGGGCTCGATTTCCCGGGGATTGCTGTGATTATCGGACCCTCCGGAGAAGTTATTGAGAAGAATTTAAGCGGTAAAGAAAGCATGGTTGTCCTGGATCTGAAGGCCCAAGACCTGAACCGGGTTAGGGGACACAGGATGCGATACTTTCTCCCCAACCGACGGCCGGAACTTTATTATGCCGCAGAGCGCAAGGATAAAGACGTATCCCGGTGATGCCCGCCATGGGTGG
>DATKWE010000255.1:0-5886 GCA_035529735.1 Desulfobacterales bacterium | reverse complement strand
ACAGCGCTATCCAAACCTTTCTCTTTGAGAAAGGCCCGCCGGACCGCGATCTTGCCCTCGACGACTTTCTTCTGGTTTTCCGCATAAATCTTTCTTTTGAGGCTCATTCAGTTCTCCTTGTCCATTTCAAAATAATTTTTTTTTATCATCTCCCTTAGAAATTTCAAAAAGCAAAAGCGTGATTCTATGGGACGTACATTAGTTTATAAGTTTCTATTCTTCAACCAACCCCCGAAAGTTTTAACCCAGACACGCGTTAACAAAATCCCAATTGATTCCCGATAAATCGGGATTTCCGCTTCGCTCCAACAGGTGTCAAGGTTCAGGGTCCAGGTGCCGGGTTTTTTTCGTGCTTCGGATCTTTCGTGTTTTCGTGATTGCATAAAATCTGAACATCGTCCTCATCGAGTCTGAAAACTAAAAACCCCGCCTCTCTATCTGAGAAATGGGGTCTTTTTACCCATCGCACATCCTTCTTTGTTTAAGTTTAAAGCGACTATCTTGAAATTTGATGTTTTTTTTGCATATTTAACCTAACATGTCAAGGATGTTGCCAAAGATGATACATTGTAGCAGGAAAGCCTTTAAAATTAACGCCCCTGACGAATAGGCTGCGCGCCCCTTACCGGGTCCAGTGATCCCGGTGTAACCAAAATGGAGTTGTCATAAACTGAACATGGCTTATTCCTGCGTTTCATGCTACATATCGATGGCGTCGTAAAACGTCCCATCTACTGCGTGAGTGTATTTTTGCAGAAACCCGGCATACGACATGTATGGCATCGTTCCTGAAAAAATAATACACCTTTTTATCCCGCCGAAGTTTGGCGGGGGTATCGAAACCTTTTTACTTGGCCATCTATAGTTTAATCCGTCACTTTTTACGAGATCGTCATTATTGAATATGCGCAAATTAGCTTTTGGATACTCAACCAGATGCAATATCAGGTGCGAGCACTGCGTGGCCACGGAAGATCTTCCTGCCGGCAGGAAGATGGATCATGATCAGGCAAAAGAGCTCATTGTCGAGATGGCCCAGGCCGGTGTTGGCGGAATAAGTTTTTCCGCGGGTGAACCGTTTCTGTATTTCAATAAAATTGCAGAGCTTGTGAAACTGTGCAGCCAAATCGGAATATATACGAGAATTGTTACCAACAGTTTTTGGGCAAAGACAGCAGCGTCTTCCGACCGCCTTGTTTCAGAACTGAAAAAGAATGGGCTTTGCCAATTGAGATTGAGTTACTCAAGGTGGCACCAGAAAAATGTAAACAGGAACAATGTGTTGAATGCAGCACTCAGCTGCCAAAAGATCGGGTTAAATTATTTCATTTCATTTATTACCGATTTTTCCAAAGAGGATGACCCGCATGAACAGTTTCTGCGTGATCATGGCCTCACGTTTTTCCCCGAACCCGTCATCTATGCAGGTCGTGCGGAGTTTTTCAAACGCCGGAAAATTTTGACCGACTATCAGGCAAACTGCTGCGACATGAACCCCTATCTTACTCCGGATCTTGACATGTACGCCTGTTGCGATGCGGGGAGCCATTTTCCGGAAACAAATTTTTTTTACCTCGGGAGCCTGAACGACAATACCATGGAACAGCTTTTTACTAACAGTGAAACAGACCGGTTGTACAGCCTCATTAGAACCATGGGGATAACAAATATCGCATCCTTTACCGGTATGAAAGCACGCGAGATCATAACCTATAGTAAATGCGAACTGTGCCGGAAACTGTTCAACTCCCCTGAAACTCTAACAAGGCTGAGGACTGAAGTGTCGCAACTGGCAGCCTGGAGCCGATGATAAACGGGTAAAGTGAGCGAATTGGAGATATCTGAAAATTTCTGGCTGTCAGAATGCGCAGGTCGTCATTTTGATGCTAACAGTCTATCGACTTTTGACCGTACCTGCATCATCAATAGATTCCCCAAGTTTAATTTACCTCTTGCGCGTCCCAATTCGATGCTCGCTTTAATGATATCCTTCGGCACATCCGGCTGATCAGATTCCGGCTTGCGCGCCAATGTCATTGAATCTGTCGGACAGGTCGACACACACAGCCCACAGCCAATACATCTATCCCTATCAACGGATGCTTTTCCAGCCACATGTTGAACCGCCTCCATCTGGCAGCGATCTTCACAGACGCGGCAGCCTTCGCAAGTCTCCGTGTTGATCACGGCAAAAAACGACGCGGCGGCCAAACTTGCCGGTTTGGGATAGGCTTTTAAATTCCGAAGCACGCCGCAACAATCTCCGCAGCAACAACAGATATTTACAATCTCCTTGGCATTGGTGGGTTGAAGTACCAGACCCGCTTCTTCTGCAATCTTCAGGATATCCAGGACTTCTTGTTGACCGATCTCCCGACCCAGGCCATTGCGTTGATAATACGCTGCCGCTGTATCGAATACGAGGCAGGTTTCCTGGGGCTTGTCACATCCTTTTCCCAATAAACCGAGCTCACGGCGGCAGATACAAGGGGCTACCACAGCTTTGTCAATATTTTTTACCAACGCCTCTGCATTTTCATAGGTCATCACCTTCAGTTCACTGGACAAGCTTTTATTGACAGGAATCGTTCGCAATTGGGGCATTTTCCATGCTTCCTTAAAAAGAAGCGGCATGTATTCTCCCATATCCCTTGCAAGCCCCTCATCCAAATCTTTCACATGAAACTCCCAGATGCCGATGGCATATTGGGCGGCCATGTACATGGGTGGATCTCCGTCGGCGTCAATTCTGTAAAGAAGCCCTTTTTGCGCCATGGCTTCACATCGCCGGGAAGCTTCCCGGGTGGATACGTTTGCCCGCCGTGCCACCACGCTGCTTTGTTCGGGAATCAAGGTCAGATACAGTGCAAATTCGGCCTCTTCCGGTGTGAAGAGTCTTTTTAAAATACGGAATTCCACGCCGGTATCGGACGAAGGAAATCCGCCTGGCAAGTTATCCAGATGTTTTGCAAGCTTTTGATAGATTTTCTCTGGCATGGCGACCTACCGGTGATAAAGTGATCTAATCCGCCAAACTGCAAAGGCGGACAAGAGTGAGCTAAAATGAGCTAAAATTTACCCTGTGAAATGCCTGCCCTGTTAAATCCGTATTTAATATTTAACCGGGATCTATAATTCCATGCAAAATTCTACCCTGATGAAACAAATGAAAGATTCTAATCAAAGTGGGATCGTGCTTTTTTTATGGCTTCGTTCAGGGACTGCCACGCGCTGTCCACGCCTTTTTTAAGGTCTTTCCATGCTTCTTCGCTGGCATCGTCGACCTGATCCAGCTTCTGACCCATTTTTTCGCGCTTTTCCTGAAGGGTTTTCAATTGGTCTTCGAATTTCTTCTTTACTTCGACTTTGGCATGTTGGGCTTTGGCCTCCAGCTTATTGCGTTCGACGGTCCACTTGTAGTTTAGATCATCGAACATCTCCTTCATCTTTTTTGAATAGGAATCTTTGGTTTCCATGTCTTCCTCCATACTATTATTCGATGACGATGGTTGTTTGAAGAGATCTGCGCTTCGCTTCGATATTCAGGGTTAATCCTGATTATCGTGTTTGTCCTGTCTTGTCTAAAACATAACTCATCCAAAAATCCCCGCTTCCGGACTTGGAAACAGACGTTGAAAAGTCACACACCTTGAAACCAAGGGTATCAAACAACTCCCGGGCCTTTGGGTCCTGCCACAGATAGAAAATTCTGCCATCAGCGTCCGTCCGGTCTCCAGAGCCCTCTTTTAACGTGATTAAAACACTTCCATGCTTAGGTATTGCCGTTGTGATGTTTTTAAAAACTTCTGAAAATCTCTCATGGGGCACATGAACCAGGGCGCCAATGAGCGTAACGGCATCTACAAGGATGGAACTAAAGTCATATGTCTCAAAATCCCCTTCGATGACCTCACATTCGGCATTGTCCCTTGCAAGTTCCGCAAGCCCCGGAGACCGCTCAAAACCGAGCACTTCAAATCCTCGATTTTTCATCCAGAGCAGGTCACGGCCACTGCCACACCCCACGTCCAGGATAAACGCATCAGCCGGAAGCCTTTGGGTCAGAGGATCTAAAAACGATGTTGGATCAATGGAAAATGTTTTTTCGTGGTACGCTTTGTATTTTTTTTGGTAGTAGTCAGTCATTTTTGCACCTCTACTTTAAATTTAACCGCCCCGGTACGATCTTCCGGATCAGTCCTCGTGGGCCGGCAAATGGATGATATAGCCGCCGGAGCGTTCGTCCTTTTCCAGCGCCAGCAAACCGCAACTCTGCCCGTATTCAATCAGTTGGCCGAAGGTCCGAAAGCCGTAATAGGATTCGGTGAACCCGGGCTTGCGCCGCTTCAGGGCCTGCTTGACCATTGACCCCCAGATCTTGTCCGCTTCACCCCGCTCGGCGATCAGCGCTTCGACGGTTTCGACGACCAATTCCACGGCATCTTGTTTTTTGGTTTCCGGAGTTTTAGGGTCCCCCTTCTTGGGCGCCGGGCCCGGACTCGGTTTAGCGGTTGTTTTTTTGCTCTTTTTCTTTTTGGCCGCTTCCTCCCGAACCAGGTCGTCGTAATAGATGAACTCATCGCAGTTGGCGACCAGCAGGTCCGACGAGGAATTTTTCACCCCGCAGCCGATGACCACCTTGTTGTTTTCCCGCAGCTTGCTCACCAACGGCGAAAAATCCGAGTCCCCGCTGATAATGACAAAGGTCTCCACGTGGCTCTTGGTATAGCAGAGGTCCAGGGCATCGACCACCATGCGGATGTCCGCAGAATTCTTGCCCGACTGACGGACGTGGGGGATTTCGATCAGCTCGAAAGCGGCCTCGTGCATGACCGCCTTAAACTCCTTGTAGCGCTCCCAGTCGCAGTAGGCCTTCTTGACGACGATGCTGCCCTTGAGCAGCAGGCGTTCGAGCACTTTCTGGATGTCGAACTTTGCATACTTGGAGTCTTTCACGCCGATAGCGATATTCTCGAAATCGCAGAACAACGCCATATTCTTGATCTCGACCTGCCTGCTCATATGCCGTTCCTCCTTCAGGGATCTTTGGGATATATTTTTTCACCGCCCGCTCCCGGCGTATAAAGTGCCTAAAGTTAAAGCAAATACACAGGGGCAAGTTTAAACAACAGGGTTCGAGGATTCATCAAATCTTTAGCCCTTTGGGTCCTCGGCACTTTCATCGGTCTTTTTGAACCGCTCCAGCTGTTGCTGCTGGGCTGTGTCGATATCTTTTTTCATCTGGTCCATTCGATCGAGGTTTTTCTTTCCGGCGAACTCCTCAACCGTATCATCCACCTTCTCGCGAGTCTCCGTCCCTTCACAGCCCGCAACGGCCAGAAAGGCGAATAAAACAAGAACCGGCGTCAAATGTTTGCACGCTTTTACGATCCAGGTCATGGCGTTCTCCTTTTTTTACAAGAGATTTCTCAAAATTAGTCCAACAATTCTTAATACTAAAAATGGTGAAAAAAGCAATGCGTAATTTTTAGGTATTAAATGCGAAATTAGCTGGGGAGTCGGGATTCAGGGGTCAGGTGTCAGGGATCGGGGAACAGGGGTCAGGGTTCAGGGTTCCCCGGTTAAAAAGGGGTAAAAGAAGCGGACCGTTATTTTCTGGCAAAACGGTTCAGGATTTGATATGGTACAGTGTTTTTTCGACGGGTTGACCTTTGAAGGGGAAATACATGCACGTCTATGTTTGGGTTTGTCTGATTCTTTTTTTGGCGGGTTTTACGCACGGGGTTTCCGGGTTTGGATCCGTCATGCTGTCCATTCCGCTTCTGGCCGTTGTTCTGGACATCAAGACCGTCATTCCCCTTGCCAACCTGGTAGCCGTGACCATGACGGTGACGGTATTCGTTCAGTTAAGACATCAGTTTGATT
>DATKWE010000254.1:0-5842 GCA_035529735.1 Desulfobacterales bacterium | reverse complement strand
TCCAGCTCCATGGCCGCCTGACCTTCAAACGAGACACGGTTTCGGATACCGATCATCGCTGCGATGCCGTCAAAAAGACGCCCAAGGCTCGATGTGTTGGGAGCATTCACCTTTTTTTGTATCATCTCGACCACAATCTTTATGTGCTTTTCATCGATGCTTTTCAATACCGGCAGGTCAAGGTCCATGAAGGCGTCACCAAAGGCGTCGTACAAGTAACTCACGGCCATGCGCCAGGGTTCTTTTATGGCGGCTGCACCTCCCGGCATGGGGGTATAGGACACGTGTGCAGCCCGGCGATAGGTTTTATGATCCGCAACCAGTATTTCGCCCCCCCAAATATTGCCGTCAGCACCATACCCGGTTCCGTCGAAGGAAAGCCCGATAACCGGTCCGTCGATCAGATTTTCCGCCATGCAGCTCACGATGTGGGCATGATGATGCTGTACCTGTATTTTCTTTATATCCTTCAATTCCTCTGCATACCGGGTGCTCAGATAATCCGGGTGAAGATCATAGGCAACAATCTCCGGAGAAATATCAAGAAGTTGTTTCATGTGCTCAATGGTCGATATAAAAAACTCATAGGCCGGAAGGTTTTCCAGATCGCCGATATGCTGGCTTAGAAAAGCCTGGTTTTTCCTTGTTAGACACACTGTATTTTTCAGTTCAGCTCCGCAGGCCAGTATGGGCGGGACCGCTTTTTTAAGAAAAACAGGGACCGGAACATACCCCCTGGAACGGCGGAAAAACCGGGTTTCATTGGCGGATCTCTTTACAATGGAATCGTCGCTCCGCAGATAGATATCCCGGTTGTGGATTAAAAAATAATCGGCGATGCCTGAAAGCCGATTAAAGGCATCGTCATTGTCGATGGCAATCGGCTCTTCACTCAAGTTCCCGCTGGTCATGACCAGGGCGGTAAAACCGTGGCTTAGAATAAGATAGTGGAGGGGGGTGTACGGCAGCATTGCCCCGAAATACCGGTTTCGGGGCGAAACTTCCTCTGAAATTGGACTGGGTTCTATTTTTTCCAAAAGAACAATGGGACGTTGGAAAGACGTCAGAAGTTCTTCCTCCGCCGGCCCGACGACCGCATATTTTCGAATACATTCCACATCAAAAGACATGATGGCCATGGGCTTTTCTTCCCGATGTTTTCTCTTTCTTAAGGCTGCCACAGCATCCGTATTCCCGGCATCTGCGGCCAGGTGAAAACCGCCCAGCCCCTTGATGGCGATGATACATCCCTGCTTTAATAATGTCGCCGTCTTTTCTATGGTGCTTGAGGTATTGACCTTGTTACGGTCTCTGTCAAAGAGGCTGACGTGTGGGCCGCAGTCCTGACAGGCATTGGGCTGGGCGTGAAACCTTCTGTTTCCAGGGTCGTCATACTCAGCCTGGCATACGGGACACATTTTAAAGTGTTTCATGGAGGTTTTCGGCCGATCGTACGGAATATCATCGATGATGGTATAACGGGGGCCACAGTTGGTGCAGTTGATGAAAGGATAGCCGAACCGCCGATCTTCGGGGTCGAACAGTTCCTGCCGGCAGGGGTCGCAGATGGAAACGTCCGGGGGGATTAGGGTGCTCATCAATGCCGTGCCCGCGCTGGCGATGATTGAAAAATCTTTAAAGTCTTTTACACGTTCGTGGTGAAGAGAAATCTCGGTGATCCGGGCCAGGGGCGGACATTTTCGGGCAAGATCTGCAGAAAAAGATTCAATATTATTTTGGGGTCCTTCAATATGGATGACTACGCCTGAAGATGTGTTTGCGACTTCGCCGTTCAGACGGTACTGGTTTGCAAGTTGATAGACAAACGGGCGAAAGCCGACACCTTGAACGATACCGTTTACTTCCATTCTTCTGGCCACCCAACCGCTCGCCAATCGTTATCCGTCTCCTTTTTTGGGCGTGTCGAATATCAGCGAAGCTGCTTCCCGGATGAGATTCAAGGATTCCATGGCATCTTCTTCGTTTATTTTGTTGATGGCAAAACCGGCATGCACGATAACGTAATCTCCAACCTTGGGGCTTTCCACCAGAAGCAGGCTGGCTTCTCTTCGAACACCGTCGACATCGATGGTCGCCACATTATTTTCAATTTTTACAATCTTCGATGGAATGGCAAGACACATCCGTATGGATCCTTTTTTAATTCCGCTTAAGCAGAATGAACGCTTCACTCAGACTTTTTGTCAAAATGATCTCACGAGGAGATTTTGAAACCAGCAATCCGTTTCTTGCTTTTAAATATCAAAAGTCGGGCCGCTGTTCAACCCGGAAAAACGATTGTTTCGGCAAACTCGATCCGTACAACATTCAGGGATTAAAAGAGAATCAGTTTTCTTTCGCTTGAACCTTAATTCCGATGATTTTCAGCTCCGCAACCACCCTGTCGACCAGACGGCTTAAATTCCGGGCGACTTCGGCGGACAAGCTCAGACCTATGGAAAGCTGTTTGGGTTCAATGCCGAACAGGGCAATATTTTGAGGCATGATATCCGTGATCACGGCAACTCCCATAACATCGGACAGACCGATTTGATGGGGGGAAGTTTTAGAACTGAAATAAGCAGGCGGATCCTCAATCCTTGTGATAGTTCCGGGTTCACGGCCGGATTTAACGGCGTCGACAATCAAAATATGGCTGCGTTTCTCAAAGTAGGGCAGAAGTTCGAGGCCCATGGTCCCGCCGTCGACGATTTCAACGGCATCGGAACAATCATAGCGGTTCTGCAATTCCTCCACGGCTTTAACTCCGACACCCTCATCGGAAAGCAGGATGTTACCTAAACCGAGTACCAGAACGTTTAAAAAAGATTGCCCGGAGTCTTTTGAATCTTCATTTTTTGTAGACTCCGGGCAATTGCCGTTCGATGCTGTTCGATTCGGACTCAAAATGCTCTAACTTTCACGATCTCTTTTTTTTGGGTATCTACCATATGAATGGCACACGCCAGACACGGGTCAAACGAATGGATGGTTCTCAGAACCTCCAGCGGCTTTTCAGGGTCGGCGACGGGATTACCGATCAGCGATGCTTCATAGGGGCCCAAGGCATCCTCGCTGTTTCGGGGACCGGCATTCCAGGTCGAGGGGACCACGCACTGGTAATTTTTTATCTTCCCGTTTTCGATGACAACCCAGTGGGAAAGGACCCCCCGGGGGGCTTCATGGAAACCGAAACCCATCTGTTCGCCTTTGGGAAAGACCGGTTCGTTGTAGGAAGCATAGTCACCTTTGCCGATATTATCAATTAAAGCCTGCCACTGGGACACAAGGGCATCGTGCAAAACAGCGCATCGAATGGACCGGCCTGCAATTCTGCCGATGGTTGAATGCAGGGAATTGACGGACACCCGTGTGCTCGATCCAAGCATGGACAACACGGCATTCACCGTATCCAGCGTGCCGGTGGCATATTTCACCGTTGGTTCGTGTCCGGCGGCAAACATGCACAGCACATTGGCAAGGGGGCCGACCTGGGCCGGCTTGCCTTCGAAAGTGGGGGCTTTTACCCAGGAATATTTTCCGTTCTCGTTATATTCGGTCATGTTGGGAACCGTCTCTTCTTCCCAGGGATGACGGTCCCAGTCTCCCTCATACCAGGAGTGTTTAATGCTCTCCTTGACGCCCTGTTTAAAAAGATCGTCATTGAAAGACGTGATCGGCTTAAAATTGGCTATATTCCCTTCGGGGATATAGCCGCCTGGGAGTTCAAATGTTTCCCCCCGGGTATCCAGCGGCATATCCGGGACACACAGGTAGTTGGTCACCCCTTTCCCATAGGTTGTCCAGTCGGCGTAAAAGGCGCCGACGGCGGCAACATCCACCATGTATACATTTTTGATAAAGTCGCCGATTTCATCGATGAGTGTTTTCACATAATACAGCCGTTCCATGTTCAGGGCGGATTGATTGTCCGGGTTAATGGGATTGGCAACACCGCCCACCGCAAGGTTTTGAATGTGGGGGGTTTTGCTGCCGAGAATCGCCACCACTTTGTTGATCGTTCGTTGATATTCAAGGGCCTGGAGGTAGTGGGCGGCGGCCAGCAGGTTTACTTCCGGCGTCAGTTTCATGGCTGGATGGCCCCAGTAACCACTGGCATACACCCCGAGCTGGCCTGAATTGACCAAGCCCTTAAGCCTGTCCTGGGCGGCCTTCATTTCATGCCGGCTGTTTTTAGGCCAGGTGGACAGCTGCTGGGCCAGATCGGCAGTGGCTTTGGGATCGGCTTTTAAGGCTGAAACGATATCCACCCAGTCCAGGGCGCAAAGATGATAAAAATGAACAATGTGATCAAATATTCCGTGGGCTCCCATTATCAGATTGCGGATATATTGAGCATTTAAAGGGACTTCCAAATTTAGCGCGTTCTCGACCGCCCGGACCGAGGTAATAGCATGAACGGTCGTTCAGACGCCGCAAATCCGCTGGGTAAAAATCCAGGCCTCTCTGGGGTCGCGGCCTTGGAGGATGACTTCAATGCCGCGCCACATCTGTCCGGATGACCAGGCATTGACCACCTTGCCGTTATCGACTTCGCATTCAATTTTAAGATGACCTTCAATTCTGGTAACCGGATCGATTACAATTCGTTTGGACATATAATGCCTCCTTGATTCACGAAAGCGTCGTGCTTAGGCCCTGCGATATACAGGCAGTCTTTTAATAAACCACAGAAATGCCATAATTTCTATGGCTACGATTCCGATAGATATAAAAATTTCTCCGAAGGCCGGAAAATACCGCCAGCCGTCGCCCGGGTTAAATCCGATGATGTAACAGTTGAAACGATACATTGTGGCTGCGAGAACTATGGATACCGCAGATAGAAATAGAAGAGGGGCTTTTCGTCGATTGGCCGGGACAAAAAGAATGCACATGGGAACCAGCAGCAATAGATTTTCCAGCAGAAACATATTTCCGAGCAGATCGCCTTTGAAGGCCAGATTTAGATGGCCTCGGATGGCAACATCGGCAAAGCGGACAGCCAAATAGACAGCGATCAGCCAGGCCATGACTGCTGAAAGTTTGCCCAACAAATGGGTTTCATCCGGCAGTGTGTATCTTTGGGCTGAAACGCAGGATTCAAAAACGACAATGCCCCATCCCAAAAAAATGCATGAAATTAAAAACAAGAGCGGCAGTAGGCCGGTCCACCACAGAGGACTCAGCTTGCTGCCGGCTACCAGCATCACGGTTCCCAGAGAGGATTGATGCATGGTGGGCAGCAGGATTCCCAAGGCAATGAAAATAAACATGATTTTTTTCAATCGGGACTTGGCCGTGTCGGCACCGAGTTTTGTCAAAAATGTAGGCGTAAATTCAACCCACAGCACCAAGACGTAAGCGCCCACACACAATGCCACTTCCAGCAGGACCGAGCTGGGGTTCATGTACCAGGGCAGGAAGATGTTATACAATTGCCAGTATCGACCGACGTCGATAACCACCGCCACGCCTGCCAATGAATATCCGAAAAGGCTGGTCATCAGCGCCGGCCGTAACAGGGGATGATATTCTCCCTTGTTAAATACATAGATGAGCAGCGCCAGTGCGTAGCCGCCGCATCCAAAAGCGGTTCCGATCACCACGTCGAATGCGATCCAGATTCCCCAGGGATACCCGTCACTCATGTGGGTTACCGCGCCCAGCCCGTATATAAATCGTTTGCCGATAAACAGAAGAGAAATCAGGAACAGCAGCAGACAAAACAAGAACGTCGGTGTTAGAATCTTTCCCCCCAATGGTTGTTCTTCTTTCATAACTCTCTCCCTAAAGCTTGCACCTCATTTGGAGACATTTTTCAAAGGCCTCCTTGGTTGGA
>DATKWE010000253.1:0-7140 GCA_035529735.1 Desulfobacterales bacterium | reverse complement strand
AATTAACGCAATTAAGTGCCACTCAACTTCAACACCTAAATAAAAAACCACGTGATGGCTTAGAGCCTCCAAAGGTTATACTTAAAAAGGGAGTTTGAGATGGCACTTAATTATTGGCTTCTCTGGTGCACGTGCATCTTATTGCTCGGTCAACCGTATTTTATTTATACATAGTATCGACATGCACCGAGTTTAATAACGGCATATAGGGAACCCGTCATAGTTCGGGCGACTCCCACTCAATCAAAGTGATGGCTCAACCGAACTATATGATGCCTTGAAACTAATATTATAAACTTTCAAGGCGACAAGGGCAGGATCGTCAACGATCCTGCCCTACTTTTAGCAAAACAAAAGGATTGGAGAAAGATTCACTTTGCATGAAATGAACGCAATCGTTATCCTCATTTGGGAGAACATAAGGGGTTAGTTTTCGGCTCCTTTTCCTTAGTTCCCATTGATGATTAAATGCCGCTTGAAGTTTTGCATCAAGATAGACCGTCCGGCCCTCATCGTTTTTTGTCTCCCCTGGCTCAAGTTTCACAGTTTCATGCTTGCGATCAACTTTATCCCAGGTTAATCCACGGTAGGGACCAGGGACATCCTTTTCGGCCTGCAGCGGATAGCCCGTGGGTTGTTCACTATACGTTTAGGGTATATTTCCCTACGAAAATGAGGCGCATACCCTATTGACATATCCTGCTGTTGAATATTGAATAAATTTGCATTATGGGGTTTCCTTCTCTTTCCCATAATGTCTTACCTTCTCTTAAGCTCTTGGGGTACCCCATAACCCCAGGAGCTTTTTATTGCCCAGGCCCCGAAAGCCCCGCCCTTTATTTATTACTTCTTCGTCTTCAATGCTCATAAAATCTGGAAAACCTGTCAAAGTTTGTCACGATATTTGACAGAAATTGTCAAACACTTGAGGCAAACAATCAAAACGGTTGTCTTAACCAATTGATATTTCATAGTTTTCAATCTTCATAAGAAATTGCATGGTTTTTGCATGTATCAATTCATAAAAAGGAGACAATCATGCCAGATTGGGTTATTTTGGCAACTATCATAGGTTTGATGATAACCACCTATTTGACTACTTTTTTTTGAGTATCTCCGGCCTCCTTGTGGTAACCCCGGAGGGCTTGTAGCCCACCCTCTGGGGTTTTTTATTTAAAAACAAAAGCGCCTTTAAGGCGTACCCTCGATCATAGCACAACCGCCCACAACGTTACCGCTGTAAGTACCTTCAAGCGCAATGTTCGATAATTGGTTTTTCATCAAAAATCACGCTGAAGATCACGGGCGTAAGCCCGTGGGTATCTACTCCAGTGAATCATGATATCTATCAAACATCGCTGTATATTTTCAAAGAAAGGCGATATAGATCTTGCCGTGGCAGGGTGCCCAGATATTTTGGGATGTGCAAACCATTTTCTGTTGTCATTCGTAAGTTCCAATGGGTCGATTGAAAAGTTTTCGAGTTCAGCCGGGTGCGTTATCCTTCGGCCATTGGATAAAGATTTGAAACAACTTCTAAAAAATGTTTGACTTGACTTGAATAGATTCATGCATAGGTTGATGCTGTTATGAATACAAACCAAAGGAGATCATTGTGGAAAAAGTTGAAAACGGTATTTTTGTTAGTGTGGACTACAAAGGAACATTAGAAAGCGGCCAGGTGTTTGACACCAGCCAAGGACGCCAGCCGCTTGAAATACAAATGGGCGAAGGGCACTTGATCAAGGGATTTGAAAATGAACTCATGGGGATGGCTTTGAACGAAAAAAAGGTGTTTACCCTCACGCCGGAAGACGCCTACGGGAAAAAAGATGAAAACCTAACGCAATCCTTTCCCAGATCGGAAGTTCCCCCTGGATTGGACCCCCAGGTCGGCATGACCATCGGTCTCACTACTCCGGAAGGACACCAGGTGCCCGCACGAATTGTTAATCTGGATGATGAAAAAGTGACCATGGATTTAAATCATCCCCTGGCCGGAGAATCGTTGACCTTTGAAATCGAAGTCGTGGGCCTCAGCAGCACCCCGACCCAGAAGCCCATGTCCTGCGGTTCCGGGTGTGACTGTTCTTCGGGCTGCGATCAGTAACCTGCAATTTTCGAAGGGGCCCGACTCCCGGGACTCTTTGAAGGAGCCTTCTTACTCCGGAGGAATAGGCGCTATATTCCACCCCAGTGCCTGCCCTGCCTGTCCCGATAGTTTCACGGGGAGCTACGGGACGGGCAGGGCAGGCACTGAAATTGTGAGAAAAGGGTGTTTTTAAAAATCTCACTGACCCGACCTCCTTTGTTTGATCTCAGTTCTTAACATAATTCCAACCTAAAAACTGGATCAAAATTTTGGGGGCAGGTCAATTTTTAATCGGTCAATGGTCCAGATGGGGCGTTTTATGCAGTGATGCAAAGCGACTTTGAGGCGCTATATGAGCAAATCATTTGGCATCACTTACCAATGGACAATGGAGTCGCACTGTCCGGAAAAATCGCCAGGCTTGCCGAAGCGATAACCACCATTACACTACCGACATTGTGCACGATGGCGGCCATAATTGGCGTTAACCACCCGAACAATTGACATGATTGTTTTACGTATTATTTTAAGATTATGGTTTCTCGGGTGTGCGTGCATCTTAACCATCGGTCACCTGCTAATACGCAAAATAAATGATGTGCACCGAGTCTAATAACGGCATTTAGGGAAGCTATAAGTTTATGATGCTTGGTAGTCTCAGATGTGATTTTGCAAAAAGAGTCTATCGGGCTAATACAGGCAGGGCACATACGTCCCTGCCTTTTTTAATGCCCATTTTTCTGTCTGAAGCTTTACTCGATTGAACTTGATCGGAATTTAACACGTTGATTCGTATGGTTTGATTTCACAACCACTGAAGCGACGTCGCCCAACGAAATACATCGCAGAAACAACACGTTTTGAGCTGATGATTTCAAACTGAATGTAATGTTAAAATATTACGGACGTTATGTCACTCATCTAACCGTCTTACTTGCAAAGCACATCTTACCATATTTTTACAGCTACAGTGTCAGCGCTTCGGGGATGGAGAGTGATGGCATCATTGTGGCAGGTTGCGCGACATACCCCACAACCGTAACATTGGCGGACGTCTATCGCCACTTTCTTATTCGCCGCGGAATAACGGATTGCCCCGAAATGGCATTGCCGCATGCAATTTCGGCACCCATTGCAGGCGTCGAAATCCACCCGTCCGACATACTCGCCTCGAAACATTACCTGGTAGTAGCTGCGTGAATAGGAAATGCGATGCGCGATGCAATCCTGGTCACAATTACATACCGAACCAATATACGGGGTTTTAAACGTCCAGATGGAGTGAAATAGGCCTGCTTTATCCAGGTTGCGGATCGATTCTATTGCCTCGGAAGATGTGATGACCTCGAGGCTGAAAGAGTCGTCAACTTCAGCAGCCAGCTGTGGGTCTGCCGTCAAAGCGTAGCAGTATCGCGCGTTCTTCTGCCCCGCGGTCACCCGGCGGCATGGACACGACAGTCGAAAAATTCCATCCATCTGGACAAGAATTTGCTCTATATCCTCCAAAGGGACGATTTGCCCGAAGTGATCCCGCTTCTGTGATCGTGTGAGAAAAAGTTTTGTTATATTGCGAAATGGCGTACGGGAGAGCTTCTCCAGCTGGCTTAGGCTTCGGGGAACTCGTTCTTCGAAAGTATTTGCGAAATAACTCATATATCCAATGCGGTCCTGCTGGTGGAGTAGCTCCCGTGAGTAGTTTTCCATTGCAAGATACCACTTCTTACCATCACCGTGTTTTACACAGAATTCGCACATATTGAGTTACTCCTTTAAATACAACGACTCCAAGAATGTCCTATTTTATCAAAGAATTATAGTAAGAAGCAGCCTGTGCGTCAAACAATGAAAAGGTATCTTAATTCACCATCAAATTTGTAGAAATTTTGATAACCATAGATCCATACAGTTTTATTTATAAATTTAGGTGCAGGCAAAATTACTGAATAATGTTATTATTAAAGGAATTCGTAAAATTTGGCGGTGGATTTTGAATTTTGTGAATGGATTTGCTCCTATTGAAAAAGCGATGTCGCAACAATTTGAGGCCCCTGATATCGGAAATATCATAAAACTCCCAGCAGTCATTTTACAAAAAGGGACACACATCATATTTTGGTAAAATTAGAGCAAGTTACGTGCCAGGTAATATGTACTTGAGCTTTCTTGAAAACATAAGAATCTCATAAAATTATGGCAATCTTAGACCCTGAAACTCATTTTCGATATAAATTCTAAGATAGAAACGTTTACATATTGTAAAAAAAAATCTGACATTTTCGGCAGGGTTCAATAAGTATAGGAAGGTGAGCATGATAGGGCCGGTTTAAAATTAATTCCAAAATAGGACTGGTGAGAACTTCTGGCGATAGTTCATGTGGTTCCTATCAGAAAAAAAGTGTGGGATTCAAACGATACCAACTACTCTTTATTAATTTTCATAAGGCTTCAACTTCAATGTAAGCCCCTCGATATCAAGTATCACCGCTTTACTGCCTTCTGGTAATGAAATCTCACAAACAGCATTCCAGAGCTCCCCGTTGACCAAAACTTTGCCTTCGGTTTTGTTCCATCGTTTAATTTCGACAACTTTTCCAATCATGCCCGACACACCATAATTGGATTTTTCCCTTCCTCTTAAAATGAAAAAGAATAACGGAATAAATACATGTTCAATCAGCTCAAAAACAATAAAACATATTATTATTGTGATTATTATGGTTTCCAACATGAATCACCAGCAGAACATTCTCATCTCTTTAACAGGGCATTTCATTTCATGATACTGTATTTCTTCAAATTGGATCTTATGTATGTCCAATGCAAAATTATATGTATCGCAATCGTGATCAAAAATATCAATGCAGTCCATTCATGGATTGTAAGAAGGAAATGTCTGACGGAAACTAATACACTTCCCCTTGCTTCATATCCTCTGGGTAATACAAGCCAGTTTAACAGACCGGTGACGCTTAACAAAATAAAAAGAATAAAAGACAAAACATTGACTGTCCAAAGCTTAAAGGCTTTCTTACTGTTCATAAATTTTCACCTGGGAATAAAGAAAAGGGTCTTATAGATTAGCTGATTATTTTCACACTGCATCGATCTCAATTGAATAAATCGGTTAATTTTCCGTGAGAGTCGTTTATAGTTGAAAATGCGAAACTCCGTTCCTGAGTCATGCATTTCCGAAAATTGAAGATTTATAACCGAATTTGAATTCGGTGTTTACCAAAAGTCCAACTCGAAGTCGATTCAAGCTGAATACATATATCATAAAACCATAAAAAAAATAAAATTGACCGCCATCCTTATATCATGGCTAATTTTTTTAATTGTTCACTCTAAAATATATCCAGTTCCACGTCCTGGTTGTAGTCCACTCCCGGCATGCCGAAACCATGATGACGTAAAAACTCTTCCCGCAGTCCTTTAATATCCCCGAGGTCCTCAATATTATCTAAATTTTTGGTTTCGACTATTTTCCAGAGATCAGATACTGTTTGTTGAACATCTTTCCGCATTTCCCAGTCGTCCATCCGAATTCTGCCCTTGGAATCGAGCTTCGGATCTTTACCGGTGAAAAGAACATCATGATATAATCGGCACATTTGCTGGATACAGCCCTCATGAAGATGTTTTTCTTTCATCACCTTATAAAGTAAAGCTATATAAATGGGAACTGCTGGAATAACAGCACTTGCTCGTGTTACCAGTGCTTTATTCACGCTGATTATAGCCTTTCCATTAACGGACGCAATAAGTCTATTGATTTCATCGGCTTTGGATTCAAGGTCCTCCTTGGCACGGCCGATGGTTCCATCACGGTAGATTGCTTTAGTAAATTCCGGTCCGACATAGGAGAATGCGATCGTTAAAAAGCCACTTTTTATAAGGTTCTCCTGAAAAAGTCGTTTGGTCCACAGAAACCAATCTTCACCGCCCATCACTTTGATTGTTTGCACGATTTCTTTCTCTGTAGCAGGTTGGGCAGTAACATGACTCACTTTTCCTGTGAGGAAATCGACAGTTTTGGCAGTGAATTTTTTCCCGATAGGCTTAATAGCTGATGCGTAAATTTCGCCGGTTATAGGATCGATCCTCCTTGGTGCAGCAATACTGTATACGAGAAAATCAACTTGTCCCAGTTTTTCCTTAATCAGCTCGACAACTTCGGTTTTGATCTCTTCCGAAAAAGCATCACCGTTTACATTCCAAACAGGGTAACCTTCTTTTTGAGCTTCGACTTTAAATGATTCTGTATTGTACCACCCTGCTGTTGCGGGTCTTCTTTCTTTAGCAGCGTGTTCATAGGCAACACCAATTGTAGCAGACCCTAAACTGAAAGTAGATACAATTCGCGCTGCAAGGCCATAACCGTTGGAAGCACCGATAACTACTGTTTTCTTGGGACCTTCAATTTCACCTTTTGTTTTTATATAGTTAATCTGGCTTCTTATTTGGGCGTGACAGCCCAAAGGATGAGCTGTCACGCATATATTGTTCCAAATTTTCGGTTTTATGATCATTGTATGCGCCCTATTTTTTCAAGGACTCAAGGTATATGGCAAATATCTTACCAATATTTGGGTCATAAGACTGTTTAGCAGGCATTGTGATATCTGTAAAGATTTTAGGCTTGAAATTCCTGCCATACATAGCAGTAATCTTTAATCTGAGTTTCTTGAAGATCGTTGGAGATAGAACAGGTTTCACGCCAAATATCATCACCACAATATCTTGTTTGTCCAGACAAACAACAAAAGCGTAAAAAGTTATCATCGATTCACGCTTTCTCATTCATAGGCGTGAGTGTACAAAGATAGCCATTTTAAGATTTTCAATAGAGACAACTGCATATCGTACTGTTAACTTTTATGTATCTGAAAAATTTGTGTATAGCGAATTTAATCTTAATTTGTCAGTGGAGGACTTAGCGGTATGACGTATAAGAGGATTGAGAAAAAGTGCAGAGCACTTCCGGCCAAGACAAAAACGTGCCAAATAGCATGGTTGTATGGCATCTGCCGCCAAAGATAAAACACAAC
>DATKWE010000252.1:0-8674 GCA_035529735.1 Desulfobacterales bacterium | reverse complement strand
TTGAACATAGGATGGGATGGCTGGTCTCGGCCTACATGATTGTTGAGGCTTATAATCTGGAACCCTCTGTAAATGAATTGGGCTAATTCTGGTGGTGATTACGGTCTACAAAGAAAGGCAGGGTCCTTGAACCAAGGTCTTTATCGACTTTGATGAGGTCCTGCCTTTTTGTTGAATTAGAAGAGGGGGTTGAAGGGGTTACACTTATCAACAAATGGACTTCAAAGAGAGCATGCTTATCAGAAAATGGGTATTATTGGATTGTCTGGGGGCATGGATGGTGGCTTTCAAGAGACCCCCTACCCTCTGATTCGATCTTTTTTGGACGGAAATATTTATCCATAGTTGACCTCTTTGAGACCAATTCTTGGGATCCTGATTTGAATAAAGTGGGGCTAATGTGGGGCAGATCTCATAAAATAAAAAAGGACTTGTAAAATAACTCTCACAAGTCCTTGATTTCATTGGTACGCCCGGCAGGATTCGAACCTGCGGCCTACGGATTCGAAGTCCGGCGCTCTGTCCAGCTGAGCTACGGGCTCGCATAAAAAATCAAATGGCTGCTGAATTATGATCTATAGCTATAGCAGCCACTTTAATTATAAAATGGGGTGAGTGACGGGACTTGAATTAGACTCACCGTATTTTTCATAAATCATGATATATCAGGCATTCCTTTTGATTTCAAGTCATTTATAGCATTTCTTACAATCTTCAATGAGCAAAATAAGTTCAATAAGTTCAACCAAAATCAAATTTTTTTACACCAAATTTACACCAAGGGGTAAAATCTCAATTCAAAAATTTTGTGCCTGCATCAAATCTTTTTTTTTCACTCCGTGTGTGTGTTAAGTACCCTACCAACGCCAATTACAAACTCCCCAAAATGGCACATCGAGGGTCGGCCTATAAGAATGAAATTGTGCAATCCAATACCATCTGTCCTGATAACAACAAGTTAAAGCAGCACATTAACCATAGGGTTAATTTGTAATATTATCATTAACTTGAAATAACATTACTCTATCATCAGTCTGCAGGCTACAAAAAAAATAGTAATAAACCATCATTAATTAATTTTTCAAATATGAAGCGGTATTTAGTACAATCTCACCTTAATGCTCATTCGTGTTGTAACTCATCTGTCCAGGCCTATATCTGATTTGATAGAATCGATAGCCGGGTCAATACATCACTTGAAAGTTCAATCCTCAGAATTTGATATCACAACTGTTGAAGGCTACTTTCAGGTTCAAGATACATAACAGTTATCGCCGCAACCATCGTTTGGTGATACGATATTATGTTATCACAGAAAAATCAAGCACTTGATACTTGTTCGTAATTGCAGATATCACAAGTCCGCCTGATATACGAACACGTTGGATATCTGTAAGCCCACAACAGCGGCGGCAAACACGCCTCCATGTTTATCACGGAAAAGTTGGCGTCACCGCCAGAACCAAGCCACTCCCCCCTTATCGCGCATGGGTCGGCCGCAGTCCAGAGCGAGTCCGTGCTCCTCAAGATAGTTCGTCAGCTGACCGAAAAGTCTGGCATGCCTGGGAAGTCATCTCCGTTTACCGACAATCAATAATCATAAGGATCCTTCTCAATATCATCTTTAAGAGAATCAAAGACCATAGAGTGAAACTCAACACTAAACCATTCCATAAACATTTTGTAAGTTATGTTCCCAGGCCACATTTCATCAATAACAATCCAACTTGAAAGCTCTAATTCAAAAAGATCTTGAAACATATCTTTTATGAGAGCTTCTGCATCTTCATCTGAGTCTACTACGGGCAACAAGATGACACTGCAATCTGTGCTAAAATCAGAAATAGAATATTGTTCATCTTCATCCACTACAGAATTAGCCCAGTCTACAAAGGGTTGCTTGGGTTTTATGATGGCGACTGATCTATTTAATTGAAACATCTGATGCTCCTTTTATTTTGAAAGGTTTTAACCAGCCTCGGGGGGCATACTGGCATTTGGGGCAAGGGACTGTGTGCAACCCCGAATGTAGCATATAAATATTTGAATTATTTCATATTGTTTTGTTTTTGAGAACTTTCAGATATAGCGTCTTCAGAAGTATTTTTCTGTTCATTTTGTTCATTTGTATTTTCGCTCAGACTACTTGTATTTTGATCCAATTCCTTATCTGTTGATGCGCTAGCATCTTCAGAACCTTCCTTTTTCCCATTATCTGAAGAATTTTCGCTTTTTGTACTTTTGTCTTCTGTGCTCTCTGAAGAACTATTTTCTTCAGAACTATCATCTGCACGCATTAAGTCATCTGTCTCTTCGGGGAACGATTCAGGTGAAAGGGCAGGTTCCTGCTGGTCATCCTGAATCTGCGATGAAATTGGCTGGGTGGAATATGAATCAGTTTTGCGAAAATCCACAAAACCATAAACCATAATCCTTATGGTTTTGTTCGATTCATAAATGATGGTGTGATTTAGTCCTCGGAGGATAAGTTTCAATCCCCGATGAAGTGGCATATTCTCAATCGAGGCATTAACTGGATAGCTAATCCACTGATCATTCAGTTTGAATTTAAAGCCCGTATTCAGAGTAATTATTTTTAACACATCGCCTAAGCGTTTGTTTTCAACTTTCAAAGATATATGGGGTTCGTCCTTTGATTCAGCCCCTATAGCATGCTGGATAATACCAACATGAAGGAACAGTAAAGATAAAATAAAAACGCGTGTATAAGTGAGAACTTTTTTATAATTTAAAAATTGCTTAAAACTGAAAATCAGTTTCATGGTCGCCAAAATTACCTCTTTTGGATAATCTAATATCACCCGACCGTTCTGCAAACAAAAAGGATGAGGATATAATTGATTTTAATGAGTTATGGGGTGAAGTGGTTCAACAATTATTATTCATTTTCTTCATACACTCCGATTCTATGATGACAGGACGGACAGAAGAAATAATTCGGATAGGGATCATTTCCACAGGTTCTACATTTTCTTCCTGATTTTATTTTCTTGTTTTTGTAACTCTTATAATGTGCTTTAGCTTTGACGTTTCTTGTTATTTTAGGTTTTGTAGGCATCGACAATTCTGATGTTGTCTTCGTCTTTAAAAGAGATGATTTCATCTTTCCAACGCCTCCATTTTCGTTTTGCATTTAATACAATGGGCCGTAACCGGTCTCGCCTTGAGGCGCTCAATTGCAATCTCTTTTTCACACATCTCACAGATTCCGAAACCGCCGTTTCCCAAATTTTCGAGTGCTCTTTGGATTTTCCGAATAAGCTTGCTTTCTCTGTCTCTAATTCGAAGCATAAAACCCCGTTCCGATTCAAAAGATGCACGGTCCAAGGGATCCGCCGATCTCTAGTTGTTGTCTATCAAACCTCTAATCGTAAGATCCGCCTGACCCAAAAGTGCATTCAATTGTTCGGTTAACAATTGCTTGAAAAAAATAATGTCCTCATCTTTCATGAAATTCTTCCTTCATCCTTATCCAACAATCCAGCTTTTAATTCTCTTGATTCCGATGACTCGAAAAGTCGCTTATAAGAATTCTTAAAGTCACTCAATCCTAATCAAAGAAATGTGTATAATTAAAGTTCGTTATTAGAATTCAGATCAGGTGCGCATGGTATGCGTTTAAACAGCCCAAATCGTCAGGATTCAACCTGCTTTCATATGCATGTAACCAATGAGTCGATAGATGAGTTTTGCCACTGTGTATTGCGGGTGATTGAGCGCCTTTACAGGGGAAAGTTCACTCACATCAAACCCGACAATTTGGCGTTCTTGACAAATACGGCCAAACAGACGGTCAAGCTGTGACCAGGTTAATCCGTCTGGCTCGGGGGCACCAGTTGCAGGCATTATCGAAGGATCCATCACATCACAATCAAAGGTTATATATACCTTTTCCGATAATGCGTGAATGATCTCGGAAATCCAGTCCCGGCCTTTTCTTTCCTGTTCATGGATGGCATTCGCATAAAAAATCGGCAATCCAAGTCGAGATGCTTTTTCCTTTTCCGATTTACTCTGGCTGCGAATACCGACCTGAACAATATTGTTATAAAAATCAAGCACCCGCGCCATCGTGCAGGCATGATTCCATGAATCCTTTTGGTACGATGATCGTAGATCACTGTGGGCATCAAATTGTAAAATGGTTATATCGTCATAGTAATCTATATGAGCTTTGATTGCTCCCACGACTGACGTGTGTTCTCCACCCAGAGTAATCACACGTTTTCCTGTTTTCAGCCAGCCGGTAACTTCATTATCAAGGTATTGTGCCAATGATTGACCGGAATATCCATCTATGGAAAGAGGCTTTGAGGTAATAATACCATTTGCTTTTTCAACAGGGGCAAATTCGAGCTCGGCGTCATAAAGTTCAACATGGTGTGAGGCGGTCAGTATTTCAGCCGGGCCATTACCCGAACCCAAACCATACGAAGAAGTTTGCTCATAAGGTACCGGTATAATCACAACACCCGTAGTCCCCGGCCAGTTAGTGCTGTTTTGGACTCCTAAAAAATTCTGCTTTTCATCAAGAATGCGGCTCATTTAATCAGCACTATCAAGTTTTTCAAAAACAGCTTTCATTAGAAGCGGTAGAACCAATGTTGCGTCGGCAAAAACTTCAGCAAACCGCCCATCTTCTTCAGGCGACATAAATTTTCCCCAGCTGACACCTTCGGAATAAGTGCAACCGGACAGACCGCCCCAATGAACGGGTTCCGGGCAAATCCGGACCCCATATTGAAAACGGGGTTTTTTTAAGGGAATATCAAGTCGTTCACATGTAATGTCAAAGTAAGGGGCGACCTGCTGGGCCCAGTTACGGGGGACACCGCCGCCGATTGTAAATATGCCCAGATTGTCACTTTTTGCTATTATTCGGGCATATTCCTGCAGATCGAAAAATGGATTAAAGGCCGGTACAGCCTTAAAGATATGCTCGGGATTTGCTCCTTTGCCATTATGCGCAAATTCTGAACGAGCCAACGCTTTTCGCATGGCCCAAATAGAACAGTCCAACCCCACTTCACTATCAGTAAATGCCGGGATGAAAACCGGTATGTTCTTTTTCAAGGCACTACGAAGAATACCCGGTCCATGATTTAACACTTCAAGCCTTTTACCAATAGCACGGCAGAGTTTTGACGATGACCAGATACCATCTTCCGGTTCCGATGACTCCAGGACATCTGTAATCAACGCTGCTACATCATCAAGGTTTGCTTCCATCTCCAGTGTGTCGTAAATGCGATTATATCCTTTTAAAAACAGATCCCGGTCATTACAATTATCAGGCGCGTAGTAGTGCGTTAGTCCGATGGCCTCAGTCAAACCGTGCGCTATGAGGGCTCCAGTTGCAACAAGGACCTGAATCATTCCTCGATCGATCATATCGCAGATTATTCGGCCCTGTTTGGCAACGGTCATGGCGCCGGACACAGTCAGCACTACTGTACAATCACCGGCACGCCACATTTCAAGCAATACCTGAAAGGCGTTACCTAGCTGTCGTCCGGAAAATGCGGTTTTTCCCATTGCTTCAACAAGATCTGAAAATGAGCTGATTTCACTTAAATTAAGAGATTCAAGAGGCGTCAGGCCATCATCTCGCCCGTTGTGCAACTTCCGTTTCAGCATGGGATGAGGTCCTTTATGCGAACCGATAATTATTTGTCATTTCAAGTTTTGAAGATTCAATCGGAGGATTAAAAAATCTGTCGACTTCCCGTATTGTCACTTCCCCAAGATCTATCTCTTCCTGTATATACTCTAAGACCTGATGCGGATCTGTATTGCCGCACGTAAAAATATCAAGGGCTATCAATCCTTGGTCTGCATAGGTATGTGCAGAACAGTGACTCTCATCTAACAGCACTATTCCTGTAAAACCGGGAGGGGAATTATGTCCGAAATGATAACGGACTTGGGAAATTACAGATGCGCCCGCTTTTTCTGATGCCTTTGCCATGGCAGAGAGCATGGCTTTATCATCAAGGCACGATTCACGGGATACATTACGACAATCGATTAAAAGATGTTTTCCTTTAAACAATTCATGGTACCTCCCTATAGAAAAATAATAACCTAACGCCGCCTTACGCTAGTTCTCCTTGCTTAGGGGAGGCTTGGGGTCGGCAATCCAATCCTCAAAAGAATTTTGTGTATAAAAATGTTAAATACAGAAGTCAATATTTTTTTATATGATTTGGATAAAATAGAGAGTTTATTTCATCAGGCATAAAAATGAAATTTACCCTTTTTCCTCAGAACCATGATCTATACTACAGTGACATTTACAGCGGCAGGGCCTTTTTCCCCTTGCTTGATGTCAAAGGTAACTTGATCGCCCTCTTTGAGGGATTTAAAGCCGTCTGAGTTGATTCCTGAATGATGAACAAACACATCAGGCCCGTCTTCTTGCTCAATAAATCCGAACCCTTTTCGGTCGTTAAACCACTTTACAGTACCATTAGCCATAGTGACGTCCTCCTTTCAAATAAATTTTCATTGTTTCAAACTTCAGGTCGCCACTTTTGAAAAATGGATCTTTCCCTCAGAACGAAACCGGCAGTCAAAAAAGACAGACATTTTTTGATCGATCATATGATATCCGGTTTTTCTCACGGGCCTGATTTTAAAAGCGGGCTTCCGGCCTGTAGTGGGCCGAGAGGCCGACGCCCGCTCTTAAGATTTATGATTTTGTTTTTTATAGTATTTTATAGGATTCCACTTTAATAGTCTTGACGCCATCTTCTTCGACGACCTCGCCGGTTGCCTCGACGGTTTTGCCGACATGGTTTAACATCTCGTTGCCCATATCCGTATCTTCCACTTCATACGTCATGCCGTCTTCTGCGACAATCTGATACGTGTCGTTGATGGTTCCGGTAATGGTACTTTGACCGGCAAATACCGGATTCGAACAGAGCAATGCAATCGAAAAAACACAAATTATTCCTGCAACAATCCATCTTCGCTTATTATCCATTTTTCAGCCTCCTTAAATCTTTAATTTAAGATAGTAATCCGAATTGTGCGGCATTTTTTCCAAAAAGCTGTTCCGCATGCCCGTTTGCCAATTTTTGATCAACTTTCTTCTGCTCAAAGTAGAATTTTGTTTTGGAAAAGCCCAAAACACCATCATACTGCTCCAAAACCTCCTTGAATCCAACTTTTTCGTGCGTTTTGAAAATACCTCTCCTGCCAGATCTTTGCCATTTCTCAGTGCATGCCACCTCAGTACTGCCAGCTAAGCACAGCCCGGTAATAGTGCCCCAACGGAAAAGCTGACGCCACATGAACATACCAACGCCTTGCGTGGTAGACAATCCGAGCGCCCGCCTTCACCAATCTCGTAATGATCCATTCTATAGACCGGCGCGTATCTTCGCCCCATAAATAGAATCGGCGAATCATGTGGAGCATGTTGTACGCGAGAAAGCCCATTTTCAGCCGGGCTTCATTCGCCATGAACCGGTGGCAACTCGTCTTGTCCCAGCGCAGGGTGTTCTTGCCTTCCTTTATCCGGTTTTCAACATCCCCTCGCCCATTATACACCTTGACCACTTTACTCGCTACAAGCTTTGAATTGGTCACGATGAAATAGTACCGGGGAAACAGTTCCCCAAAATGCCACTCGATCTTCACGACCACCCGCCGGGGTCTCTCCCAACTCCCCGCCTGGTATTCCAGGTCCACGTACTTTAGCTGCACCCCGCTTTTCGGTGGGCGTCCAACAGGTCTTTGTAGGTGTGGCTTGATCAACTTCGTGAGCACCGCATTTTCCCGCAACCGGATGAAATAGGTGATCCGGTTAGCTTCACAATATTCGTAGGTGTCCGGGTCCGCAAATGCCGAATCACCCCGTAGCCAGAACAGCTTGAACTTCTTCCTGTACCTGATGACGATGGGCTTGATGAGATCGAGAGTTCCATTGGCTGAATGCACATTGCCCAGTCGAAGTTTTGCTGCCAGACCGTCACCATCACTCGTGAAACAGAAAAGCGGATGAAAACAATTCTTCCCGAAATGTCCGTTGTAAGCCATCTGCTCCTGGTTGCCATGCGCTGGGTCTTCCGTGGAGTCCACATCAAGGATCAGGCGATTCTTGTTTTTCCTTTTCAAAAGTGCATCCGTTGACCTGGTGATCATGGCGTTGAGAGCTTCCTGCCCGGAAGCAGTCCCGAGAATATCATTCTCAAGCCGCGACATCACCGACTGACTGGCCCCGAACTGGTACCCCTTACCCAGGGCAAGCCGCATTGCAGGGTCTATGCGAAGATAATCAGCGTCGTTGCAGTCTTCATATCCTGCCGCTATCTGGTAAACTCGTTGCCTTATCATCTGCTCGAACGTATGTTTCATGTGGGAGGCAGATCTGTCGTCCACCAGGTGGTTGCACCCGCTTTCGATGATGCCGAATCGCTGGTCAACTTCCCGCATCAGAAGAAACCCTGCATCCGACGTGATCTTGGCACCATTAAAATCAATAAAAATGGACTTGTTGAAATCCGGTCGTATCGCTTCTTTTTGAGTTTCACCATTCCCGAGCATTGCCTCAACCTCCGGTATTGTTAATATATCTTAATATATCAAATAGATATCATGTTTTCAAGGCTTTTTTTTGCTCATCTTGCTGAATAATTCGGGATTA
>DATKWE010000251.1:0-18616 GCA_035529735.1 Desulfobacterales bacterium | reverse complement strand
CGGTTATCTTAAGTTGGGGATCCATCCCGGATGTTTCACGGGTTTTGCGCGGCAATATATTTCACCATCTGACCGATCACCATTGCGATGATATCTCTCGGCATAAAGCCATCGGGCATCCATTTTATAAGTCTGTCGGTTATCTCTTCGGTGCTCTTTTGAATATCTTTGGTTTTACGATAAGACGCTTCCAGAATACCCCTTGTTTCCTTTGCGGCGTTTATGGATTGCTTCAGATAAACCCGGCCGTCTTCACCGGTCCTGGCGCCGAAGTGCTCAGCCAGATAGACGTCTATTTCATATCCGGCCATCTTTTCAAGACTATCTCGATATTTGTCAAAGTTTGAATTTGCTGCTGTAAAAATCTTATCTCCAAATGGAATGCCTCCGGCATCAGAAGCAAACATGGCTTTCTCCTGAGGAACATACACTGCAATGGAACATGAAGAATGACCCGGGGTCTCAATCACCTCCATGGAGAGATCACCGCAAGAAATGACGTCTCCTTCTGCTACAATATCTTCAACATTTATTTTGGCAAACTCAAGTCCCAGGGTTTCGGCCTGTTCTTCGAGTCCATGTTCAGCCAGCAGCATCCCATTTAAGGATGAAATACTTTCCATGACTTTGGGTCTGTCCAAAAGTTCTTTTGCTCTTGCCGATGCCGTTATTTTTATCCACGGCCATCGCTTTTTGAAAAAAGGAACGATCCCGCAGTGGTCAAAATGGGAATGAAGTATCACCATTTGTTTTATCTTTTTCTCTTCTATATTAAATTCCTGCAGCTGCCGGATCACATCAGGAACGATGTAGGTCATTCCCCCGCCAAGGATGGCATACTCGCCTTTTCCCTTTAAAAGATAAACACATGACGCTTTTTGACCGAGAAGCAAGATTCTTTCGGTCACGTTTCCGGGGTGTTCTATCATCATTTTATTCTTCTTCCCGTTTTGTTTACGCTCATTTAGGGTCCTTCGCGGAACCGTCAGACCCATGCGCTTGATGAATTTAAAAATCTGCAGGAATGAACGAAGACCCGAATCGAGCATAAACAAAATTGGGATTCCCTGCAGCCAATACAATTCAATGACTGTAACGATGGAAAACTATCGGCAAAACAATAAATGAGCAATAAATTTATGGGAAAAGTTTGAAAATTCGTATCTGCAATGCTAATACCTTAATTGGAAAGTCGAGGGTGCGCAGCTTCAAGGCGTCCAAGGGTGAAGCTGTAGTCTGCTACCGCATCGTTTAACACTTTTAATATCAGAGGTTCGAAGATGAAAGTATCGAGCATCCAACTGGGAATTGTCGATCAGTCCAAACAGAATAACCTTGAACACGCGCTAAATATGGTGGAACGAACACCTGAAAGCGACCTTATTTTACTGCCTGAAATATGGCCGTGCGGTTTTTTTTCTTTCGACAGGTATCAATCTGACAGCGAACCGGTTGATGGCCCAACGGTCAGTGCATTCAAAGAAAAGGCGCGTGAGCGACAATGCCATATTTTGATGGGTAGTTTTGTCGAAAGAGAAAACGATAATTTGTTTAATACGACGATTTTGCTGGACCCAAACGGCGAGGTTGTTGCGAAATATCGCAAGATCCATCTTTTCGGCTATATGTCGGAAGAGGCCGAACTTTTGACCCCGGGCAAGGATGTTGTCGTTACGGATACCCCTTGGGGAGAAAGCGGATTTTCCACCTGCTATGATCTGCGGTTTCCGGAACTTTTTCGCAGAATGGTCGATAAGAACGCGAAATTTTTTTTAGTCGTATCCGCCTGGCCCCTTGCACGCGTGGAGGCGTGGCGGTTGTTTAACAGGGCCAGAGCCCATGAGAACCTAGCGTATCTTTTCTCCTGCAACTGCGCCAGCACCAGCGCCAGCGTCGGTACCCGTTTTGCGGGCCACAGCATGATTGTCGACCCTCTGGGACAGGTTCTGGTCGAGGCGGGGGAGGAAGAAGAAATTGTCACCGCTGAAATTGATCCCGGTATGGTCGATTTGGTACGGAGCCAATTTCCGGCGCTTATGGATCGGGTATTCAGGTAGCTGACAAAAAATATCAAACTAAGTTTTCGTTTTTGCCACAATGGCTTTGGCGGGTATCAGTCCGGTGGCACTGGCTGAGACAATGTTTCCCGCCACACCGGGCCCGTCGCCGGCAACGTACATCCCTTTGATCTCTGTTTCCAGATCAGGCGTGGTATCGACCTGGGTTGCAAAAAATTTAATTTCAGGTGCATAAAGCAATGTTTCGTCGTTGGATACACCCGGAACCACTCGGTTGAGCGTATCCAGACCTTCGATGATATTGGTCAGAATTCTCTCGGGGAGGGCCATGGCGATATCACCACAGACCACCTTGGTCAGTGTCGGTTCGATATATCCTTTTTTAACTCGGTGCCATGTACTCCGCCTGCCGCGCTTGAGATCGCCGAAGCGCTGCAGTATCGGCTTGCCGCCGCCGATCAGCGTGGCCAGGCTGCCGATGGACTCTCCGTATGCTTGATTGTCCGTTACCGGCTCCGTCAGAACCACCTTGGACAGAAATGCGAAGTTGGTATTCTCGGATTTTTTGTGCCGATATGAATACCCGTTGACACAGACAAAGTTGGTGTAATTCTCTAAAGAAACGAATCCCCCTTTATTGGTGCAGAATGTTCGGGTCTGATCGTCATATTTTGATGTCTGAATAAAAAAAGTAGGATCGTAGATGACGTCGCAAAGATCCTGCATAATATCATTGTGAACCTCAACGCGCACCCCGACCTCAATGCCTCTTTGTCTGAGGCCGATCCCGTATTTTTGTGCCAGTTTCCCGGTCCAGTCCGCGCCCACGCGGCCCGGGGCCAGGATAATGTTGTTCGATGAATAATTTTTCCGGTTGGTCACGACCCCTTTCACCCGTCCGTTTTCGACAATAACGTCCTTTGCTTCCTCTGACGTGTGTATCGTCACCCCTTTGGACTTGATGTAATCGACCATATCTGCGATGTAGCCCGGCAAGCATTCACTCCCCAGATGCTTCTGTTTGATAACCAGCAGGTCGATCCCATACCGCTTGGCCCGTTTCCGAATATTATTGGCTTCTTCCAAATCGGTGGGATAGACACGGCCGTCCATGCCGAATCTGTTGAATATCTGTTCCGTCTCATGGATAAGTTGCTGGGCCTTGCCGGCCGGCATAAACTGAGTTAAATCGGTCTTGCCCAATTTATGGATGAAGTTCAGCTTACCGTCAGAGAACAGACCTGCGCCTCCGATACCGCACAGGATATTGCAGGGCTTACATTTCATACATTTGCGGTTTTCAGTGATCGGGCATTTGCGTTTCAGGGGACCTTTTCCTTTATCGACAATAAGAACATTCAGGTCAGAGTGCTCGCACAGGTGATGAGCGGCAAAGAGTCCGGCGGGACCGCCGCCGATAATGATAACATCATAATCTTTTTTCTTTATGCTGGATTGGACTGCAGACATGTTTTTTCCTCATGCGGAACGGTCTTTTATTACCAATTTAACTCGACACCCTGTTCTGAACACCCAAAAAAAAAGCCCTGTCTTTTCAGACAAGGCTTTTTAAAGGATCGTGGGAGGACCTTCCATTCGGATTTATTCTTTTGATCCGAGGTCTTCCTTTTTATCTTCGGTTTTTTCAGGTTCAGGTTCAGATTTTTCAGTTACTTCCGGCGCCATCGGTTCCGCGGCCTCCTCTTCAGGCTTTTCGGCTGCGTCTTCGACAGACACCTCAGGTTCTAAAACCACCGCCTTGTCTTCGGACGTATCTTCTTTTAACGCTATGTCTTCCTTCTCCTCTTTAACCGCTTCTTCTACGCTGATCTTTTCTTCAGCCGCCGCCGTTTCTTTAACTTCTTTTTTCTCGGCGACCTGTTTTTTCTCTACAGCGGCTTTGGCCTTTTTCTTCTTTTTGGTTTTCTTCTTCTTTTTATCATCTTCGGAAGAGAGCAGCTCAATCAAGGAAATCGGCGCGGCATCACCCGGTCGTCTTCCAAGTTTGACGATCCGGGTATACCCACCGGATACGGCCCCATAACGCTCGGCAGCTTCTGCAAAAAGTTTATGAACAACGTCCTTTTCCCGTATAATTGAAAGTACCTGGCGCCTTGCATGAACATCTCCTCGTTTCGCCAGAGTAATTAAATTATCGGCCCAGCGTCTTAATTCCTTTGCTTTAACATCTGTCGTACGAATGCGTTCATGTTTGAAGAGCGACGTCACCATATTTCTAAACATGGCATCTCTATGGCTGCTCGTCCGGTTTAATTTTACGCCGGCTTTTCGATGTCTCATGGGATCAATTATTCTCCTTCCTCTATATCTTCCTTGGGCAACTCAAAACCTTCCATCTTCATTCCGAGAGACAGGTCCATTTCACTTAAAACTTCCTTAATCTCATTTAAAGACTTTCTGCCAAAGTTTTTGGTTTTGAGCATTTCCGCCTCGGTTTTGCTGACCAGTTGATAAATTTTTACAATATTTGCGTTCTTTAGACAGTTGGCACTGCGCACGGAAAGCTCCAGTTCTTCAACACTTCTATAAAGATTTTCATTTAACTTGGGCTTCTCTATCTCCTCGGTCTTTTCCACAGTTTCCGGCTCAAAAAGTTCATCAAAATTGATGAAGATCGTCATCTGTTCTTTTAAAATCTTGGCAGCATAGGCCACTGCGTCTTCAGGCGGGATACTTCCGTCGGTCCAAACCTCCAAAGTCAGTTTATCGTAGTCTGTTCTCTGACCGACACGGGCATTGCCCACCACGTAGGTAACGCGTTTAATCGGTGAAAAAACGGCATCGATGGGGATGGTACCCAGAGGCGCGTCTTCATCTTTGTTTGCTTCAGACAATGAATACCCTTTTCCAACCTTGACGGTCATGGTCATTTTCAATTTTGATTCAGATGAAAGGGTCGCGATGTGCTGTTCTGGATTCAGAACTTCACACCTTCCGTCATCGCTGATGATATCAGCGGCGGTAACTTCACGTTCTCCTTCAGCATCAATGCGAACTGTTTTCGGTTCAGGGTCGGAAAGTCTAAATCGAACCTCCTTTAAGTTAAGGATAATCTCGGATACGTCTTCATATATACCTGGGATAACACTGAATTCGTGCATCACTTCGTCAAACTTTACAGATACGATAGCAGCTCCGTAAAGAGACGATAGAATTATCCTTCTTAAAGAATTTCCAATTGTAATACCAAACCCCCTTTCAAGGGGTTCACAAACGAACTTGCCGTACGTCGGCTTACTGGTTACCTGAACTTTTTCTGGCGTTATCATCTCACGCCAGTTCATGTACATAAGTTCACTTGACACCATTATTATATCTCCAATTTTTCAGCGGATTATTAAGGATATGCGGGATGATATACAGAGACGTTCGATCATCACGTACACCACAACTCATATCCCGTATCTCGGTTATTTGGAATAGAGTTCCACGATGAGTTGTTCTTGCATCGGTACTGTTAGATCTTCACGAGAGGGAAACCCCTTAACAATACCTTTCAGGTTCTCTTTTTCCAGATCCAGCCATTGCGGAATGCCTCTTCGCACCACAGCATCGAGTGCATCTTCCAGCGCCTGAATCTTGCGACTTTTTTCCCGCACTTCAACCACATCACCAATTTTAACGAGATACGACGGAATGTTGACTTTTTTTCCGTTAACCAGAAAGTGATTGTGCCTTACAAAATGACGCCCTTGAGTGCGAGAATTCACAAAGCCCATACGATAAACAACATTGTCGAGCCTGCGTTCTATCATTACCAAAAGATTTGTACCGGTGATGCCTTTTTGATTGTCCGCCCTTTGAAAAAACAGATGGAATTGTTTTTCCGAAAGACCGTACATCCGTTTTACCTTCTGTTTTTCCCGGAGCTGAATCCCGTAATCAGAAATCTTTCTTCCACGGCGCTGCCCGTGCTGTCCGGGCGGATAACCCCGTCGGTCAAAAGCGCATTTATCCGAATAACAGCGATCTCCTTTAAGAAACAATTTTAAATTTTCCCGTCGGCATAGCCGGCATACTGAACCTGTATATCGAGCCAAGCGTTCCCCCTTTATATTGAAGATTGACCATTTTCAATTGATCCGCCTTCTATGGAATTAAACCGTCAAAAAATCTTCAATTTTCGATTTTAAATTTTAAATTATTTTAAACTCTGCGTCGTTTGGGTGGTCGACAACCATTATGCGGTATGGGTGTAACATCTTTAATTATTAAAACATTTAACCCTGCAGCCTGAAGAGATCGAAGCGCGGACTCTCGACCTGCTCCAGGACCCTTGACATACACTTCAACATTTTTCATCCCGTGCTCCATGGCTTTCTTTACGGCATCCTCAGCTGCAAGTTGAGCAGCAAAGGGTGTGCTCTTACGCGATCCCTTAAAGCCCTGGACCCCTGCGCTTGACCAGGCAACAACATTACCGCCAGGGTCGGTAATTGTAACGATGGTATTGTTAAACGTTGATTGAATATGTACGACCCCGCTGGGTGTATTCTTTTTTTCTTTCTTTTTAGTACGGATTTTTTTCGCCATGTATTATGCTCCTGCCTAAAAATTCGTTATCCGTTATTCATTCATCGCGACTCAAATATCGAACGACAACCGGATATCCTTTTTATTTTTTTCGAACGCCACCTTTCTTTTTAACTGCAGATCTTTTGGGTCCTTTTCGCGTTCGTGCATTGGTACTTGTCCGCTGCCCACGCACGGGAAGTGACTTTCGATGGCGAAGTCCACGGTAAGTTCCGAGATCCATCAACCTTTTAATATTCATGGAAATATCAGTGCGAAGTTCACCTTCAACTTTATATTCGCTGTCAATCACCTTACGAATACTATTGACCTCGGTCTCAGACAAATCATCTGTCTTTGAATTCGGATCAATATCGAGTTTTTGGAGTATACGCCTTGATATGCTCGGACCTATACCATAAATATATGTCAGTCCTACCTCGATCCGTTTCCGTCTAGGCAAATCTACTCCCGCGATTCTTGCCAAAGCTTATCCTCCTTTTAACCTTGTCTCTGTTTGTGGCGTTTATTCTCGCAGATGACTCTGACAACTCCTTTTCTGCGGACGATTTTACACTTGGCACACATTTTCTTAACCGATGCCCTGACTTTCATTCACATTTCTCCTTCACTAGGGTAGTAGACAATGGGCGATGGTTACTGTGTACCGAGTTAAAACCATTACCGATACACCGATCGTCCACCATCAATCACCACCTTATTTCGATCTGTATGTTATTCTTCCACGAGACAGATCATATGGAGAGAGTTCAACCGTAACTTTATCTCCTGGCAGAATTTTAATAAAATGCATGCGCATCTTTCCAGAAATGTGCGCAAGTACCTGATGCTTATTTTCCAATTCCACTTTGAACATTGCATTGGGTAATGTTTCGAGCACGGTACCTTCAACCTTAATCGCTTCTTCTTTTGGCATATCTTCCCCCGACGCCTCTTTGGTAAGGACGATTAGAATCTTCCTTTCATTTTTTAGCCCCGCCTTTCTTTAAGAATCCTTCGTAGTGACGGGTCAGCATGTGAGATTCTATTTGCTGAATGGTGTCAATAGCAACCCCAACAACGATTAAGAGGGCAGTACCGCCAAAATAAAAAGGAACATTAAATTTTGTCATCAGAATAGATGGAAGTACGCATACTGCAGAAACATATATGGCACCACCTAAAGTAATACGGGTAAGAACCCTGTCTATATAGTCTGCCGTACGTTTGCCCGGACGGATACCTGGAATATATCCACCTTGTTTTTTCATATTATCTGCAACATCCACCGGATTAAAGGTGACGGCGGTATAAAAGTAGCAGAAAAAGAATATAAAGCCGATATATAAAGTTTCATATACGATATTACCCGGTCTCATGGCCGATGCAATGTTCTGTATCCACGGAATCGCTATAAAACTGGCCAACGTTGCCGGGAACATGATGATTGATGAAGCGAATATCGGTGGTATCACGCCGGATGTATTGACCTTTAACGGTAAATGGGTGCTCTGGCCGCCATACATTTTGCGGCCGACAACCCTTTTGGCATATTGAACGGTTATCCGACGCTGACCCGCTTCCACATATATGATAAAGGCCACAACCAGTGTCATCAGAATAGTTAAAATTATGACGACAAATAGCCCCATTTCACCGGTTGAAAGTAGACGGAATGTATTTCCGACTGCAGCCGGCATCCGAGCAATAATACCTGCGAATATAATCAGGGAAATACCGTTGCCGATTCCGCGTTCGGTTATCTGTTCACCCAGCCACATAATAAACGCCGTCCCCGCCGTCAGGGTCATCACGGTCATGAGCCTGAATCCCCAGCCGGGATCTATAACCACTGCCGCACCGCCGGGAGACATCATTTTCTCAAGACCGACACTAATACCGAATCCCTGGATTACACTGAGCAAAATCGTACCGTACCGTGTATACTGAGTAATCTTTTTACGCCCCTGCTCGCCTTCCTTTGACAAACGCTCCAGATGGGGAATGGTCACAGTCAAAAGTTGAAGAATAATCGATGCACTGATATAGGGCATAATCCCGAGCGCAAAAACAGAAAGCCTCTCTAAAGCGCCACCCGAAAACATATCAAAAAGACCGAGGAGCGTCCCTTTTGCCCGGGCAAAAAATGAGGCCAGTGCCACAGCGTCTATACCCGGAGTCGGAACGTGCACACCAATACGATAAACGATAAGTAGCGCTAACGTATATACAATCCTTTTTTTGAGTTCAGGTATTTTGAATATATTGCCAAACCCACCGCCAAGCATATTAGAGAACCTCTACGTTTCCGCCAGCAGCGATTATTTTTTCCCTGGCGCTTTTACTGACTCCGTTCACCTTAATTGTGAGCGGAATTTTGATCTCGCCTTGTCCAAGAAGTTTAATGCCGTCCCTTGGACCTTTAACGAGACCGGTCCGTAAAAGTTCGGCCTCATCTACAGTGCTGCCGCTTTCAAATATTGAAAGGTCACGAATATTAATTACAGATATTTTCTGTTTAAAAATATTGGTAAAACCGCGTTTGGGCAGTCGGCGATGAATCGGCATTTGTCCACCTTCAAAACCGGGTCTTACACCACCGCCGCTGCGGCTATTGTGACCCTTTGAACCCCTGCCGGCTGTTTTACCGCTACCTGAACCTACCCCGCGTCCCACACGTTTTCTCGCCCTGCGTGATCCGTCAGGAGGTGATAATTCACTTAGCTTCATCTATCTTTTCCTCAACTTTCACCAGATGTGATACCGTGTTGACCATCCCTCGAGTTGAAAGCGTATCTTTAAGTTCAACGGTTCTGTTAAGTTTTGTCAGTCCCATGCCGCGCAATACTCTCCGATGCTTTTCAGGCCTTCCAATCATGCTTTTAACAAGCGTTACCCTTAATACTCCACTCATTTATCATCCCTTATGGTTTAACTATAGCCGATGACCGAAGATTCCCCTGGATTTTTTCATTTCTAATCATCATCGGTCATTCTTGAATTTTTAAATTCTAGAGGTCTTCCACCCCTATACCGCGTCTTGCAGCCACCTGTTCACGACTCTGCAATCGACAGAGTCCTTCAATGGTTGCCTTAACCACATTGTGAGGATTATTTGAACCCATACACTTTGTAAGAATATTCTGGACTCCCGCTGCTTCAAGCACCGCTCGAACAGCGCCGCCTGCAATAAGACCGGTTCCTTGGGAAGCAGGTTTTAACAAAACACGTCCGGCACCGTACTTTCCGATAACCACATAAGGTATTGTTCCGTCGACTAAGGGGAATTTCACCATGTTTTTCTTAGCTTTTTCTATACCTTTACGGATCGCTTCGGGCACCTCACCGGCTTTTCCAAGCCCTTGGCCGACACTCCCTTCGCCATCACCAACCACCACGATTGCACTAAAGCTGAAACGGCGTCCTCCCTTGACAACTTTTGCAACCCGGTTAATGTAAACGACCTTATCGATTAATTGATTTTCGCCTTTATTCTGTTTGAACAAAAATCTGCCTCCTTCACCGTGAATGGCTCAAATTAAGATTTTACCCTGTCACAATAAGTTACTTAATCTTTGTGAGCTGCAATTAAATTTCAATATCCAAACCCTTAAAAATCCAGTCCAGCCTCACGTGCACCCTCAGAAACAGCTTTAACCCGTCCGTGATATAAAAAACCATTTCGGTCAAAAACAACTTGACGTATACCCTTTTTTATAGCCATTTCTCCCAAGAGTTTCCCAACAAAACCTGCAACAGCAACTTTGTTTTCAAATGCAGGCTGTTCCTTTACGGATTTATCCATACTTGAAGCCGCCGCCATAGTTTGTCCATGGGTGTCATCAATGACCTGGGCATAAATATGTTTTGCGCTTCGGAAAACACTCAGTCTCGGCCGTTCCGATGTGCCGACAAGATTCTTTCTGATTCTCTTTTTTCTCTTCAAACGTGCTCTTTTTTTTGAATTCAAAGATCCCATATTTTATAACCTTATGCTGCTTTAGTTCCTGCCTTTCCGGCTTTCCGCTGAATATGCTCTTCGGCATATTTTATTCCCTTGCCCTTATAGGGTTCGGGAGGCCTCAATCTCCGAATAGATGCAGCGGTATGACCCAAAAGCTCTTTATCGATACCGGTGAGTTTTATAACATTTTTTTTGTCAATGACTGCTGAGATGCCTTCGGGAAGATCGAATTTAATCGGATGTGAGTATCCGAGATTAAATTCGATATGATTGCCGCTCAGGGCAGCCCGATAGCCGATACCGTTTATTTCCAGTATCCTTTCAAATCCTTGGCTCACGCCGGCAACCATGTTCGCCACCAGACTGCGGGTCAGTCCGCGAAAAGCCTGACTGGTCCTGGCATCGTTAACAGTGATCACACGGATCATCCCGTCTTCTATCTTTAGATCCACTGCAGGATGGACGGTTCTTTCAAGGGTGCCCTTTTCGCCCTGGACAGTAATTACTCTGTCTTTATAGGTGATCTTCGTCTTTTCAGGTATGGGTATGGGTGTTTTACCTACTCTGGACATTCATGACTCCTTTTTACCAAATATTGCAGAGAATCTCTCCCCCTACATTTGCAGTCCTGGCTTTTTTATCCGTCATTATCCCTTTTGATGTCGATAAAATAGCAATCCCCGTACCGTTCAGAACCGGCTTTACACTCTTGCTTTTGGCATAAACACGTCGACTCGGTTTACTAACACGGTTAAGACCAAAAATCGCGTGGGTGTCTCTCTGGTCATACTTAAGATAAATACGCAATATGCCCTGCTTCTTATCCTTGATGAATTTATAATTTCTGATAAACCCTTCATCTTTTAATACTCTGGCCAATTCAATTTTTATTTTTGACCCTGGAATATCGACGCTGTTGAATTTTGCCTTTCCTGCGTTCCGAATTCGGGTCAGCAGGTCCGCAATTGGATCACTCATTGCCATAGTCTTCTCCGCTATTTAAATTAACGCTTTAAAATATCCTTACAATTTATTGATACAGTTAGTTTTTTAATATCAACCCGATCGATTACCAGCTGGATTTCGTGACACCGGGAAGCTTACCTTGGGAAGCAAGATTCCGGAAACAAATACGACAAATTCCAAATTTCCTTAAAAATCCTCTGGGCCTCCCGCAAATGGGACAGCGGTTGTATTGTCTGACCTTGAACTTGGGTTTTCGTATTGCTTTAATTCTAAGCGATTTTTTTGCCAAAACTTCCTCCCCCTTAAGCTGAAGATTGAACGCTTGTCATAGCTTCAACCTTCGACACACATCCTTTATTCTTCATTTTTCATTGTTCAATTACGAAACGGCATGCCCAATAGTCGCAGGAGTTCTTTCCCTTCTTCATCGGTGTTTGCAGTCGTAACGATGGATATGTTAAGACCTTTAACTTTATCTATTTTATCGTAATCGATTTCAGGAAATATAATCTGCTCTTTAACCCCAAGGCTATAATTGCCGTGACCATCAAGGGCTTTCCCCGATAGACCTCTAAAGTCACGAACACGGGGCAATGCGATATTTACCAATTTATAAAAAAAATCATACATGTGTTTGCGGCGAAGGGTCACCATACACCCTATGGGCATTCCTTCCCTCAGCTTAAACGCTGCGATTGATTTCTTGGCACGGGTAACCACCGGATGCTGGCCTGAAACTATTTTAAGCTCTTCTACTGCTGAATCAAGAAGTTTGACATTATGAATCGCTTCGCCAAGCCCCATATTCAATACCACCTTGTCAAGCTTTGGAACCTGCATGATGTTCTTGTACTTAAAGGTTTCGAAGAGTCTGGAGACAACTTCTTTATGATAATATTCTTTTAACTGTGACATTCAATTCCTCCGGCACGCGATCCTAAGAATCTATGATCTCATTGCATTTCCTGCAGACACGAATTTTTTTTCCATCTTCAAGACGCTTCATTTTTATACGAACGGGGGTAACACATTTATTACACAGCAACATAACGTTGGACCGATGGATTGGCGCCTCGCTCTCAATAATGCCGCCCTGTCTGTGCTTTGCACTGGGCCTGGCGTGTTTTTTTGCCATGTTGATATTTTCAACAATAATCCGGCTGCTCTTTCTTTTTATACCCAGGACTTTACCGACTTTACCTTTATCTTTACCGGCAGTAATTTTGACTTTGTCGTCTTTTTTTATGTGACATCTATTATTTAACATGAATCAACTCTCCACAGGCTGTAAAATCGTCGGACTATAAAACCTCTGGAGCCAACGATATAATTTTCATAAATCTTTTGGCTCGAAGTTCTCTGGCCACCGGACCGAATATACGGGTTCCGATAGGTTCCCTGTTTGGTGTAATTAAAACCGCTGAATTATCATCGAATCGTATGAAGGATCCATCCGGTCTTCGGATTTCCTTTTTCGTCCGAACCACAACAGCCTTGAGTATATCGCCTTTTTTGACCTTGGTATTCGGTATCGCTTCCTTAACAGATACGACAATGATGTCACCAATACTTGCATATCGCCTTCGGGAACCGCCAAGAACTTTTATGCAATACAGCACCTTGGCGCCCGAATTGTCTGCCACGGTTAATCGTGTCTCCGCCTGAATCATCTTTTTAACTTTCCTTGTATAGGATAACTTCCGAAATAAATCGGACCCCTCGTGTCTTCGGCTTTAAAGGTCTATTTTCGGGTTATTTAACAGACACTTATTATTAAAACCTAAATAAAACATTGGCAAGAAGCTGGATTTCCGACTTTTTGCCGTACGATAACAATCAAACAGCTTTTTCGACGACCTTGCTTACGCGCCACCGTTTGGTTTTACTCAGCGGTCTTGATTGAATTATCGAAACTTTATCTCCGGCTCGGCAAGCATTGTTTTCATCATGAACGGCGAACTTGGAACGCCTCCTGATATATTTCTTATAAAATCTGTGTTTAACGAGCCGCTCAACCAATACGATGACGCTCTTGTCCATCTTGTCGCTGACTACTGTCCCGATTATTTGTCTTTTTAGTAACTTTTTTTTCATGGCAACAACTATTCTGCCCTTTTACCCAATTCAGGTTGCTTTATTATTGTTTTGACCCTGGCGATGTCACGCTTGGTCTGCTTCATTTTTTGGGGATTTTCAAGCTGTCCGGTTTCATGCTGAAAGCGTAGATTAAACAATTCCTGTTTAAGATCATCTGCTTTTCGCAGCATTTCTTCGGCACTCAGCGCTCTGATCTCGCTCGCTTTCATTACAAATCACCTCTCTCTATGAACCTTGTTTTTACAGAAAGCTTATGTGAAGCAAGCCGAAGTGCTTCTTTTGCCAGTTCTCTGGGAATACCCTCCATCTCATAAAGTACTCTACCGGGATGAATGACCGCAACCCATCCTTCGGGAGATCCCTTTCCTTTTCCCATCCTGACTTCAGCAGGTTTTTTTGTAAAAGGCTTATCAGGAAATATCCTTATCCACAGCTTACCGCCTCTTTTGACATGCCGTGTCATGGCGATACGCGCGGCCTCAATCTGTTTTGAACTGATACTACCGCATTCTATCGCCTGCAATCCAAATTCGCCGAAATCGAGATTACACCCTCGATATGCAACGCCTCTCATTTTGCCTTTTTGCTGTTTTCGAAATTTTACCTTCTTGGGACTAAGCATGTCCTCTATCTCCGATACTTCATGGTTATGTACAAGTTATCCAATCGCTTCGCGATCCTGTAAAACGCCTGCCCGCAGCGCCCTCGCTCACGAAGCGGTCGGACAACTTCGCCGTGTATAGCAGGAAATCCCTATAGGATCTATCTGACCGGCACCTTATCTTTTTTTAAAATCTCACCTTTAAAAATAAACACCTTTACACCGATAAGGCCGTATGTTGTGTGTGCTTCTATAAAACCGTAGTCGATATCGGCCCTTAAGGTATGTAACGGTATTCGGCCTTCTCTGTACTGTTCTGTCCTTGCCATCTCCGCACCGCCCAGTCGGCCTGAACATATAATCTTTATACCCTCTGCACCAAACCGCATGGCAGATGAAATGCCGCGCTTCATGGCTCGCCGGAATGCAACCCGCCGTTCAATCTGAAGCGCGATATTTTCAGCCACAAGCTGTGCATCAATCTCGGGTTTTCTAACCTCCTGAATATCGATAATGACTTCATGAGAAATGATTTTTTCAAGCTCTTTCTTGAGCAATGCTATTTCAGAGCCTTTCTTTCCGATCACAATCCCGGGCCTGGATGTAAAAACCCGGAGCCTGACACGCTTGGACGACCTTTCGATTTCAACCCTGGAAATGCCGGCGTGGTAGAGTCTCTTCTTCAAAAATTTGCGGATATTATAATCTTCCAGAATATAATTTGCATATTGTTTTCCGGCATACCACCGTGATTCCCAGGTCTTAACAATACCCAGCCTTAATCCAATAGGATTTACTTTCTGGCCCAAGCTTTTATCTCCCTTTTAGGTTTAATCCTCAGACAAAATAACCGTAATATGAGCGGTTCTCTTTAAAATACGTGTACCCCTGCCGCGTGCCCTTGCTTTGAAACGTTTCAATGTGGGTCCCTGGTCTGCGGTTATATTACGGATAACCATTGAATCCAGGTCCATATCCGGATATTGATCTGCATTCGCCACAGCACTTTTGAGTGTTTTTCCAACAATAGCTGCCGCCTTCTGTGGCATAAATTTGAGTATTTCCAGGCCCTCTTCTACCGGTTTCCCCTTAACAGCACCAACGATCATACGAACCTTCTGAGGAGAAATACGCACATATTTCGTTACAGCTCTAACTTCCATTACAAACAGTTCCTTTTCTGCCAACCTTAACGCTTCAACCTTGTTTTCTTATCAGCAGCATGACCATAATAAGTGCGGGTCGGTGAAAATTCACCCAGTTTGTGCCCAACCATGTCTTCGGTAACAAATACCGGAACAAACTTTTTCCCATTATGAACCGCCAGTGTAATTCCAACCATCTCAGGAACAATTGTCGATCTTCTCGACCACGTCTTGACAACTCGGTTGCTCCGGGTTTCCTGAGCGATAAGCACTTTCCGTAATAATTTTTCTTCAACAAACGGACCTTTTTTCAACGATCGTGGCATAAACTACTCCCTGCTATTTTTGGGTACGCTTTTTGACGATATAGCGACTGCTTTTCCTTTTTTTGCGGGTTTTAAAGCCCTTTGACGGCATGCCCCAAGGGCTGCATGGATGTCGTCCGCCCGAGGACCTGCCTTCACCTCCGCCCATTGGATGGTCAACCGGATTCATGGCGACACCTCTCACTTTGGGACGTCTCCCGAGCCAACGCTTACGACCCGCTTTTCCGAGAGATATATTCTCATGAATCACGTTGCCAAGCTGACCGATGGTCGCCTTGCAATTCAAAAGAACCATCCGAACTTCGCCGGATGGAAGTTTTATTAGCGCATAACGATCTTCCTTTGCCATCAGCTGGGCGAATGTTCCGGCGCTTCTGACAATCTGTCCGCCCTTCCCGATCCGCAACTCAATGTTGTGAATATGTGTTCCCAGCGGAATATTGCTCAGCGGAAGCGCATTCCCGGGTTTTATATCTGCATCGGGTCCTGAAAGCACCGTATCGCCCACCCGAAGATTAACCGGCGCCAGTATGTATCGCTTCTCACCATCGACATAATGGAGGAGCGCAATTCTCGCGGATCGATTTGGATCATACTCTATGGCGGCGACTTTGGCCGAAATTCCGGTCTTGTCCCGTTTAAAATCGACAATCCGGTAGTGCCGCTTATTCCCGCCCCCGCGGTGCCTGCATGTGATGCGACCATGAACATTACGGCCGCCTGTTTTCCTGAGGACTTTTAACAGGCTTTGTTCAGGGGTGGCACTTGTGATTTCATCAAATGTTGAATACGATTGAGCACGCCTCCCAGGGGAAGTCGGGTTAACTTTTTTTACAGCCATTCTTTACCCCTTTAAACTCCATCAAAAAAATCGATACGCTCACCGGGCATCAATTTGACAATTGCTTTCTTCCAGTCTCTACGTTTTCCGATAATCCGACCCCTTTGCTTGGTCTTTCCCTTAACCTGAATGGTTTTTACACTGGCGACCTTTACTTTGAAAATGTCTTGAATCGCCCGTTTAATTTCAACCCGATTGGCATTGCGATCGACTTCAAACGTAATCTGGTTGTAACTCTCTTTTTGAATGTTTGTCTTTTCAGTGATCAAGGGACGTCTTATTAAATCGAACGGAATCATCCAACCAGCCTCCCTTCAATAGACTTTAGCGAAGACTCGAGCAACACCACATTCTTATGTTTAAGAATGTCATATACGTTCATTCCTTCTACTTTTAAAACCTTTATGCTCGGAACATTTCTGGCAGACAGCACCAGGTGTTCGTTCGTTTTTTCGGTGATAATCAAAGCATTTTGAGTGTTCAATGCATCCATAACCTCTATAAAATCCTTGGTATTAATCCTGTCGAGATCAAGTTCGTCGAGCACCACAATGTTGTCCGCCTTCAGCTTGCTGCTCAAGGCCATTTTAATGGCCAGCCGTTTTACCTTTTTCGGAACATTATAGGAATACGACCTGGGATCAGGACCAAACACTGAACCACCGCCCCTTAAAAGCGGTGACTTGGCATTACCGCGACGCGCACGGCCGGTCCCTTTCTGTCTAAAAAGTTTTCTTCCACTCCCCTTAACATCGCTGCGATGTTTTACAGATGCTGACCCTGCACGTCTATTTGCGAGCTGCATGGTCACAACTTCATGCAACACATTCGATTTAACGGGTATGCTGAAAATAGTATCCGGAAGTTCAGCCTGTGAAACTTTTTCTGCTTTACGATTAAGAACATCTACAAGAGCCATAATTACGTCTCAAAAATTATAATTTTAAAGATTAACAAAATTCTTAGCGAATTATTCCATCTATTCTGCGAATTTTGGTTTTTTGATCTCAATAATGCCCAAGCCCGATCCAGGAATTGCACCTTTTATCAGCATAATATTCTCTTCAGGTCTGATGTCGACAATTTCCAAGTTTCGAACCGTTTTACGCTGATTTCCATATTGGCCTGGCATTTTTTTGCCTTTAATCACTTTTGCAGGCGTGGCACTACAACCGATGGAGCCTGGAATTCTGTGGCTGTGACTGCCGTGAGTCTTTTTACCGCCATGGAACCCATGCCGTTTAATGACACCGGAAAACCCCCTCCCTTTGGTGACGCCGCTGACATCAACACGTTCCCCGATCTCAAAAATGTCCGTTTTAATCGCCTGGCCGAGGCTGTATTCAGCTGGATTATCCACACGAATTTCACGCAGAAATCCAAAACGAGTTTCTCCGCTCTTTTTCAAATGTCCTTCCATCGGCTTGTTAACACGAGATTTCTTTTTCTCGCCAAACCCAAGTTGAAGTGCATTATATCCATCCGTATCGATCGTCTTTATCTGGGTTACCGAACACGGGCCCACCTGAACAACCGTTACCGGTATGTGTTGACCTTCAGGGGTAAACAACCCTGTCATCCCAATTTTTTTGCCTATCAATCCTTTACTCATTACCTTTATTCTGTCCCTTTGCAGCGGTTACGAAACGACCGCGTTAAATGCTACAGCTTAATCTCCACATCTACCCCGGGAGAAAGATCCAGTTTCATCAAAGCATCCACGGTTTGTTGGGTCGGTTCCAGAATATCGAGCATCCGTTTATGTGTTCTGATTTCAAACTGTTCGCGAGATTTCTTGTCGACATGAGGGGATCGCAGAACACAATACTTATTGATTCGTGTCGGAAGCGGTATCGGCCCGACCACTTTTGCTCCGGTTTTATTGGCCGTATCAACAATATCCGCAACAGACTGATCCAGAAGCTTATGATCGTATGCTTTGAGTCTGATCCTGATTTTAGTATTCATCATATTTTTTTCTCTTTACTCTATAATCTCGCTCACCACACCGGCGCCAACCGTCCGACCGCCTTCTCTGATGGCAAACCTGAGTTCTTTTTCCATCGCTATGGGCGTTATCAACTCCGCCGTAATCGTTATATTGTCTCCCGGCATAACCATCTCT
>DATKWE010000250.1:0-5224 GCA_035529735.1 Desulfobacterales bacterium | reverse complement strand
TCCTAATTCCTCTTTCCTGTCCTTCTTACCCGGCTTCTGTTTCTCGGTTTTTGCTGCCGAAGTTTTATTTTTCTTGCCGGCAGACATCTTCCGGCCCATGCAATCCCTGCACACACCCATCCGCTGGCCGGACGGCCCGTGGATTTGAAAGTTATCGATCGGCTGCGGTTTCCCGCCATGCTCGCACGCCGGATCCGTGCATGCCTTTGACATTTCCGGGTTTTCACTCATTTTTACCACCTCCGCCGGCACCGACTCGCTGTGGCACCCCAGGCTTTTCTCATAAATGATCGGCAGATCGCAGGCCACGCAATCCGGATGTTTTCTCTTATCCTCGAATTCATTCTTGCATCCCCGGCACGGGCTCTGCCGTTTAGTCATCCCGCAGCTCCCGGGCCGCATCCCCCAGCTCCGAAGCGATGACCGCAAACACCACGGCATAAACCGCCACCAGCGCCACCGTCCCCAAAAATACCCGATGGTCACTGATCGCCTGCACTACATTCAAAAATATGTTCTCCATTTTTTCACCACAATTTTAGGCATTTTAGATCATTTTAGGCACTTTAGGCATTTCCATTTTAGGCATTTCTGCTACATGTTCCGTCGATACTTCCCTCCCACATCATACAATGCCTGGGTTATTTGCCCCAGCGTGCATACCTGGACAGTCTCCATAAGTTCGGCAAAGATATTATCTCCTGACAGGACGGTTTTCTGGAGGCACTCCAGCATTTTCGGGGCTTCTTTTTCATTCCGTTTCTTGAACTCTCCCATGCGCTTGAGTTGTGATTCCTTTTCAGCTTCGGTAGCCCTGGACAGTTCAACACATTCGGACAACTGTTCCAGATCGGTGTCAGGATCCCGGAAGGTATTGACACCAATGATCGGCAATTCGCCGGTATGTTTTAGATTCTCATAATAGATCGATTCCTCCTGAATCTTGCTCCGCTGGTAACCGGTTTCCATGGCTCCGAGTACGCCGCCGCGTTCGGCAATCCTGTCGAATTCTGAAAGAACCGCTTCTTCCACAAGCCGCATCAGTTCCTCCACCACAAAGCTCCCCTGGTTCATATTTTCATTCTTGGCAAGGCCCCACTCCCGGTTGATGATGAGCTGGATGGCCAGTGCACGCCGGACCGATTCATTGCTGGGCGTTGTAATGGCTTCATCGAAGGCGTTTGTGTGAAGACTGTTGCAGTTGTCATAAATCGCACACAGCGCCTGAAGGGTTGTCCGGATGTCGTTAAACTGGATGTCCTGACTGTGCAAGGAGCGGCCGGATGTCTGCACATGATATTTCATCATCTGGGACCGGACCGACCCGCCGTATTTATTTTGGATAGCGATGGACCATATGCGTCTCGCCACCCTTCCAATCACCGTATATTCCGGTTCCATGCCATTGGAAAAGAAGAAGGACAAATTGGGTGCAAAACTGTCGATGGGCATGCCCCGGGACAAATAATATTCCACATAGGTAAAGCCGTTGGCCAGGGTGAGGGCCAGTTGAGTAATCGGATTGGCACCGGCCTCGGCAATGTGGTATCCTGAAATGGAAACCGAATAGAAATTGCGAACATCATTTTTTATAAAATATTCCTGGATATCTCCCATCATTTTCAGCGCAAATTCAATGGAAAAAATGCAGGTGTTTTGCCCCTGATCCTCTTTTAAAATGTCCGCCTGAACCGTACCGCGAACATTGGACAGCGTCATGGAGCGAATGTCGTTGTATTCTTTTTCCGTAGGCTTCCTTCCTTTGTCACTTCGGAACACGTCGATCTGCTGGTCTACAGCCGTGTTTAAAAACATGGCAAGCATTATGGGTGCAGGGCCGTTGATTGTCATGGAAACCGATGTGCTGGGAGCGCACAGATTAAAACCATCATATAAAACTTTGACATCGTCGAGGGTGCATACACTGACTCCCGAAGTCCCTACCTTGCCGTAAATATCGGGTCTTCGATCCGGATCGTATCCGTATAATGTTACGGAATCAAACGCCGTGGACAGACGCTTGGCTGCGTAATTTTCAGACAACAGTTTGAATCTTCTGTTGGTCCTGGCAGGATCGCCTTCTCCTGCAAACATTCGTGTCGGATCTTCGTCAACCCGTTTGATCGGAAAGACACCGGCGGTAAACGGAAACCGGCCGGGGACATTTTCTTCCCTTAACCAGGTGTAAATTTCTCCGGGATCCTTGAATTTGGGGAGAACGATCTTCGGAATTGCCGTACGCGATAGCGATTGATGGTAAAGGGGAACCCTTATTTCACGGTTTCGAACATGGTAGACAAGTTCGTCTTTGGTATACGTTTCTTTGATCTCTTCCCAGTCGTCAAGCAGACGGGTCGTCTCGGGATACAGCCCGTCTTCGGCCTTTGCAATTTCCGCTTTAAGCCGATTTAAAACTTCTGATGCATCGCCTTTAAGATTATCATTGCTTAGGGTTGCTACAGCCTCTTTCAGGTGCCAGACTTTCCGAACAGCATCCGCTTGCGCGTGTGTCTTCCGATGATAGCTTCTGATGGTATCCGCAATTTCAGCAAGATAACGGGTGCGTTCCGGAGGGATAATGATGGTTTTGGATGTCGAAATTCGCGTTTGGGTTCTGGGTAGATTCAAGTCAAAAATAATACCTGTTTTTTCTGCCAGAGTATCCATAATAGCATGGTACAAAGCCGTAACTCCGTCATCATTGAATTTTGAGGCAATGGTCCCAAAGACCGGCATTTCCTCGGATGACGTGTCCCATGCCTTCCGGTTGCGCTGCACCTGTTTACGGACGTCCCGTACCGCATCCTCACCGCCCTGCTTTTCATATTTGTTTATGACAACAAGATCTGCAAAATCGAGCATGTCTATCTTTTCGAGCTGCGTGGCGGCGCCGAATTCGCTGGTCATTACATAGATCGACAAATCGACCAAGTCGATAATACTTGAATCTCCCTGCCCGATACCTGCCGTTTCTGAAATCACAAGGTCAAAGCCTGCTGCCTTTACAACGTCTATGGCTTCAGGCAAGGCATGGGGAATTTCTGTCTGTGATCCACGGGTTGCCAGGCTTCGCATGTAAACCCTTGGATTTTCGATGGCATTCATCCGGATTCTGTCCCCCAGAAGCGCACCGCCGGTTTTGCGCCGCGAAGGATCACTGCTGATAATTGCCAGTTTAATGTCCTTGAGGTCGTGGAGAATTCTCAGAATCAGCTCGTCCGTGAGGGACGATTTTCCGGCGCCACCGGTCCCGGTAATGCCGATAACCGGTGTTTTTCGTTTGCCGATTTTTTTTAAAATTTCGGTTCTAAGCTTGGCAAGGTGTCCGTTTTCCTGGGCTTTGGCCAGTTCAACAGCGGTAATAAGGTTGGCAACCGTGTACGTGTCGTCTGGAGAAAGACCGGCAACGTCAAAATCCTTCCTCTGGATCGTAGAAAAATCCATATGATTAACCATATGGTTAATCATCCCCTGCAGCCCCATTTTGGCGCCGTCCTCAGGAGAATATATCTTGGTTACACCATATGCTTCCAACGCTTTAATCTCATCAGGGATGATAACACCCCCGCCGCCCCCGAAAACCTTGATATGTGGAACCCCCTCTTCTTTCAAAAGGTCAATAATGTATTTGAAAAATTCCACATGCCCCCCCTGGTAGCTGGACACCGCAATTCCTTGCACATCTTCCTGTATCGCAGCATCGACGATTTCATGGACAGAGCGGTTGTGCCCCAGATGAATGACCTCAACGGCGGCATCCTGGAGTATTCGGCGTACGATATTTATAGACGCGTCATGACCGTCAAAAAGAGATGTTGCGGTAACGGCCCGGATAAGGTGTTTGGGCTTATAAACTTCAACGTTTACATTCATGCCCCCTCCTCATAAAATTGAAGGTGTTAGATTTAAACAAACAGTATAGAGGCTGTTTCAAGTACTTTTAAACAAATCTTTATTAATAGACCGATCGGGTTCTTTCATTACGAGCCCTTATCCATGAGTTTTTTCAGTAAAAAGCAAGGCTTCGCTCACAAATTGGAATGTTGGAATACTGGAATACTGGAACATTGGGTTCTGGAAAAATGGAAAGTTGGGTTATTGTAAAATTCCTATTTACGGGAATTAAATAGAGGAATGTCATCTTCTTTAAATCATCATTCCATTATTCCATCATTCCATTATTCCATGTCCGAGTTAAAAGTATAAGCCTAAAAAATACCTTTATTTTCAATAAATTGTATAATTTCCGAGACGTTATTTAGCTATCCCAAGAATAAATTCGGTCTGGAACTTAATATAATCCTCAATACTGTAGTGCCGTGCAAGGAACCATCGTCGAAACGTCCACATGTGGCCGAGAACGGAAATATTGTGAGCAATCAGTTCCATGGATCGATCACTTAAATGGGGCAAATCTCCGGACGAAACCAGACGCTCGAGCACTTCCATAAAAATACCGGTGATGCGGACTTCGTTTTCCAGTACTTTTTTGCGCCATTGCGGTGGAAGGGATTGAGTTTCCTGATAGATAAGCAGAATATGATCACTCATCCGATTGCAGACCAAAAAATACTCACGGATGGCTTCAGCCAGGGACTTTCGGCCTCCTGCCGCTCTTTCCATTGCTTCCGACACACCCCGCTCGACCTCTGCATGGATTGCATCGCAAACCAAATACAGGATATCCTCTTTGGAAGCGACATATTCATACAATGAACCGATGGAAAGGCCGGCGGCACGAGCGATCTGCCGTGTCGTGGTTTTGTGAAACCCCTGTTTGATGAAAAGCTGAACCGCAGCATCAACAATCTGGAGATGCCGCTGCTCCACAAGAACAGGGTTTTTTATCTGAGTGGGAATTCCTTTTGTGGCTCGCATTTGTTCTGCTATAATTTTAGGTTATTCTCCAATTTAGTTGGAGAAGAGGGTCCAAGGATTCTAGGGGTCAAGGATTCTAGGGTTTGTTTTCTAAGGACTTTATCAGATCTTTTAACAATCTTTCGATTTCTGCGATGTCTTTTTTTAGTGGTCCCAATTCACTTTTTTCAATTAAATCTAAATCCCCAGCTAATAATATCTGCCTTTCCAATTCGCAAACAGAACCATAAGATATGTAATTCTTAAGCATTTCACTCGAACCCTTGAACCCTGGAGTCCTTGAACCCTTTATAAACACCCCTGCTCAATTGGAGGTGACACATTTATTTTACCCTAATTAACACCA
>DATKWE010000249.1:0-6945 GCA_035529735.1 Desulfobacterales bacterium | reverse complement strand
TACCAGTTCTTCGGGCTGAAAATGCGTTGAACCGTCAAAAAGCATATGTTCCAGGAAATGAGCCAATCCTTGTTGGGCGTCCGATTCATAAATAGAACCTGCCAGAACATATAGATGCATGCTCACCCGGTTCCTCGGGTAGTGATTTTCCATTAATACATATCTGAAACCATTGGGCAATTTTTTGAATACAAGCGTGGGATCGGGTAGAAGATTGCTCTTTTCATGGGGCCACAGAATTGAAGAATCCGCCTCTTCAAGTGCTTTTTGGGATCCGCTCAACTGTTTAAAATGATCTTCAGAAACGGCCGGGTTTTGGCCACTTTTGAAACTTTGATCGATAGAAGAACAAGACAATAAAACAACGATCATGAAAGCACATAGTGATAACTTTGCCGGAAAAAGGCCAAAGAATTTTTTAAACACGGTTATTCTCCTTATACACAGGTTCTTTGAGCCCGAAAGGCGAGTTTTGGAATTGCCTCAAGCGAGCCTTAGATTTATCAAAAAAGGTTTCGGAGCCAGCGAAAAGTGATTTGGGCAACAGCCCGTCAAAAAACGAATATCAAGTTCATAAAGAAGATAAAACAGATTTTTCAGATATCAAATCCCGGAAGTATTTTAAATTGTAAAAGTACAGGGAAAGGCGTCGTTTAACCCTAATTGATCCAATATCCCTGGTTCGGGTTTACGCTCAATTGGAGTCAAACAATTTCCGGTATCAAAAAAGCAAAAAGCCTTCCGTCTGCCTGTTTTATCATTTCGGCACACAGAAGGCTTCCTTTTTACGGTATCAGGCCGGCCTTGTGGACTTAATCTTTAAAGCCCTTCTACGGGTCCATAATCCCTATTTTTTAAAATAAAGACCGCGTGACTTAGGTTCGATTTTACCTTTCTTTGAAAGCTTATAAAGCGCATTACTCAGCTGTTTGGCATTAAGGCCCAAATTTTCTTTGAGCTGAGCAACGGTAACGCCTTTCTTGGTTTTTTTGATGGAATCAAATACTGTATCCAGCACGGTCAATTGTTTAGGCGGAGATGCTTTCGCGGCCGGAGGTTTTTTCTTTTCCGCAGTTTTCTTTGCTACGGCTTTCTTTGCCACGGCTTTCTTTGCCACAGTTTTCTTTGCAGCAGGAGCAGGTTTGACAGGTCGCAGCGCATCAATCTTTTCGGCGATTTTTTCAACTTTCATGGAGAGAGATAGAAGTGATTTGGCGATTGTCTTCAATGGATCTTTTACCTTCTTCATTTAAATTTCCTCCTTGATGAGCAAAATTAATACTACTATTTTGTCTTCTATATATAAGTTATTCAAATGTCAACCCAAAATGAACGCAGAGCAAACGACGGTTGACTGTAGATAAACATTGCAGCTATTGACAAGGAAGCAAGCATGTGACAGATAATTTCTTCTGAAAAAATTACCTTGAACCGCCCGTAAACGAAATGACGATGTATAGCAAATAATAATAGCCATGTTATATCCTAATTTAATTGCGAGAATTATAAAGAAGGGATAGAAGCATTTTAAGTCGCTTGTTCATTTCTTCTCTTATTAAAAAAATGAAATTTCGAATAGCATATAAAAAAGAACTCAATCCTTCCCAATTTCAAGCCGTCAATATTACAAAGGGCCCTGTTCTTGTCATTGCCGGAGCAGGGAGCGGGAAGACAAGAACCCTGACATACAGGGTGGCACGTCTCGTAGAAGAAGGCGTTTCTCCAAGCGCCATCCTCCTATTGACGTTTACCCGCAAAGCAGCCCATGAAATGCTAAAAAGGGCCTCACGGCTTCTCGACAATCGATGCGAAGGCGTTGCCGGTGGAACTTTTCATTCTTTTGCCTATTCTATCCTGCGAAAATATGCTTCCAAAATAGGATTCGATCATGGTTTTTCTATTATCGATCGATCTGATTCGGAAAATCTCATCAGCATGCTAAGAAAAGAAATGAAAGGTGTATCAACGTCGGGTTCTTTGCCTCGGAAGCAAACCTTGGCAAATATTTTCAGCAGGGCTGTTAACAAAAACTTGTCCATTGAAGATATCATTTTAGACGACTATCCTCATTTCAGCCGTCATCTTGAATCTATTCATGCCATCTCCAATGCGTACCGAAAACAAAAAGCAGAGCATAATTTTTTTGATTATGACGATCTTCTGATATACCTGGAAATGCTTTTGAAAGATCACCCGGACGTCCGTGACAAAATCTGTTCGACCTACCACTATCTGATGGTCGACGAATATCAAGATACCAATAAAATTCAAGCGGAGATCGTATATCTTCTTGCCGGCAACAACAATGTCATGGTTGTCGGAGATGATTCCCAGAGTATTTATGCTTTCAGGGGCGCAAATTTTGAAAATATCATAAGATTTCCCGAAATTTTTCCTGGAACCCAGATAATTAGACTGGAAGAAAACTATCGAAGTGTCCAACCGATATTAAAACTCACCAATGTCATTATCGACCGAGCTAAACAGAAATATTCTAAAACTCTTTTCACGCGAAAGATCGGCGGGTCATTGCCCTTACTTGTCAATGCCGGGAGTGAAAACAGGCAATCACAATTTGTGGTTGAAAGGATTCAGACGCTAAATCGCAACGGTGTACCGTTAAATCAGATAGCAGTCCTTTTTAGAGCAAGTTTTCACTCTTTTGATCTTGAAGTCGAATTGAACAGAGAAGGGATTCCTTTTGTCAAAGTCGGTGGTTTTAAGTTCATTGAATCTGCACATATTAAGGATGTTCTGGCCCACGTCAGACTTCTGTTTAATCCCTATGACAAGTTAAGCTGGTATAGAATACTTCTCCTTTTAGACAATATTGGCCCCAAAACCGCCCTTGATATTTTTGAATCGATTTCAGCTGAACAATCAGGATATGCCGGATTGTTTAAAAAGAAACTTAAATCAAAACAATCAAAAAGTCTGGACAGACTCAAGAATCTCTTTTCGAGTATTGATCCATCCGCAATGTCAGTTGTTCGATTGGGTGAAGCTGTTGTGAAATATTACACTCCCATATTAAAAAATAAATATGATGATCATCCAAAGCGGGCAAAAGACCTTGAGCATCTTATGACCATTATGGAACGATACGATAATCTTGAACATTTTTTAACCGATATGGCCTTGGAGCCTCCGAATACGAGTTTCCATGACGGTTTGTCTGAGGACAATCCAGACGACGGCCGTCTAATTCTTTCCACCATTCACTCTGCCAAAGGCCTTGAATGGCACACGGTTTTTATTATATGGGCTCTTGACGGACGATTCCCGTCGACACATGCCGTTCATGATGAAAAAGCACTTGAAGAAGAGTTAAGACTTATCTATGTTGCGGCCACCCGGGCCAAGGAACACCTTTTTTTCACCTATCCCGGGACAGTCTATGACAGAATCTCCGGAATGGTTTTAAACCGGCCGTCCCGTTTCCTTGATGATATCCCCGATGACATTCTCGAAAAGTATTCGGCGATGACATTTTAGCTTTTTGAAAATATTATCCCATCTATCGTAACAAAATAGACCTTCAAGAAACCCTTATATTTAACCTAAGTTGAGCGATTTTTAGGGAAGAGATGTGCCGAGATCTTGATGCAGCAGGGTTTGCGAAAACCACAGGTGCCCCGCAGGAAATGCTCCTGGGGTGCATACCCATGGATATGTCGAGGATTTTTGCGAATCCTTGATGCGCAAGAGATCGGTACAGATCGAGCTAAAAATCGCTCAAGTTAGGTTTAGGATTGATTCAAAAATTAAGCCGTGATATGTGCCCAGAGAACACTGCCGCTGAGAATTGAACCGCCCTGAACAAGATTCAGGGGATTCGTTTGCTGTTGCGGCACAGCCCGTCGTTCCTTAATCTTATCAATTTGAGAATTATGCCTCAAGAGTATTACATCCTGATTATCGGTTACATTTTTGGTTTTTATATGGCCTGGAACATCGGCGCCAATGATGTGGCCAACTCCATGGCTTCTTCTGTGGGTGCCAAGGCGATCACCATTCGCCAGGCCATATTTCTTGCCGGGATTTTGAATATCATCGGTGCTGTATTTATTGGATCCCACGTAACCAATACCATTCGTAAGGGTATTGTCTCGACGGATATCATGACCGATCCTCATGTGGCCCTTATCGGTGCGCTTTCAGCCCTTCTTGCCGCAGCGCTTTGGGTCAGTTTCGCCACCTGGAAATCACTTCCGGTCTCCACAACCCATTCCATTGTGGGCGCTATGGTCGGTTTTGGAATTATGGCCGGAGGATTTACAGTCATCAATTGGGGCAAGCTCTTTGCAGTGGTATTGAGCTGGATCATTTCACCGCTATTTAGCATTGTTATCGCCTATTTAATTTTCAAAATTATCGTACGATTAATACTTTCCCAAAAAGATACATTTGCCCGATCATTAAAATTATCTCCGATTTTTATCGGCATTACTTTCTTCGTTGTTATCTTATCGTTTTTGTTTAAAACCCCTCTGGGGAAAAAGATGGACTTGGGTCCACCGGCATCTCTGACCGTTGCCGTTATCCTGTCTGTTTTATTGGGATTTGCAGGGATGGCGGTTTTGAAACGATTTGTTAAAGATAGGGAATCCGGAGCAGAGGGGATCTTCCGGCGTATACAGGTGGGAACCGCCTGCTATGTTGCCCTTGCCCAGGGTGCAAACGATGTGGCCAACGCCATCGGTCCTTTGGCTGTGATTTATTTTCTGGTAAAAACCGGCAGTGTCGGCGGTCAAGTGCCGGTGCCTATTTTTCTCCTTCTGTTTGGCGGAGTCGGTATTGCCTGCGGCATCGCCATGGCCGGTTACCGTGTCATGGACACCATGGGCAGAAAAATTACGACACTGAGCAATACACGTGGGTTTGCCGTTGAATTTTCAGCGGCAACGACGGTCCTTGTGGCTTCAAAAATGGGCCTGCCGGTTTCTACAACCCATGCGGCCGTCGGCGGCGTTTTGGGCGTAGGCCTGGCACGCGGAATCGAGGCGGTTAACTTTGGCATTGTTTTCAAAATTATGTTATACTGGGTTTTGACCGTGCCTGCGGCTGCGCTGACCAGTATGGCCATTTTTAAACTACTTCAAATCATTTTATAAAAGGAGATGGCAATGCGGTTACCTTTTTTTTCAATGTTCATGACATCACCTTTTGAAGGCCTTCAGGAACATGCCGAAAAGGTGAAAGAATGTGGCTGGGCGTTTCAGCAGGCCATTGAATGTCATCTTTCAGAAAAATGCCAAACATTTGAAGAATTCAGACAGGAAGTTATCCGGCTGGAAAGTGACGCTGACGCCATCAAGCGCCGTATTCGCGGCCATCTACCCAAAGGGACTCTGATGCCGGTTTATAACTTTCTCTTGTTCAGGTATTTAAGAGAACAGGACCAGGTGATTGATGCCGTGGAAGATGCTCTGGATTGGATTTCTTTCAGAAGCGAACCGGGGATTCCCGCCGAACTTGAAAAAGACTTTGTCAATCTGGCGGATGCTGTAATCGAACTGATCGAACAGCTCAGCGAGATGGTTTCCGAAGCAAGAAAATATTTTAAAAATTACTCCGAAGCGCAGCGAGTGGTGATTAAAAATATTATCCATACGCTACGTCAGAAGGAACATGAAGCCGATAAAATAGAAGACATCGTTAAGCAAAAAGTGCTGAATATGGATATCGATGCCGTCACCGTTTTTCATATCGTCAGACTGGCTGAAATAATCGGCTCCATCGCAGATCATGCTGAAAATGCCGGAGACATGATGCGAGCCATGGTTGCCAAATAGGGTATTTCCGACAAAACGGACTTTTTACGAGACCATCAACGTTCACTGCCAAATCTATTGCAAGATGGGGATAACTCGGAATTTTCAATGATCCCGGAATTACGTAGAAACGATTCAATATCCCGCCAGAAGACTTCCCAGCTCGGCGGACAATCGTTATGTCCGCTTTTATAGGTGATCATTGTGGCGTTACGGGATGCCTTGTAAAGGGTCATTCCATGGGAATAGGGAATGACCTCGTCGAACTTGCCATGGATGACGAGCGTCGGTCCCTTATAGGTGCGGACAACTGCAAGATTATCAAACGGGTCTCGGATCAGGAAAGCGGGCGCAAAGTATTTTTTTGCAAATGACCGGACACTGATAAAGGCAGACATGAGAATCAGTGCTGCAGAAGGTCGTTGGGCGGCAAGTGCGCACACCGCACCACCGCCTACGGAACGCCCGAATAAAATGATTTTGGCCGGGTCCACATCTTGGCGTTCAATGAGAACATCGTAAGCACGGTTGAATGCCTCCGTGATATTTTGTTGTGAAGGCGTTCCTTCGGACCGTCCATACCCCGGATACTCCACAAGGAACACCCCGATTCCAATACGATTGAATTTTTTGAGTTCATGGGGCCAGAAATCGATGAGTTCTCCGTTTCCGTGGGCGAAAAAAACCGCCGGCGCTGGCGCTGCCTCGTTGGCCGGATCCGGCGGTAGAAACCAAGCCTCGATTTTTCCAGCACCTGTTTCTATCCAAATCTTTTCCATAAAGGGTATATCTTCATCTTTAGAAGGCGTTTCGACAAGATAACGAGGAAACAGCATCTGTCGCTGGATTAGGAAGAGCAAGCCACAGTAGGCAAGGTATATAAATAGCGTCCATGTAACAATTTTTACCACCATATCTATCATCATGCCTTACGGGATTCTAAATAATTTTTCAAACTTTCTTTTTAAGGCTTTCAGCGGGTTAGCCTTCTACAGTTCGAAAATGTGCAGATATTGCGGTTTTTTTTTCTTGACATACTACATATAGTATGGAAGATATGGACTCGAAACTTTCCAGCAGACCTGCCGATTAATTTTCGTAAGTTTTAACAGGTTTTTTTGGTTTTTTAGCCAGTACAATTTTTACTCGATAAAGTCGATAACAACCTCAT
>DATKWE010000248.1:0-8099 GCA_035529735.1 Desulfobacterales bacterium | reverse complement strand
CTCCGGGTTCAAGAGAGCTTTGTCGACCATCTTGAAAGCGTCCACCGGACAAACCTGAGCACAGATCCCGCAGCCTTTGCATCGATCGACAACCGCGTTGATATTCATGGCAAATTGCTTCCAAGGAATTCCCTTGGGCGGCTTCTTGAAGACTTTGAAGTAAGCGGCCGCACTCTTGGGGAGCGTCTTGTCGGTAATGGTCGCGTGAACGGCCGAATCCGGACACGATGCAGCGCACATGCCGCAAGCGATACACTTGGTTGCATCCCAGACCGGCAACTGTGCGCCCATGAAGCTCACATCCTTGTATTGGCTGGTACCGGCCGGCACGACGGGGATAAAATGATCCCAAGCAACCTTTTTCCCCTCCATGATCGGCTCAACCATTTCATGATAAAAAGTCTTTTGGAAATTTTCCATCAGGTTTACCGGTTTGATGGTTCCCAATTCATCTTTTTCCGTCATTTTAACCGGAAGACCGGAAGCTCGGTGTTTCTGGCCGAAATTTTCCGGTTCAATCGCCGCCGATGGAATCTGACTTTCGGATGCCTCGGCAAAGTCACAGATCCCCTCTATCGGGTCGGTTGAGGCCTTCTGGAAGCCTTCCTTCAAAAGGGCGATGTTGGAATCGATAATTTCAAATCCTTTTTTGGCCCCCAACTTTTCTTTCAAAATGCTTTTAAACCGCGCCTCAAAGGCATCGGGAGTAAATATTCCCGTCTCATTATTGATTAAGCCCAGCATCATGGCCCCGGGCAGGTTGCGTTGGAGATGTTTTAGGGCCGCCTGAGTGGCGTTCACCGAGATCACTTTGATGTTTTTATCTGCAATCCGCTGACGCATTTCTGTGGGAAACGACGCCAGGATTTCATCTTTGGTTCTGGGGCTGTTGACAACCAGCAGGCCATTCTGATTCATTCTGCCTACATATTCTCGCAAAATCTCGCCGGATAAAAACTTTTCGTTGAAAAAGGCCAGAACGTCGTGTTCGGTCAACTCCGAGGAGTTGCGAATCGGAACGGAACTGATTCGCAGATTCATAAAAACCGGGGCACCCTTTCTGGCCGCACCGTAACGGGCGCCGGACTGAATGTATCGCCTCCCGTTGCAGCCGTCTTCGGCATAAATCACCGCCGCGGTTTCCAAGGCGGTCTTGACACCTTCAGCGCCAATACCGATAAAGGTCAGGCCCAGCTCCCGGTCCTTGTAGCCTGGAAGTTGTGCGGGTTTCAGGGTGTAGGGGCCCTCAATGCCTGAGAAAAAGTCCCGGATAAAATTGTCCCGCTTTTTCTCTAAACAGGCCCGCATGTTCTCAATGACTGCGGCGGCATCATACTTGTTGAAATCTTTGCTGCCCAGGCCATAAACCCCGTGAAGAAGGGTCGGCATGTAGTCACGGCCGTAGATTTGGTGCTCATCCCTGCCTTCGTGATAGGCTCTCTGAGACAGCTGCAGCGCCGCCTGTAAATCCGCCAGAAGGAGTTGGTTGTGCGCCATGCCGGCCCGCTCCATCACGGTGATGACCTTGGCATTTCGAACGCCGAATGCAATCTCTTCGTAGCAGGGCGGATTGAAAAGCACCGGCCGAACAACCCCCACCTTTAAGCCTTCCACATCTCGGTAGTAATCGACAACGTCCTTGAGTACGCCGGCTGCCGAGCCGAGAATCACGACGACCATCTCGGCATCTTCGGTACGGTAGCATTCCACAACCTTATGGCTGGTGTCCAAAATCTGGTTCATCACGTTCATGGCGGCCATAACCCCGCGTTTGACAAAACGGTAGGCAAAATCCTGGGCCACCTGGCCTTCCATGGTTAAATCGGTGTCGGTAAAGGTCCCGGTGAGGTAGCGCTGTTCGAAATCGGGCTGATAGAGACGATTGGGGGAGGCGACGTAATACTTCAAAAATTCGTCTGAAAGCAGTTCTATGTTTTCCAAGGCATGGGATTTAATAAACCCGTCACCAATAACCATGAACGGCAGCATTACCTGCCGCAGTTCGGCGGTTTTGAAAGCAATGGGCAGCAGATCGTGAAATTCCTGGTTATCTTTGGCAACCAGCTGAGCCCACCCGGTATTGCGAACACCATAGAAATCGTTGTGGCCGCAGTGAATGCTTAAAGATCCCTTGTTCACCTCACGGGCCATGACAGTCATGACCACCGGGAGACGTTTTCCTGCTACTGAAAAGAGATTCTTGGTTTTCAATACCAGTCCCTGGGAAGAGGTGTTGTCGACATAGCGGCCACCCTGGCACGCCATGGCTTCCACCGCCGCAATGGCCGAAAGCTCGTCACTGGGCTGAAAATACATCAGTTCGGTTCCGAACAGATTCTTCTGCCCCTCGGCGGATGCTTTGGCAAACTCCTCGGCTATAGGTGTAGACGGCGTGATGGGATAACCGCAGAGGCCGTCGACCAAACGGGTGAGGATCGAAAGGGCCGCGTGGTTGCCGTCCAAGATGGCCTCTTTACGCGTCCGGTATTCACTCAATTTTTCCTCATTAATGGCGGCCAGGTCAAACTCAAAGAGTTTTTTGGCGTCGAACCGCTCCCACTCTTTATTCCAGTCCAGCTTGAGACTTTTCCATTTTCCTCTTTTTCTCTGGTAGGGAAGCACTCCCATTAGGGTATCAATGTTTATCTTTGGTGCCATCGATCGAATCTCCTTGTGAAATATTTGCTACAGAACAAACTTAGATGAACAGAATGAACTTAACATACTTACATTGTTGGATTATATGACCGCTAAGGAAGGGTAGAATTCCTTTCAGGGCAAACAACAAACGCGAGGGCCTTCCTCGTGGGAAAGTCTTCCGGCATTAGCTTGGATAAAGATAATGAAGATTTCAAATTATGATAAAATGAAACACATGTCAACCCCTATTGCCAAATGGTCGTCAAATGTTAAGCAAATTCAATAGGTTCATTTCCTCTGTTTCTGTGTAGACGTGATATCGCCCATCCTCGGGCAAATGAAAGCGATGCGCCGCGGGCGGTGATTTATTTCAAAACAGTTTTGAAACGGGTTATAGGAAAATCTATTGAAAATCTATTACGACACATTTATATATTAAAAATGAAATTGTCAGCCGATATTCCCCAGGTGTTGCGGGAAAATGCGAGCACCAAATTTGAAGCATTTTGCACTGCAGCTAAAGATGCAAATGTTTCTCTTCCAGATGGTCCTGAGTTTCTTGACCTCCTAAAACGGGTTTTTACCTGTAGTGATTTTATATCCAAAATCTGCATTCGCAGTCCTGAAATTTTTAAAGACCTGCTGGAAAGCGGAGATCTTCAAAGAACACTCGATCCGGACGCGTACGATTCGAAACTTGAATCGCATCTTTTCGGAATCAAAGACGATGCGCAGCTTTCAGTCCGTCTTCGACGGTTTAGACGACGTGAAATGGTCCGGATTGCCTGGCGAGACATTGCAGGGTGGGCGGATCTTTCAGAAACCATGGCGGATCTTTCTGCTCTGGCCGATGCCTGCATCGATCAGGCGGTTTCTTTTCTGTATGAATGGCAATGTTCTGAAAATGGCATTCCCACAGGAGATGATGGATCTGAGCAGCATCTGGTTGTTTTTGGAATGGGCAAGCTTGGCGGCCTGGAGTTAAATTTTTCCTCGGATGTGGACCTGATTTTCACGTATCCTGAGACCGGCGTAACTCGAAATACATCGGAACCGATGAGCAATGAAGAATTTTTCGTTCGTCTGTGTCGTCGTTTGATAAAAATAATCGGCGCCAATACTCCGGATGGCTTTGTGTTCCGGGTGGACACGGACCTCAGACCCTTCGGTGAAAACGGTCCTCTGGTTATGAGCTTTGATGCCATGGAAGAATATTACCAGGCGCAAGGAAGGGAGTGGGAGCGATACGCATGGATCAAAGCACGGGTTGTTGCAGGGGACGAAACCGCCGGAGCACAGCTTTTGGAACGACTTAAACCCTTTATTTATCGCAGATATCTGGACTTCGGTGCATTCGAATCTTTAAGGAATATGAAACAGAAGATTTCTCTTGAGGTCAAACGCAAAGGGATTGCAAACAACATCAAACTCGGCCCCGGAGGAATCCGTGAAATTGAATTCTTTGGACAAATATTTCAGCTCATACGGGGAGGCGTCACGCCGTCCCTTCAGGAGCGCAGTATCCAGAAGGTATTGGGAGTTCTTGCCGATGAAAATTACATCCACCGAAACGTCTGTGATGAACTTATAAGCGCATACATATTTTTGAGGAATACAGAGCATCGGCTACAGGAATTTTCAGATCAGCAGGTCCATAGGATTCCGTCGGATTCTGCTGCAAAAGCCCGTCTGGCTGCCTCCTTGGGATTCGACAGCCCGGAATCGTTTGACCGTTGTCTTGAAAAGCACCGAGAAATTGTTCATGATCATTTTAACAAATTATTGGGCACTGAAGATTCAGAGCCTACCGTTAATCAGGACAAAGAAATTGATGCCGGTTTGGAAGCTATATGGAATGATCTTGTAGAAGATGAAGTCCGCCGGAAGATACTCGATACGGCCGGATATGAGCACCCCGATGAGGTCAAGCCCCCATTGGATTACCTTCGAAATCACTCGGCAACCCGGTCCCTCAGCAGTGACGGCCGCAATCGCCTGGACGAGCTGATGCCGTTGATGCTCAAAGAAATCGGCCGTTCTGAACGACCCATTGTCGTTTTGAATCGAATCGTCGACCTGATTAAAACCATCGAACAACGCACCAACTACCTGTCCCTACTGCTGGAGAATCATACCGCTATCGTTCATCTGGTGAAACTCGCAAGTGCCAGTCCCTGGATCATCTCATTTTTATCTCGCCATCCGGTACTTCTGGATGAACTCCTTGATCCCCGGACACTTTATCTTCCACCGGAAAAATCGGAACTTTTAAACGAAATACGCAGACGGTTCGATCCAATGGCCCCTCAGGATCTTGAGTATCAGATTCAAGAAATGTGCATTTTTAAACAGGTTAACACGTTACGCGTAGCAGCGGCTGATGTTACCGGTGTCCTTACGTTAATGCGAACCAGTGACCATCTTACCGAAATCGCAGAGACGGTTTTAAACGAAGTGGTCGAACTGGCATGGAACCACCTGATCGAGAAACACGGAACACCGACCTGTCGGTTGAACAACAAAGCAATCGGCAGGGGATTTTCTGTCATTGCCTATGGTAAACTGGGGGGGATTGAATTTGGTTATGGATCCGACCTCGATATGGTTTTTCTCCATGCAGGAACCGAGGGACGGACCCGTGGAGGGCGACGCCCTATTGATAATCACCAGTTTTTTGCCCGCTTGGGACAACGCGTCATCCATATTTTAACTACACATACCCCTGTAGGAATGCTTTACGAGCCGGATATGCGGTTGCGACCCAGCGGCAGTTCAGGCATTCTGGTGAGCCATATTGACGGGTTTAAAGATTATCAGATCAACAAGGCCTGGACATGGGAACATCAGGCCCTTATCAAAGCGAGACCCATAAGCGGTGATGGAAACATGGCCGAACGCTTTGAACAGATCCGTAACGCGGTTCTTGCACGGCCCAGGATCAAAGCCCAATTAAAGCAAGACGTTGTTGACATGCGCGAACGGTTGCGAAAGGAACTCTCAAGAACGGATTCAGGGCTTTTCGACCTCAAGCAGGATACAGGGGGCATCGTTGATATTGAATTTTTGGTACAATATCTGGTTCTTTTAAAGTCTTGCGAATACAAAGAATTATTAAAGTGGACCGATATTGTAAGACTCCTTGAAACGTTAAAAGAAACCGGTATCATCAACGACCGGGTCGCTCACATCTTAAAAGTTGCCTATCTAACCTACCGATCAGCGGTACACCAGTTCAGCCTTCAGGAGAAACCTGCCAAAGCTCCTGAAAATAAATTTCTTGGTATGCGAGAAAATGTCAGACAAATCTGGAAAGATATTATGGAAATTGAATGAGGGTTACATTTTTGTAATTAATCGGGGTTGATTTTAACAAAATTGTAAGCGATCATTTTTATTTTTACGCCTGTCCTGACGAATAAATATTTGTATTAATAGATATTTATGAATATTTGGTGTTGTGGCACACCTATTGCTAATATAAATAACTCAAGTTTAGCATTCATATGATTTAACCATATTCGGGTGCGAAACTTGAGTATATAAATTGAAATCGTTTGGGTTGAAATGACACTTCCAAATTCAAAAAAAATAGAACGGCTTGAGCCGGCTGCAGAGCGGCTTCGGGAAAACACCGACCATCTGATTTCCGGTTTTTTAAAAAGAAAACCACCGGACTTTATAAAGCGATATGCACAAGTGCTGGACGATTATTTTCGTGAAAGTTTTGAAAGCTCCAAGGTCGGACCTAAAATGGGCATGGAAAAGAATCCCTATGCCATTATTGCGCTGGGGGGGTATGGCAGGAGAGAACAATTTATCCATTCGGATGTGGATCTTCTTTTCCTTTTTGAGAAGTATGTTCCCGACAAGGCCGAGTATCTTATCCAGGAAATTGTCTACCCGTTGTGGGACATCGGTTTTGAAGTGGGTCACGCCACTCGATCCCTTAAAGAATGTGTCAAATTAGCTATTGATGACATCGAGGTTTTGACGTCCCTTCTGGACGCGCGTTTCGTATGCGGCATGTCACTGTTGTATTCGTCTTTGATGGAGCATCTTCGTAAGCGGTTTAAAAAGAAGTATTCAACTAAAATCATAAAGAAACTGGTCGACATCAGCCAAAGCAGGCATGAATGTTTCGGAGATTCCTCATATCTGCTCGAACCCAATCTCAAGGAAGGCCAGGGTGGATTGAGAGATTATCACACCATGCTCTGGATTGCCAGATTGAAATCGAATCTCAAACAATTCAGAGACCTCGAGTATTATGGTTTCTTGTCCCATGATGAATTTCAGACCATGAGACAGGCGCTTGAATTCATAGGTAACGTGAGAAACTGTCTGCATCATTTGTCCCGCAGGAAATGTGATCAGCTCTATTTTGAATACCAGGTCAAAATGGCGGATGCCCTCAAGTTTGGCAAAAAAAACGGACAGCAGCCGGTGGAACGATTTTTGAGCAAGCTTCATAGCCAAATGGAATTTTTAAAGCAGCAGCACCTGATGTTTCTATACGAACTGGGATTGATTAAGGATGTTAAACGATCGAGAAAGGCCCTGAAACACACCCTCATTAAGGGGCTCGAAATTGCGGAAAATGGGATGATCAACTTTGTTTCTTCCGAAGACATCCTGCGCGATCCGAACCTTTTGATGAAAATATTTGAAGAAAGCGCGACTCTGAATATTCCATTAAGTGCAGAGGCCAAAAGGCTGGTCAGGGAATTTTCCTTTCTTGTTGACGAAGATTTTTCTTCTTCGGTGTTAAATCTTGAATCATTTGAACGGATTTTAGCTAAACCGTCATCGACATTTAATGTGCTCAACGAAATGCTAAATACCGCTTTTTTAATCCGATTTATTCCTGAATTTAAAGAAATCTCCGATAGAATTCAATATGATGAGTACCACCTTTATCCGGTTGATCGACATTTGCTGAGGACCGTTCAGAATATCAAAAGATTCGGCACATCCGAAGGAATTTCAGAATATCCCTTATGCAGTGATATTTATAAAAGGCTTAAAAAACGTAATCTTTTGTTGTGGGCGGCGCTGTTGCACGACATCGGTAAAGGTGAAACCGGTGTGAGCCATTCTATCAGTGGTGCCGAGATTGCAGCGTCGATACTGCTTAAGAAAGGCTACCCCACCGAGGATATTGAAACGGTCTCTTTTTTGATAAAAGAGCATCTATTATTGATTAAGACCGCCACTCGAAGAGATCTCAATGATGAAGAGACCGCCATCTCGTGTGCAAGAAAGATAAAAGATATCGATCGTCTAAAAATGCTTTATTTGTTGACTGTGGCCGATTCCATGGCCACCGGTCCAAAAGCCTGGAGTGACTGGACCGCTACACTGTTAAGAGATCTTTTCTTTAAAGTTTCAAATGTCCTTGAAAAGGGGGAACTTGCAACCAGAGAGGCTGTTGAAGCTGTTGAGAAGAAAAAAGCCGAAGT
>DATKWE010000247.1:0-2537 GCA_035529735.1 Desulfobacterales bacterium | reverse complement strand
TTGCTTCTTTCATTTTTACATTTCTACCGCATCCGCCAGAACAAGGAGGTGTTACCTTACTTGTGAAAGATTTTCTGCCAAGTTCGCCGTTTTTTTTCCGCATCATTAAAAGAGCCATGGTGCTTTTGGTGGGCCTTTTATTTTTTTTGGGAATGGTTATTCCGGCACCCCTCGAGGAACCCGCCCATATTGCCGACGTGCCGAATCCGGTCAAAGCCGCCTGGTTCTTCCTCTGGATTCAGGAACTGGCAAGCTATTCAAAGTACCTGGTTTATGCCGTCATACTGGCGGGCATCTACTTTTTACTGCTGCCGTATCATCCGGGAGTCCCGGACGCCGAAAAGGCCGAATGGCTTCCGAAGGATCAGCGGGGGGTGAATATAGTCACCATCGCCGTCTTTTTCTTCATAATTGTTCTGACCATCGTCGCCATGTTTTTTCGGGGGGAAAATTGGGCCTTCGTCTATCCATTCTAACCGTTTTTCTGGGTCTCGTCTGGACAACGGGGCCTCACTTTTACAACGGCCGCACCACCGGTTGCCTTCAGTGTCATTCCTCCCACCATGAAGGATGGGGCACCTGTGTGGATTGCCACCGGGGAGATCCCAGGACCCAACGGATTCAAATCGCGCATCATCGATTGGTTCCAGGAGAATACGCCTGCTTTACCCTTCCGGAAAACCCGGTGGTGGAAACCGGCCAACGGTTGATCGAGATGTCCGGCTGCCGTCGTTGTCATCAAACCGGTCAGCAGGGCAACGGGCTTGCATCGAATTTGGATGACTCTGTTGATAAAAAAATCCCTGAGGCCCTGGCCGACGCCATAAAACAACCGGCAGCGTTTATGCCTGATTTTAATTTCCAAGGGACGGATGTTACGCACCTGGTGAACGCCATTTTGGCGTCAAGCGCTGTTTATGCGTCCAAGTCCGATGCGCTCGGTCAGGTCATTCATTTTGAAGCAGATAAAGAAGACAGGGATAACATCTTCAACAGAAGCTGTGGCGGGTGCCACCGCATGTTAACCCAACGTATCGGCGGTATCGGCAAGGGTGATATGGGGCCAAATCTTTCAGGGATTTTCAGCGACTTTTATTTTCAAACCTTCCAAGGTAGTATATCCTGGGATTCAACGGGTCTCGAAAAGTGGCTGAAAAATCCTCGGGACATCCGGACCAACGCCCAAATGCCGCCGGTGAATCAAAAAAAAGATGAATTGAGACATCTTATAACCATAATGAGCTCGTAAGAAGCTTAAAAAAACATCTTTCTTATCAGAGATTCAAGACGTTATGGTATATTATCGGGCATACGTCTAACTTGGACCTTATAGCAAAATAACCGAGGCTATTTTGTCGTTTGATAAGAAGCAGTCATTTCAATCAATCCTTGACAAGTACAAGCATTTGGAATATTTTTTTGACGCATAACGCTTCATTCTAAAGCAGGAAGGAGGTGATGGCAGTCTCGCAAACGTAACTTCTTGATATATTATCCAATTCTTGCTTAAGATAAGGAGGTCTTACCATGAGAAAATTGATCGTTTTTGCAGTTGTTTTTGCATTTATTTTTGGTGCCGTCGGTTTTGCTTTGGCGGACGATTCGGAAATGCTCCAAGCCGGTGAAAAAAAGGCGTGGTCGAAGGCATGTTCGGCTGTTCCTGCGGAACGCCAGCTCGACGTAGCTCAGTTTAAAAAGCTCTACGATGATGTCATGGCCGGAAAGGAAAAAGCATATTTGATCGACACCCGAACCCATCCGGAGTTTTATGCCTTTCACATTCCCTATACCGACCATATCCATTCGGGCCATATGTATGCATTCCCCAAGAAGATCAAGGACAAAAACGCCAAAATCGTGGTCTGGTGCCGCACGGAAAAAAGACAGTGCTATGTCGGCGAGAAACTTGTAGAATATGGTTACACCAATGTATGGCTCTACAAAGAGGGTATCGTAGGGTGGATCAAAGCCGGACATTCCGTATGCAACCAGTTTGCGGGAATCTTTAAGGTCACGGAATACCACAAAGAATTCACGGAAATGGATAAAGAAACCGGTAAGCCCAAGTGGCAAATCCGAGAATTTCATCCCTACTAATAACAGATCATTTTCATCAGGGGAAAAAGAGTCATCCTTTTCCCTTGATGATCCCTCACTTTTGACGAATTCTCCCCTCCCATAATCAAACGCTTTTCCGTGCTTTCTTTACAATAAAAACCCCAAAGAATTATTCGCAGTTTTTATCGGAAAAGTGTTTGACACAAATCCTGCAATGCTATATATTCCCAAAATAGAATATAAGGAGCAGCCATGAAAACATTTGTCAAAGTTATGAAGGCCCTATCCGATCCCAACAGGGTAAAAATCGTAAAATTACTTCAGCAAAAAGTAATGTGCGTCTGCGAGCTTCAGGCGGGCTTGAAAATTTCCCAGCCGAGCGTTTCCAAGCACCTTAAAATACTCGAAGAGGCCGGATTGGTCGATTATCAGAAAGACGGTTTGTGGGTCAACTATTATCTGGCCGACGGCCATCACAG
>DATKWE010000246.1:0-14571 GCA_035529735.1 Desulfobacterales bacterium | reverse complement strand
GGAGATATCGGGGTAGAGCTGGTTCGCCTGAAAACCACCGATGGAATTCAGCTAACCGGTGTGATGCGAACGCCCCATAAGGCCGAAAAAAATGCCGGGGTGGTCATGATTCACGGCTACAGCGGAAATTTTTACTCGGGCATCATGGGCTTTCTTCCGGAAGCGCTTGCAGATCGAGGGTTTGCCACCCTTGCGCTCAATATGCGTGATCATGACCGGGGTCCCAAAAAGAACCGTTTTGAAGATAACCGTCATGACATTGCAGCGGCAGTCCATAAAATGGCACAACTTGGATATAATTCCATCTTCCTCTACGGTCACAGCATGGGAACCAACCGGGTGCTATACTACCTGGCGAAAACCGGAGATTCCAGGATTAAAGGCGTACTTTTAACCGGTCCTCCGGGCAATCTGTTCGAGTGGAATATACATATATTCGGTCTTGAAACTGCAACCCGCGTTCTCCGCCAGGCCCAAGATTTGGTGGCCAAGGGAAAAGGAGACCAATGGATGCTCATCGATCTCGGCCCTTTGGGTAAAGCGCTTTACACCGCCGACCACGTTGTGAGCCTTAGAGGACCGGAAACAGTTTCTGACCCATACCGGAACATCGCCCGAATTTCCAAGCCGGTTCTCATTGTTCACGGCCTTGCTGACCGGCTGGCCAATCCTGAAGTGGCTGACCGGCTCCGCAACAGCGGAACGCCCGCCACCGATGTGACGGTAAACAAAATACCCGACGCCAATCACCGTTTCAGCAATCACCCAGAAAAGCTGGCAAGCGTTCTATCCCGGTGGATGCTTGAGCAGCTCAATCCTTAAGATGATTGCTCCAATTCACTGATAAGTCTTTTAATTTCTTTTTTTGTCAATTTAAGTTTAACTTTTCCGCCGCCGGGATGGGCAAAACTTACCGTACAGCCATCTCTTTTTTCATCCACCTCCCATTTTTGTCCTTTGGGAAATACAGCGGATTTGTCCAGCCAGTCGTCCGGGTCAAATTCCGCAATCTGGATGAGAACGCCGAAGGCATCTTTGGGATGAATAAAGATCTCCTTCCAGAAATCGCCATATTCATTATACCCGAAATAAGAAATATTATGATCATCCAGCTTCTGCATTGTTTTTTGGATATCCGGGGTCTGCAGGGAAATATGGTGAAACCCGCCGTTTTTATTTTTTTTAAAGAAATTGGACAGAAAACTTCCGTCCCCGGTAGAACTTATCAACTCGAGACGAGAGAGGTCTCCAAATGAAAAAATTTGCCAATGATATTTCAGATGATGGTTTTTATCGCCCGCGCCCGGGATCGCCCCGAGTATATCTTCAAAAAAATGGCGTGCTTTTGCACGATCTTTCACAGCGATTGAGATATGATCGATCCTTGAAATCATTTAAGAAATCTCTTGAAGACTGTTTCGAACTTGGGAGTAAATACCCGGAGCCATAACCAGAAGGCGGTCATTGATCTTTTGCCCATCCAGATATTCATTGATGAAAAAGTCGCGCCCATCCATCTTGCAGATTTTTCCGCCGGCCGCCTCAAGAATAATGCCGGCGGCAGCAAGATCCTGATAGGACTCATTGGCGATCACGGCAGCTTCTGCACGACCCATGGCCACATAACATATGTGTGCGCCGGTGCAGCCCAGATCGCGGATTTTCCCCGGAAATGTTGAGCGGTAACGGTGGTGAAATCGTGAATACGTGAAGAGAAGACTCTCGTCGTTGATATTCTTCATATCTGAAACGCGAATTTCTTCATCTCCCAGAAAAGCGTTTTGGTCGGCCCGTGCATGAAAAAGATCGCCGGTTGCAGGCATATAAAACACGCCGAAAATCGGCCAGAAATTTTCAATGAGCGCCAGAGAAACGCCCCATATGGGAATGCCCGCCTGAAAGTTGGCCACACCGTCCAATGGATCAAATATCCATATATAGCGCTTTTCATCATGGGTATAATCCGTGTTCGCTGGATTGTTTTTAAACACCTGATGTTCAGGAAAACGATTGTCCAGCTGATCCTGAAAAAATTCAATCAGATGGGAATCCGCCTCTGTAACAAGCTCTTCATCGAATTTAATACGGGGATTCCCTTTGCCATAATACAAAAGCGCCTCTTCACCTGAACGGCGGATCACTTCCATTGCGAATTGAGTCAACACTTCAATCCCATGACGTTTTTTAGCAGCCATCTGACCTCCTTGTTTAAACGTGCCGATCCATCTTTATAAAAAGTTAAATGAACTATAAAAAATCTAAAAATCTCCCAGCGGCCTTTTAAAGGTAAATTGGGCGGGTTCTTTCACCAGCTTTTGGGAGGCCTCTTTGGTGTTACTCCCCAGAGCCGAGAAGGGGAGAGATACAACAAAAACGGCGCACCCCAAAACGGTGGCAACGATTCCCAACGGTCTGACAAACACGAGATCAGCGGTCATGGCGACGGCGGTATTTTTCTCATCTATGGACACTTCCCGTGCCAGGGCGGAAGTCCCGAATGGGACCAGAACAAGCGTTGCAATCAACAAAAATACCATGGATTGTTTTGCAATCTTATGCATATTTTCCTCCTTTAATCGGTGGTAGAATTTCCGAGATGTTTATTTTATCTCCTTTTTAAGTGCGTTCATAAAAAGTTGTGGCGCGGATCGCCCAAACAGGATATTTGGATTTTTTTCGGGTGTGCGTTTTGAGAGTATGAAAACGTTAATTTTTTCAAAACCGGCGATGCGCATAACTGTTTTAGAAATGGTTGAAAAATATCGACGTTAACGCTATATTCGGAAAGGTTTTATAAAGAACGCTGTACGATTTTATCCGATTTCAATGGTATTGTCATTGAATCGAAATGTTTTTAAAATATCTAATTTTCACGGATAGTTTCCAAAAACAGCTTAAAAAAAAGCCGGTTGGCTGTCAAGAAAAAAGCCACTGCTAACCATCATGTTTTCTTTGTACGTATAACAACAAGGCACTTAACACATTGACATTCCCTTCGATTTACATAGAGGTTGCCATAGCCCTTCCGGTACATAACACGTATACATACAGCGTTCCGGAAGATCTTTCACCGCTGGCCACCACAGGAAAAAGGGTTCTGGTTCCTTTTGGTCGGCGCAGGGTAACGGGATATATTTTGGGTTCCTGCAAAGAAATCCATCCGGAAGAGATAAAAACGGTTCTGGATATTCTTGACGAAGCGTCACTGTTTCCGTCATCCATGATACCTTTCTTTAGATGGATTGCCGATTACTACATGCATCCAATCGGAGATGTCATTAAGTGCGCACTGCCTGGCGGACTCAATGTCTGCGACGACCATATTATGACCATTAAAGCAAAAGGGGAACAAGCGCTTGCCAAGAATTCGGTTACACCTTTGGAAAACGAGATTTTAAATCTGCTGACGGCAGCACCCTGCCGCCTAAAAGAACTCCGAAAAAAACTCCATAAGCAAATCCCGAATGCCCTGATGTATGCCATGGAAGGTCAAGGGCTTATTGAGCATACGTGTACGCTTAAAGGTGGAACAACAAAGCCGAAGGTAGAACGGCATGTCGCATTGACCGGTTCAAATATGCCGGTAGACGGTCTTTCCAATTCAAGAAAAAAAATCGTTGAGATGATCGAAGCGCAGGGTGAAATCTCGGTGAGAAAATTAAAGGCTGCGGTTCCGTCTGCCCCGAACTTAATCAAACATTTAGAAGCGGACGGTTATATTTCAATTTATTATAAAAGGGTTTATCGCGATCCCTTGGGTGAAACCATCAACTCGGACATCCCGCACAATCTTACCCAGGAACAGACAACTGTGGTCTCCACCGTAATGGCATCTCTGGGTCGAAAATTTTCAACCTGCCTTTTAACCGGCGTGACCGGCAGCGGCAAGACCGAAGTTTACATGCAACTTGCGGCAAAGGCCATCAAGGGCGGTTATTCCGTTTTAGTTCTGGTTCCTGAAATCGCCCTTATATCACAGATGGAGCGGCGTTTCCGGGCACGATTTGGTGAGCGCGTCGCCGTTCTTCACAGCGCACTTTCCCCCGGAGAACGCTATGATCAGTGGACCCGAATTGTCCGGGGTGACGTCGCCATCGCCATTGGTGCCAGATCTGCCGTCTTTGCACCGTTTAAAAATATCGGGATTATCATCGTCGATGAAGAACATGACACATCCTACAAACAGGACAGTGGTTTGCGATACAATGCCAGAGATCTTGCCGTGGTAAGGGCAAAGCTTCAAAACGGTGTTGCCCTTCTGGGATCCGCCACGCCGTCTCTACAGTCCTACTATAATGTTAAAACAAATAAATTTAAGGAGGTTACACTAAAGAAACGTGTTGAAGAACGACCGATGCCCAAAATAACAATGGTCGATCTGCGAAAAAATAGAGATGTCAGGGGAATCCGGCGTTTTATTACTCCGGAGCTCCACGAGGCAATGAGAACAACCCTTGCACATGGTGAGCAAGTTCTCCTTTTTCTGAACCGGCGAGGCTTCGCCAGCTATCCGGTCTGCTCAGCCTGTGGTGAAGCCATACAATGTAAAAACTGCGACATTTCTCTGACACTGCACCGAACGGCCAATGCATATAAATGTCATTACTGTGGTTTTACACGGGCGGCGGTATCGAACTGCAAGACCTGCGGGTCCTCAAAGATCAGGCTGCTGGGACTCGGCACTGAAAAGATCGAATCTACGGTGAAGACCCTTTTTCCGGATGCCACCGTGGCTAGGATGGATCGTGATACCACCCGGAGAAAAGGATCGATTATCAAAATATTAAAAGGCCTGAGAAACCAAACCATCGATATTCTGGTGGGGACTCAGATGGTGGCCAAAGGACATGACTATCCGAATATTACCCTGGTGGGGATTATCTGTGCAGACCTCTCTCTCAACTTTCCGGACTTTCGAGCCGCAGAACGAACCTTTCAGCTTCTGGCCCAGGTCGCCGGGCGTGCCGGGCGGGGGTCTGTACCCGGAAATGTAATCCTCCAAACCTATAATCCAAATCATTCCAGCATCTTATATGCGACCGCACAGGACTTTCAGGCCTTTTACAACGATGAGATCGGATTCCGTGAAAATCTAAATTATCCCCCATTTTCAAGGATGGTCCAACTTAAAATTTCCGGGAAAAACAAAGAAAAAACCCGGCACCATGCCCAAGCGCTGGGTGACCTCTGCTTTGATTTAAAAAGAAGCGATAGATCCTTCTTGAGATCTTTGGAGATTTTAGGCCCCATTGAAGCGCCGATTCCAAAGATCGCCAAACACTACCGGTGGCAAATATTTCTAAAAGGCCAAAACGTAAAACCGCTCCACAGGTTTCTTCATAAGATGTGGTTTGAGAACAGGGCAGCCATCCTAAACCGGGATGTCAAGGTTGTGCTGGATGTGGACCCGTTTTTTATGACTTAAATCCTGTATTCAGATCCGGGGATTGAAGAATTTGGCACACTGTAGAAATACGGAAATATTGTAACTTGACATTCCAAAGGATGCAACTTAAATAAGCTGTTCATGCCCTGTCGGGTAACCGGATAATTGGGTCGAGAATCGGATTTTTTAAACCGCATAACAGCTTATTATTTATAGGAATTTTTTAAAATGAAATTTAAAATCTGTGCTGCCTTTTTTCTACTGTTCTGCATGGTTTTTTCCCAAACCAGCGCTTTTGGCGTCTCGAAACAAACACCTCAATCACCATCCGCCTTTGTACCGGAAAGCCGTTACACCTTTGCTCCGGTTACAGACGGCACTGAAATAACACATGATTTTGTCATACAAAACAAAGGAACCGCTCTGCTGAAGATTGAGAGCGTCAAAACCGGCTGAGGGTGTACCGCTGTCTCATACCCGAGACAGATCCCTGCCGGCGGCGAGGGAAAGATTGTCATTAAAGTCGATACATCGGGATACGGTGGAAGAACACTCACCAAAACAATAACGGTCAAAACCGATACACCCGACCAACCCGTACTTCACCTGACCGTTTCTGGTAATGTTGAAAACTTTGTTACCATCGTCCCGAAGCGGGCCACTCTGCGCGGTTTTCCCGGCGATAAAATAAAATCAACCGTAAAGATCATACCTGAAAAAAAGTATCCGTTCAAAATTTCCGACATCACGGCAATTAATGGAAAATACATCCGTTATACGCTGGAAAAAAATAAATCCTCAGAAAATATGGAATATGTTCTGACGGTTGAAAACTTGAAAAATGACACGGGCCGCTATTTCGATACCATCAAATTAACAACAGACAGCAAAATACGGCCGGAGATTAAAATCTATGTTTACGGTTATATCTCAGACCGGCCGACAAACCCCAAAAAATAAGATGAAAAACATCAAAGTTGTTGCTTTCGATTGTGACGGCGTTATGTTCGACACAACCAAGGCCAACATTGCTTACTATAATCAGATATTGGACCATCTCGGTCAGCCGCCATTGACCCCCGATCAATTTGCTTACTGTCACAGCCATACCGCCGACCAGTCCATTGAATTCCTCTGTAATGACCCGGACGATATCCGAGCGGCCCAGAGTTATCGTAAAAATATGAGCTATCTCCCGTTTTTAAAATATATGGTCATGGAACCCCATTTAAAACAGCTCCTTAAAATGCTCAGGCCGACATATAAAACCGCAGTTGCAACCAACCGATCGGACACCATGGACCGGGTTCTCAGCGAACACGGCCTGGAAGGGTATTTTGACCTTGTGGTCAGTTCCATGGACGTGGAGCATCCCAAACCTCACCCAGACCCGCTGATCAAGATTCTGGACCATTTTGGAATAGAACCAAACAATGCGTTATATGTAGGGGATTCGAACCTCGACGAAATTGCGGCAAAAGCGGCGGGGGTGCCGTTTGTGGCGTATCAAAACAGATCCCTTTCCGCTGAGTTTCATATACACAGCTTGAAGGACATCACAAAGATCCTTGATTTAGAAATAAGGTGGCAAGAAGACGTCACATAAAAAACATTGACTTCCACGGATTGAAGAAAATCTGAGCCGTAAATTTATTATATGGGTCGGTTATTGGTTGCCGAACCCATTGTTATCACCGCAGTCCGGGCAGTTCCAGGTTATTCCGTTGCAAGACATCCCCCAAAAATTTTCCAACATGCATTCCTGACAAATAGCAAAGCCGCACCGGCATCTCCAGCAGAAAGGCGGTTTCTCCCTGCAGCAGTGGCAGCCGCTTTGTCTGCCAATGCGGCGCTTTTCTCTATAAGACGTTCTTTTTACAGAGCTTTTCATGTTCGATCTTTATGCATTTGTTCATCACCACATCAACGCCTGCTTCTGTTAAAAGTGCTGCGGCTTCCGGGTTTTCGATGTTCAGCTGCATCCAGAAGACCTTCGGCGACAGGCGGGCGGCTTCAAGGGCATGGGGCACAATCTGTGCGGAATTTCTGAATACGTCCACAATATCCACTTTTTCCGGGATATCATCCAGTGTGGCATACGCTTTTTCTCCCAGAATTTCTTTTTGCCCGGGCCGGACCGGAATTATTCTGTATCCTTGATTTTTGAGATATCTAGCGACGCTGTTGGAGTCCCTTTCGGGTTTGGGGCTTAAACCCACAATGGCAATGGTCCGTGCGTTTTCGAGTGCTCTTTTGATTTCATCATCTTCGGTAATTATCTTGCCGGGTTTCATGTTATGATTCCTCGAGCGATCTTGCTGTTTTACTGAATTAATGATAGGAACAGAACGCTCAACAATATATTGTGGTTAAAGATTGATGATCTCGTAAAAAGTCATGAATTCAACTATAGATGGCGAAGTAAAAAGGTTCATATCCAAGGCGTAGTAGATGGGACTTTTTACGACGCCATCAAAATTAATGCAACAAAGGAGCCGTGTCAACCGGCACCGAGCCGGAACGAACGCAGCCTGCAACACCATATGAATCCATATGAAAAATGACAGAACCGTATATCTAATAGACGGCAGTGCATATATTTACCGTGCCTACCACGCCATACGGGGGTTGAGCAATTCAAAGGGACTTCCAACAAATGCAGCGTTCGGGTTCACCCGAATGTTAATAAAACTCATTGAAGATCGATCCCCGGAGTATGTGGCGATGTTTTTTGATGTCAAGGGGCCGACCTTCCGGCACGAAATATACCCGGACTACAAAGCCAATCGTCCCCCCATGCCTGAAGACTTGTCGGTTCAAGTCCCCTATATAAAGGAAATCACCCATGGATTCAACATCCCGGTTATGGAAATGCAGGGTTTTGAGGCGGATGATCTTATCGGCACTTTCAGACGACGGGCTGAAGCGGCCGGATTTTCCGTTGTAATGGTCACCGGGGACAAAGATTTCATACAGCTGGTCACCGATACGACCATTATCTGGGATCCCATGAAAGAAAAAATCATCGATTTAGAAGGCGTTAGAAAATCTTTTGGTGTTGAGCCCGAACAAATGATCGATGTTATGGCGCTTTCCGGCGATTCGTCGGACAATATCCCCGGCGTTCCCGGCATCGGATCCAAAACCGCCCTGTCTTTGATTCAAACCTACGGAAACCTTGAGCATCTTTATGAACAAATCGAAACGATTACAAAGAAAAAACAGCATCAAAATCTTGTTCAATACAAAGACCAGGCCTTTTTGAGCAAAAAACTGGTTAAAATCGATACGGATGCGCCGGTTCCATTCAATCCTGAAAACTTAAAATGCCAACCTCCGGACAACAGCAAGCTGTCCGGCCTTTTTAAAACGCTGGAATTCAGACAATTGCAGCAAGCCTTCCCTCAGAAGGCCGATCTTTCAAATAAAAATTACCGCACGATATTTGACATGCCGGCACTGTCGGATCTGCTCGTTCGCCTGGAAACCACCGAAATATTCGCCGTCGACACCGAAACCACCTCCAAGAATCCGATGGCGGCACGGATCGTGGGTTTGTCCTTTTCCATTAAGCCTCATGAGGCGTTTTATATTCCCTGTGCCCATACGTATCCGGATGCACCCGCACAGCTCGAGCTTAAAGAAGTATTGAAACAGTTGAAACCGGTGCTGGAAAATCCGGAGATCAAAAAAGTCGGTCAAAATATAAAATATGACTGGATGGTTCTCAAGCGACACGGAATAAATCTGGCCGGCGTTATCTTCGACACCATGTTGGCATCCTATCTGATCGACCCTTCAAAACGTGCCCACAACCTGGACCAGATCGCCCTCGATTTTCTGGATCACAAAACAATTACCTACGAGGAAGTTGCCGGCAAAGGCAAAAAAAACATAGGTTTTGCAGAAATTCCCATTGAAAAGGCCGCCCCCTATTCTTGCGAAGATGCAGATGTTACATTAGCGGCCTATCATGTTCTGATGCCGAAAATCAAAGCCTCCGGTTTGATGGAACTGTTTGAAAAAGTCGAAATGCCCCTGGTGCCTGTTTTGATGAAAATGGAAATGACCGGCATATGTGTTGACCGGGAAAAGCTCCAGGATCTCTCAAAATCGTTTGAACACCAGCTCGAGTTGCTCGAAAAAATGATATATTCAATTGCCGGCGAAGAATTTAACATAAAATCGACCCAGCAGCTTGGAAAGATACTGTTTGAAAAACTCAAACTGCCGGTTCAAAAAAAGACCAAGAAAAAAACCGGATATTCAACGGATGTTAGCGTGTTGACATCCCTTGCAGACAAGCATGAACTCCCTGAACTAATTTTAAGACACAGAACCCTTGCCAAGCTGAAATCGACCTATACGGATGCCCTGCTCGATCTCGTTCATCCGGAAACCGGAAGAATTCATACCTCTTACAATCAAACGGTGACCGCCACCGGAAGATTGAGCAGCTCTGATCCGAACCTGCAGAATATACCCATCCGAACGGAAGAGGGGATAGAAATTCGCAAAGCATTTGTTCCCAGAAAGGGTTGGACGCTGGTTTCCGCAGATTATTCCCAGATAGAACTCCGTATCCTGGCCCATTATGCCGATGATGAAATTTTGATTCAAGCTTTCAAAGTTGATGAGGACATTCACACACGAACGGCAACTGAGGTGTTCCAGGTCTTTCCGTCGTTTATAACGCCGGAATTGCGACGGCAGGCCAAAGTGATTAATTTCGGTATTGTATATGGTATGAGTCCTTACGGCCTTTCCAAAGAGCTGGGCATCAGCCGTAAAATGGCCAAAACCTATATCGACAATTATTTCTCCAGATATAAAGGTGTGAAAAGGTTTATCGACCAGACCATCGAAGACGCCAGAAAGACCCAAAGAACCAGTACCCTTCTGGGCCGCATCAGACTTCTGCCGGATATCAACAGCCCCAACAAAATGGTCCGGGAGTTTGCAGAACGTACCGCCATCAATACGCCGGTGCAGGGGACAGCCGCTGACCTTATAAAACTGGCCATGATCCATGTGGATGCCGCCTTCGGGGAAAAAGGCTTTAAAAGTGCGATGCTCCTTTCAGTGCATGATGAAATCGTGTTTGAAGTCCCTCCGGAAGAGCTCGAACCCGTTAAAAATCTTGTGAAAAAAACCATGGAAGGGATCTGGGACCTCAAGGTGCCACTGAAGGTGAATGTGGGATCGGGCAGCAATTGGGCTGAAGCCCACTAACCCGGATTTCTCATTAAACACGTATTCGATTTTTTTCGAAACCGTCACCGCTTACTCTTCGGATTTTTCAGGAGTTTCTTCCAAACCTTTCACTGTTTCTTCCACAGTTTGGTAGATAGACTTGAATGTCTCGTTAAAACCGGCGGGGCCCAGCCTTCCGGTTTCGATGAATTTTATGACGATTTCTTTGGTGGATCTGAGAATCAGCTCATCGAGGGAACTCATTTGCGGCACCTTTTTGTTAGGAGTTTTTACAATAAAATTGATCCGTTAACAGAAAAAACCTTCGATGTCAAGATTCTCTCTAACCGCCTTGTCCCCGGCAGTTAAAAATAAGGTTCTTCTCCAATATAGTTGGAGAAAAGGGGTCGAGGATTCAAGGGGTCAAGGAGTCTGCAGTTGTCTTCCTGCCATATCCTTCTGCGATATTTGAAGGAATCGATACGGCGGCCCTTCTGATCTGAGATGTCAGACCCTATCTTTCTTTTTTTAAAATTTTTTTGTTATTATAGAAAGATCCAAACAGAGCCTGTACGATTTTTGCCAAACTTTCAGCTCTCTGTAATTCTTAAGCATTTCACTCGAATCCTTGGACCCTTGACCCCTTGGATCCTTTCAAAATAATCGATTCTTTTGGAGATGATTCAAAAATAATAAGGGTTTATTTGACACCAAACGTTTTCTTAATTATTAAAGGGTGGATAATACTGACCCATTGAAAATTTAAAATATAATGGAGCAAAAAAATGACACCGACCTTTGAAAAGCATATAAAATACAATATTGAAAGTCCGGACATTGTAAAGACCGACGTTCTGACCCCCATCGAATATCAATATCGATCCCGAAGAGACGTTGATATCGTCATCCGACAACCGGAATATACATCGGTATGTCCCATGACCGGCTTGCCCGACATGGGGTGCATAACCATTAAGTACCGGCCGGACGAGAAAATCGTTGAACTGAAATCCTTGAAATTTTATCTGTTGCAGTACAGGAATGTCGGTATTTTTTATGAGCATGTGGTCAACCGGATTCTCGATGATCTTGTTGCCGTTCTGGCACCCAAATTTATGGAGGTTACCGGGGATTTCACAGCCAGGGGCGGAATCACGGCCAGAGTTGCGGCGGTGTTCGAAGGGAATACATAATGTCCAAAACAACCAAAACGCACGTTGTAACTCGGTATCACGTTGCTGCTATTTTATTTTTATCCCTAATTTTATCATTGACTACGGGGTGTTCAACTTATTCGTCCATGGAGAGAAAAACCAAGCGAATGGTCAGAAATCTTCGGGCTCCAGACAGTGATTTGAAAAAAAGGATTGGCATTGCGCTTTTTGAAAACAAAACCGCTTTTGCTGATACGGAGATGCAACAAAGCTTTTTAATCGATCTAACGGAAAAGATAATGTCTTCATGCCCGAACGTCCTTTTGGAAAAACCGGGCGATTCCGGCTATCCCGATTTCTTGGTAAAGTTAACCAGGAAGGCATCCGGCCGGATCGACAACTATGATCTGGTCAAGTCCGGCAGACGGTCCGGTTTGAATTCAATTGTAACCGGAGCATTAAATGATGTCCGCGTCGATAAAAGGAAAGAGGGGATCTGGTGGTTTAAAGACATTCATCACTATGTCCAAGTGCAGATTGTGGCTGAAATATACGATACCGAGACCGGCGCAAAGCTTCTCGACGAAAGTTTTATGCGCGAAATCGAAATCGATGAATCAGACCTGGAATCCACCGATGCAGACGCTGAAATTAAGGCGTATATAAAAGATGATATTTTTAAGCACATTGCGGTTGATATGGGTGAAAAAATATGCAATGCCGTGGTATTAGATCCCTGGACAGGATACATTACTTCGACCGTTGACGATAAGATCATCCTATCCTCTGGAGAACGGGTGGGAATAAAGCCCGGGGACATATTTGAAGTTTATAACATTACGGATACCTTGCAGGGCGTGGACGGTCACCAATTCTTTATACCGGGTCTTAAGACCGGAGAGATAAAAATAACTGCCGTTTATCCCGACACTGCTGAAGCTGTTCGTATTTCAGGCCAAGACATTCGGGCAGGCTTTACGGTTCGGCCAAAAGATTAATTCCACGGCCATAAAGAATCTATCTTGCCCTTAAAAAAACAAACAAGACCCATCAGGGTTCAACTTTGTGAGCCGTAATCGGTTGGTCAAGCCCCTTTACGGTGACTGAAGGGAGGGTTTCAACTTTTATTTCGCCCGAAAGTTTTTGAAACGTCGCATCGCTGATGAGGATTTCACCGCCCTTTGCCATGCTTTGCAGCCGTGCGGCGATATTGACCGGCATTCCTATGGACGTAAATTCTTTGATTCTCAATGAGCCCAAAATGCCGGAAAATACCTTTCCTGTTGATATGCCGATGCCGATTTTCAGCCTCAATCCATTTTTTTTGTATAGTTTTTCATCGATTTTTTTTGCGCACCTCTGCATTTCCACGGCCGTTTCCACAGCACGGATCGCATTGTCATCATACGCTACCGGCGAGCCGAAAACCACCATATCAAAATTCTTATTTTAGAAGTCTAACTCCTTTTAAAATCAACGGTAAAATAGCAGCATAGTGCAAAGGTCTGAATATTTCAGGCCTTTTTTTGTTCAGGAAAAAATAGGAAATTAATCCTATGATTTGTTTATTTTAGTTCAAAGACTAATGAGTTTCAGTGGATAATAAAAGGATATTCAAAATAAAAGACCTCCTTGTATACTCAAAATTAGACCTGTTAAAACGGATGTTTAAAGGGAAGTATGTCTATACATTTAATGAAAATAAAAAAATACAGAAAACGGAGACCATGTAATATGTCAAGATGGACAAAAGATAATCGCAAGAAACCGGTTGGAAGCAAGTGCGAAGCCAAAACTAGATCAAGCAGACCATGTCAATCTTTTGCAATGCCAAATGGACGATGTCGGATGCATGGCGGAGTCGTCAAGTCATGGAAAAACAAGAATCAATTTCAACCTGGCAATAAGGCTGCTGTCACACACGGCCTTTATTGCTCGGAATTGACGGAAAAAGAAATAGAGCTTCTGCCCTACGTTAAGTTAGGTAGCCTTGACGAAGAAATCACTATGCTGAGGTTGAAGTTGAGAAGGGCATACATAGCGCAAAAGATGTGGTTGGAACAGAAGGGACTGGTGAATAAGGAACTGGAAAGGGGACCTGACGCACCCCCAAGGCGCACAAAGCTTGTCAGGACAAAAAAGGATTTGGAAGCAAGGCGTCATTTGAACATAAGATCGGTAGAAATCAATAAATCCATATTTCATGATCGAGAAGGTGAACCATACATTAACGTCAGTAAGAAGTTTCTGAGGAAAAGGGAAGATTACTCACAGGAGATTAGAGCCTTGTCAAAGTTGATTGGCCAGTTAGAGATAAGGAGAAAAGATCTCCTGCAACAGAGTCAGGATACAATTAAAAATTTGGTACAGGGGTTCAGGAAATTTTCAGACGATGCATTAAGAACCCTTCCCGGAGGGAAAATGTAAATTGGAAGGAGGTGAAAAAGATGGATATTCAAACAAAATATCAAACACAGATTGAAGAAATTGAAAAAGAAATTGAACAAAAAAAATCTGAAATCGAAAGGGTAAGACTGCAATCCCGGATTGAAGCAAAAGCCAAAGCTGGAGCGGTTCTCACGCCAGATGAGATAAAGCTGATGCCAAGGGAGGATCAGCAACGGTTATTGGCAATCAGCATGGCAAATAAAAATAAGAAAGCAAAACTAAATTAACTGGATTTAAAATCCTTGGGTTGCCTCGGGGCCACGAGGTCAAGGAGCAGGTACCCGATTTGCTTGCTCCAAGCCCAAGTTTAAAGCCTAATCGGGAGGTGAAAGTGATGGATGAGAGAAAAAGAATGAAAAGAAAGTTAGTAATGAATCAGAGGGAGCTTGA
>DATKWE010000245.1:0-7230 GCA_035529735.1 Desulfobacterales bacterium | reverse complement strand
CATTACAGGAATCTTGCCGCCTCCCCCGGGGGCATCGATCACATAGGTGGGGACGGCATAGCCGCTGGTAAAACCTCTCAATCCTCTGATGATTTCCAATCCTTTCTCTACGGACGTGCGAAAATGTGAAGATCCTGAAATGGGGTCGCATTGGTAAAGATAATAGGGTCTCACCCGCATCTTCAGCAAGTGGTGCATCAGTTCCGTCATGGTATCGACGGTATCGTTAATTCCCGCCAAAAGCACCGTCTGAGAATTTAGGGGAATGCCGGCATCCGCCAGTATGGCACAGGCCCGATAGGCTTCCGGCGTGCATTCATCCGGATGGGTGAAATGAAGACTCATCCATATCGGATGATGCCGTCGCAGCATTCGGACCAACTGAAGTGTGATCCGCTGGGGCAAAACAGCCGGAACTTTCGTTCCGATGCGCACAATCTCCACGTGGGGTATCTGCCGCAGCTTTGTGAGAATCCAATTGAGGCGATCATCGCTCAACGTCAGCGGATCCCCTCCGGAAATAAGAACGTCCCGGATTTGAGTGTCGGCCCGGATATAATCCATGGCTTTTTCCAGGCGCTCCCGGGAAGGGTACAATCTGCCATGCCCGACAACCCGTGATCGTGTGCAATACCGGCAGTAGGTGGAACAAAAGTCGTGAGCGAGTAAAAGAACTCTGTCCGGGTACCGATGGACGAGGCCCGGCACAGGACTCTGACGATCTTCGCAAAGGGGGTCGTCGGCTTCTTCGGGTGCTTTAAAAAATTCGTGGACCGTCGGAACCACCGTTCGTCTCAAAGGAGAATTAGGGTCTTCCCGGGAGATAAGGCTCATATAATAGGGCGTTATCCCCAACGGCAGTTTGACCGACAAATTTCCCAACGCATCGGTTTCTTCTGTTGAAAGGTTTAACAACCGACGAAGTTGAAGGATCGTATGTATTCGATGATTGATCTGCCAATGCCAGTTGTTCCATTCCTTGTCATTTGCATTTGGAAAGAACTTGCGTCGAAATGCCCTGGTTTTACTGGATGTTTTGGGCTGTCGTCTGACGGCGAAGGGCAAAACGACCGCCGTTTGCCGGGGGGGAATAATTTCCTGGGGTCTGGGGTGCAGGTTGGTTAATGATAGAAGTATACCCGGAGGTTCTTCAAAATCCTCCTGAATTTCATCTTTGGCCGCATCTTTACTGGGACATTGTAAAAGTGATGTTCCATCATCCATTTTTTGTGGCTCCTGTAATGAGAAGTAAGAAAATATAATCATTCACTTTAATCACATCTATGAAAAAATCAAGCGAAAATTTTCACTTTTTTTAAAAAAAAATTGCAGCTGTTTTAAATCATTTTCCGGCGCTGCGTCGCCGGTTGTGGAGTTGAGCCCCGTTCACTGAAAATTACTTGAATAACAAGCCTTTAAGTCGCATTAGATTTAGTGCTGAGCTGACCGCAGGCCGCGGAAATATCCTGTCCTTTGCTCTGTCGAATGACGGCGGTATAATTGTTCTTGTTGAGAATTTCCTTGAAGGTAAGAATGACATGTTCTTCGGGACGCTCAAAGTCGCTCCCTTCGAAGGTGTTAAATGGAATAAGGTTGATTTTTGCCCGTATCGGCCTCAGGAGTCCGGCAAGACGTATTGCGTCTTCTTCTGAATCGTTGACCCCCTTTATAATAATGTATTCGAAGGTGATTTTGCGGCGGGGCGTTAAAGGGTATCTGGCACACGCATCCAGCAGGCTTTCCAGAGGATATTTTCGGTTGATGGGCATCAGCATGTCCCGGGTTTTATTGTCTGTGGCATTCAATGATATGGCCAGATTCACCCCTGTGTCGCGGCCCAATTGGGAAAGCTTGGGAACAAAACCCGACGTAGAAACCGTCAGCCTTCGATCTGAAAATCCCAACCCGACCTCACTGTCCGTGATGGTACCAACCGCACCGACCACATTGGAATAATTGGCCAGGGGTTCACCCATCCCCATCATGACAATGTTGGTGAGACGTTTTGAGTTGTCCAGATCATTGGCCACATCGCGCACTTGGGCGATGATTTCGCCTTTTGTGAGATTTCGAACCCATCCGCCCCTGCCGGTGAGACAGAACCTGCATCCTTGTGCACATCCCACCTGACTGGATATACACAGTGTATAATGATTCTTTTCCGGAATGAGCACACTTTCGATATATTTTCCATCGATGAGTTTAAAAAGAAACTTTTTGGAACCATCTTGTGACGTTTCGGTGCGCGCCTTCTCAAGCCGGTTGATGGAGAAATGGCGTGCAAGACATTTTCTGATATCTTTTCCCACGTCGGTCATCATCTCAAAAGTGTCGGCTTGGCGCACATAGATCCACTTGAGGATCTGCTTGGCACGATAAGGCTTGATATTTCGGTTTTCAAGCCATAAAATAAGCTGGTCTTTCGTAAGTTCTTTAATATCTGACAACATTTCAAACCTTTCCGTTTAATTCATGGGAGATCGGTCGGTCCACACCCTTGACAAATCTATGGACTCTGTCAAAACAGACTATGATTACATGCATTTGTCAAGCGTCTATACTTGGCCGTATCGTTTTCGAAATTAAGTACGAAAATTAAAAATAAAATGGCGAAACGATTTTATTTAATCTTGACATAATATTATTTAACTATTACATTTTGCGTTTTCAATATTGAGATATTATCGGTGCTTTTATGTTTAATAATTTGAGTGACAGACTGAATGCCGTATTTAAAAAACTTAAGGGCCACGGCAAGTTAACGGAAAAAAAAATCGAGGAGGGCCTAAAAGAAGTCAGAATGGCACTTCTTGAGGCCGATGTACACTACAAAGTTGTAAAAAAGTTTATTTCCGATATTAAGGAACGTGCGCTGGGGCAGGAAGTTATGGCAAGCCTGACACCCGGCCAGCAGGTTGTCAAAATCGTCAACGATGAACTGACGGAGCTCATGGGGGGGCGCCTTGAAGACCTGAACCTTTCAGGGCCTGTGCCGGTATCGGTCATGCTGGTCGGGTTGCAGGGATCCGGCAAAACGACCACCGCGGGCAAGCTCGCTGCTTTTTTGAGGAAAAAGGGGAAAAAGCCGTATCTGGTTCCGGCAGATGTTTACCGTCCTGCCGCTATTGACCAGTTGACCAAACTCGGCCAGCAATTGTCTGTTCCCGTTTTTCCATCCAGCCTGGAAATGGACCCGGTACAAATTTGTCAGGAAGCCAGGACGACGGCACACCGAACAGGCTGCGATACACTGCTCATCGATACTGCCGGTCGTCTACATATCGACGAGGCATTGATGGATGAACTTTCCCGTATCAAGGCCGCAGTTAAACCCGCCGATATTCTCTTGGTGGCCGATGCCATGACAGGTCAGGACGCTGTTAATATCGCCAAATCATTCAACAAGACCTTGGATATTGGCGGCGTTGTCCTTTCAAAGATGGATGGCGATGCGCGTGGCGGAGCAGCCTTGTCGATAAAATCGATAACCGGCAAACCGATAAAATTTGTCGGTGTCGGTGAAAAACTCAGCGATCTGGAGCCGTTTCATCCGGACAGAATGGCCTCAAGGATACTTGGGATGGGTGATGTCCTCACCATAATAGAAAAGGCCCAGTCTGTCGTTGACGAAAAAAAAGCGCTGGAACTAGAAAAAAAGTTAAGAAAAAATGAGTTTACACTCGAAGACTTTCGTGATCAAATGGTTCAGATACGGAAAATGGGTTCTATGTCAGAACTCATGAATATGATACCCGGAATGGGTCAAATGAAGCAGCTCAAAAATCTCGAAGTTGACGAAAAGGAATTTGTTAAGATCGAAGCGATTATTAATTCCATGACCCCCTTGGAGCGACGCCAGTATACTTTGATAAAGGGAAGCCGCCGCAAAAGGATTGCTAAAGGGAGTGGAACCAGTGTACAGGATATCAATAAGCTGCTTAAAAATTACACTCAAATCATGAAAATGGTTAAAAAAGTCAACAAAGGCGGCATGCGAGGGTTAGGCTTGGGTCTGCCGTCGTTTTGAAGGAGAAATTTATATGTCAGTAAAAATCAGATTGGCCAGACACGGCGCAAAGAAAAGACCTTTTTACCGAATTGTTGTTGCGGATAGTGAATCCCCCCGGGACGGTAAATACCTGGAAAATGTCGGAACATATAATCCTTTGACAGATCCGGCCAAGGTTGTTCTGAAACAAGAGCGGATCAAGCACTGGATTGATCAGGGCGCCATTCCTACAGACACTGTAAAAAACCTTTTGAAAGAAGAAGGTTTTTTTGCTTAGCTTGCATAAGATCTTTACCCCTACTCATAAGCCAGCAAAGGAGATTGAGCTATGAAAGATCTGATCAAGTATATTGCCCAGGCGTTGGTTGATAATCCGGAAGTCGTTGAAGTTTCAGAGGTAGAGGGGAACCAAACCTCGGTATTAGAGCTCAAAGTGGCCCAGGAGGATTTAGGAAAGGTGATTGGGAAACAGGGCCGAACGGCGCGGGCCATGCGCACCATATTGAGCGCTGCTTCAGCCAAATTAAAAAAACGATCGGTTCTTGAAATTATAGAATAGGGATGTGGAAAAAAACGGGTTTCTTCCTGTTGGAAAAATCGTTGGCGCCCATGGACTAGATGGAAACCTTAAGGTCTATTCTTATGCTGAATCTTTGTCTGTTTTCAACCCAGACAGTTCGATTCTTGTCGTCCGCGCCGGCAAAATCGAAAAAAATTATACAATAAAATGGGCCAAACCTCACGGTCGACGCATTCTTTTATCACTTGAAGGTATTGGAAACCGGAATGCAGCTGAAACCTTGATCGGCTCCGAGCTTCTTATCGAACGGGCCGCTCTTCCTGAACCCGAAGAAGGTTCCTATTACTGGTGTGACATTATCGGGCTTGCAATTTTCACAACCGATGAACAGTACATCGGTCGTGTTGAATCGATAATATCCACCGGCAGTAACGACGTTTTTGTGGTCAAGGATCTGAATAAAGACGATGATAATGAAACACTGATTCCCGCGCTTGAATCGGTGGTTTTGGAAATAGATTTCGAACATAAGACCATGCGCGTGGCTTTGCCGGAAGGGTTGTGAAGTTTAAGGGGATGAATTTTATTGTCCTGACTATTTTTCCTGAAATGTTCAATCCATTTTGGGAACACGGGATTATCAGACGCGCGGTAAATCAGGACAAAATTTCCGTATCAGCCATAGATATCAGAGATTTTGCAGAAGGAAAGCACCGTATTACCGATGACAGGCCATACGGCGGTGGCTGCGGGATGGTTATGAAGCCCGAACCGCTGGCCGGTGCCATCCGGGCTGCTGAAAAAAAAGCGCCGTTGTCCAAAAGGATTCTGCTGACGCCCCAAGGGCGACGTTTTGATCAGAGTGTCGCCCAGGAATTCGCATCATCGGATGGACTTATTTTGGTTTGCGGTCGTTATGAAGGCCTTGATGAACGGATTTGCCACGATTTTATCGATGATGAAATTTCCATCGGTGATTATATCCTCACAGGGGGTGAACTGGCAGCCATGGTTATCATCGATGCCGTAACCCGGTTGATTCCCGGTGTGCTCGGCGGCAAGGACTCGGCTGAAAAAGATTCTTTTTCAGACAGTGTTTTAGAACATGCACATTATACACGACCCAGGATCTTCGAAGACGTTGAAGTCCCCAGTGTACTGTTATCGGGCAACCACAAAGAAATTGAGAAATGGAGGCTTGAAACGTCGCTGATACGCACATTCCTGAAACGGCGGGATTTGCTGGAGAATAGACCCCTGAGCAGCCAGGAGATTGAAATTCTGAAAAAGTGGTGCCTCGATATTGAAAAAATCTTACACGACCAATCTTTATATGGCCCTGATGCATTATCCGGTGGTCAACAAGAAGGGTGATATTATTGCATCTGCAGTAACGAATTTAGATTTGCATGATATATCGAGAGTGGCAAAGACATACGGCGTGCGATCATTTTATGTGGTTACGCCCCTTTCCGACCAGAAAGACCTGGTTGAAAAAATTATTTCGCATTGGTTAAAAGGAACAGGCGCAAAATATAATCCAAAACGTAGAGAAGCCCTGAAACTGCTCATAATAAAAAAATCTCTGGATGAGGTGATCGAACATATCCGTAAAAACAGCGGAGATTCACCGAAAACGGTTGTTACCAGCGCCAGTCACAGCCCCCGTAATATAAGCTTTAAAGGGTTCCGGAAGATGCTCCAAGATGACCACCTTTACCTGTTAATATTCGGTACGGGCTGGGGGCTTTCAGAAAAATTTATGGCAGATGCCGATTACGCACTCGATCCGGTTTTTGGAAATACCGATTACAACCACCTATCCGTGCGGTCGGCTGCTGCCGTAATACTTGACAGACTGTTTGGAAGAAAAGAATAAAAAACGATGCTCGGAAACCGCTGAATTACGAGCCTAATGAATGAATTGTGGAGATGAATATGGAAAGAATACAACAGATAGAAAGAGAGATGATGCGGCTTGATTTCCCTAATTTTACCGCCGGTGATACGGTTAAAGTTTATGTAAAGATAAAAGAAGGTGAAAAAGAACGGATTCAGGTTTTTCAAGGTGTTGTGATCAGCAAACGCGGCGGCGGGACAAAGGCTACATTCACCGTTCGTAAAGTATCTTACGGGATAGGGGTTGAGCGTATTTTCCCGTTACATTCTCCGATAATCGATAAAATGGAAGTGGTTACATTCGGACGTGTACGCCGGTCAAAAATATACTACCTGCGCAAATTAAGGGGCAAGGCAGCAAGAATAAGAGAACGTCGCATTAATTAACCGTCCTTTGTGAACCTTAATCTTGTCGGTTTCATAAAATTAGGATCCCAACAACCCGTATAGTTAAGGCGAACTCAACCTCGATCGATTGTGATTCCATGGGACAAGACCTGTGGTTATTCGAAAAAAAAAGCATTGATAACGGATTTTCAAGAATCGCGGGTATTGATGAAGCCGGCCGGGGACCTCTGGCCGGCCCGGTTGTGTCTGCAGCGGTTATCCTGCCTATTTATTTGCATATTCCCGGCGTATCCGATTCCAAAAAATTGACACCCAAAAAACGGGCGTATCTTTACGACATGATTTATGACCTTGCGGTTTCCATTGGAATCGGGATCGTCGACCCGCCGGAAATAGATCGCATCAATATCCTGCAAGCCGCCCTCCTGTCCATGGCCATGGCGTCTGAAAATCT